>NZ_CP109598.1:2713571-3027142 GCF_036327775.1 Streptomyces sp. NBC_01498 | reverse complement strand
CCGGATCGGGCCCCGCCATAAGTGAACAGCCGGGCGGACGCGACGAGCCGGGCGACACCGAAGGTGACACCGGCAGCGCCGGAACCGGCGGCGACCCGGGCGGTACGGACGCGGGCGCCGACGACGGGGGCACCGGTGACGGCGGCAGCGGCGGTACGGCGGGTTCGGCCGGGGCCGGCGGCACCGCGAACGGCGGCGGTGCGGGCGGCGGTGTCGCCGACGGCGCGAGCGGCAGCACCACGGGCGAGCGCCTGCCGGCCGGATCGGCACTGCCCACCTGCTCGGCGAGCGCGCTGACGCTGAAGCTGGAGAGCCGCAAGGTCGCCTACGAGCCGGGCGAGAAGCCCACGTTCAGGATCGTGGCCACCAACGGGTCCGCCAAGGACTGCAAGGCCGACCTCGGCCCGAAGTCGGTCGTGCTGACCGTGACGGACTCCGAGAGCGAAGAGATCTGGTCCTCCAAGGACTGCCCGAAGACCGACCGGCTGCTGCTGAAGGTGCCCGCGGGCGGAACGGTCACCAGGACCGTCGTCTGGGACCTCAACCAGAGCGCCCCCCGCTGCGCCACGCCCCCGCCGGGCAAGGCCGGGCCGGGTACGTATCTGGTGGAGGCGGCGGCCCCCGGCGCGACCGTCAAGCAGGGCCAGACGTCGATCCGCCTCGACAAGGACTGACCGGGAGCCCGTTTCCTGCATACGCCTTCGTCCAGGCGTCTTCGTCCGGATGTCTTCGTCCAGATGTCTTCGCCCGGACGTTTTCACCCGCACGTTTTCGTACGTACGTCAGGAGGGCCGCACCACCGCCTTGACGGTGCTGCGGCCCTCCTCCCTCACGTATGACCGACGTACGACTGCGGTACCACCGCCCGACGTACGAGGCGCGCCCCCGGGCGAACCCCCGCCAGGAATGTCAGACGTACCGCTCCAGGATGGACGACTCCGCCAGCCGCGACAGGCCCTCGCGCACGCTGCGCGCCCGCGCCTCGCCCACCCCGTCCACCGTCTGGAGATCGTCCACACTCGCGGCGAGCAGCTTCTGGAGCCCGCCGAAGTGCTCGACCAGCCGCTCGATGATGGTGCCGGGCAGCCGGGGCACCTTGGCCAGCAGCCGGTAACCGCGCGGCGAGACCGCCGAGTCCAGCGTCTCCGGCGAGCCGCTGTACCCCAACGCCCGTGCCACGACCGGCAGATCCAGCAGCTCGGTGTGGGAGAGCGCGTCCAGTTCGGTCATCGCCTCGGCGACCGTACGGGACCGCTTCGCGGTCGGCTCCGGTACGTAGTCCCGGACGACCAGCTCCCGCTCGGGCTCGACACCCGCGATCAACTCGTCCAGCTGGAGGGCGAGAAGCCGCCCGTCGGTGCCCAACTCGACGACGTACTCGGCGATTTCCGTGGCGATCCGGCGCACCATCTCCAGGCGCTGCGAGACCGCCGACACGTCCCGGACCGTGACCAGGTCCTCGATCTCCAGCGCGGACAGCGTGCCCGCGACCTCGTCCAGCCGGAGCTTGTACCGCTCCAGCGTCGCCAGGGCCTGGTTGGCGCGCGACAGGATGGCCGCCGACTCCTCCAGGACCCGGCGCTCCCCGTCCACGTACAGCGCGATCAGCCGCATCGACTGCGACACGGAGATCACCGGGAACCCGCACTGCTTGGACACCCGGTCCGCCGTGCGGTGGCGGGTGCCCGTCTCCTCGGTGGGGATGGAGGCGTCCGGGACGAGCTGCACCCCGGCCCGCAGAATCTTGGTGATGTCTTTGTCGAGGATCAGCGCGCCGTCGAGCTTGCACAGCTCACGCAGCCGCGTCGCGGTGAACTCCACGTCCAGCACGAAGCCGCCCGTGCACATCGTCTCGACGGTCTTGTCCATGCCCAGGACGATGAGACCGCCGGTGTTCCCCCGGAGGATCCGCTCCAGGCCGTCGCGCAGCGCCATGCCGGGCGCCACGGCGCTCAGCGAGGCCCGCATCAGCGCTTCGGTGCGGGATCCACCGGAGCCACCACCGGACTTTCCGGGTGCTGCTGCCCGGTCGTTGGCTGCCACTGCACTCCTCCGGCTCGTACGGATGGGCGAGACCAGGGCAAAGTCTACCGGCGGTCCCTGTCGTCCCGTGGGGCCTCCGCGCGAGCCCGGCGCGGAAGCACGCTCAGCGCCGCTCCCATGTCGGCGACTTCTGTGACCTTCATACCGGCAGGGATCCTTCCCGGGTCGGTCGGCACCAGGGCGTGGGTGAAGCCCAGCCGGTGTGCCTCGGCCAGTCGGCGCTGGACGCCCGTGACCCGTCTGACCTCGCCCGCGAGGCCCACCTCGCCGATCGCGACGAGGTTCGTCGGCAGGGGGGTGTCGCTCGCGGCCGACGCCAGGGCGAGCGCGATCGCCAGGTCCGCGGCCGGTTCCGACAGCTTCACACCGCCGACCGTCGCGCTGTAGATGTCCCGCTTGCCGAGGGCGCTGATCCGGCCGCGCTGCTCCAGCACGGCCAGCATCATCGAGACGCGGGAGGTCTCCAGGCCGGACGTGGTGCGCCGGGGGGACGGGATCTGCGAGTCGACGGTCAGCGCCTGCACCTCCGCGACCAACGGGCGGCGGCCCTCCAGCGTGACCGTGAGACAGGTGCCGGGGACGGGCTCGTCGCGGCGCGTGAGAAAGAGGCCGGAGGGGTCGGCGAGGCCGATGATGCCCTCGTCGTGCAGCTCGAAGCAGCCGACCTCGTCCGTCGTGCCGTACCGGTTCTTGACGCCGCGCACCAGCCGCAGCCGCGCGTGCCGGTCGCCCTCGAAGGACAGCACGACGTCCACCAGGTGCTCCAGCAGCCGGGGCCCGGCGATGGCGCCGTCCTTGGTGACGTGGCCCACGAGCAGGGTGGCCATCCCGCGCTCCTTGGAGACCCGGATGAGCGCGCCCGCGACCTCCCTGACCTGCGCCATCCCGCCGGGAGCACCGTCGATCTCCGGCGACGCGACCGTCTGTACGGAGTCCAGGATCAGCAGCGACGGCTTCACCGCGTCGAGATGCCCGAGGACGGCGGAGAGATCCGTCTCGGCCGCGAGATACAGATGGTCGTCGATGGCCTTGATGCGGTCCGCGCGCAGCCGCACCTGGCTCGCCGACTCCTCGCCCGTCACATACAGCGTGCGGTGCTCGGCGTCGGCGGCCTTCGCCGCGACGTCCAGGAGCAGCGTGGACTTGCCGACGCCCGGCTCACCGGCCACCAGCACGACGGCTCCCGGCACCAGCCCGCCGCCGAGGACCCGGTCCAGCTCGGGCACGCCGGTCGAACGCGCCGTGGCCGTACGCCCGTCGACCTGGCCGATCGGGAGGGCGGGCGAGGAGACCCGGCCGGCGGCGGTGGTCCGGACGGCGGGCGCGCCGTACTCCTCGATCGTGCCCCATGCCTGGCACTCGGGGCAGCGGCCGAGCCACTTGACGGTGGTCCAGCCGCACTCGGTGCAGCGGTAGGACGGCCGGTCCTTGGCGGATTTCGTACGGGCGGCAGGCATGGCGCCACCGTATAGGCGACCACTGACAGTCCGTGCCGCGGCGGGGACTTGGGGGGTCGCCGGGTTGAACAGGCGGGGCAGGACACGGCCCGCGCGTCCGTTTCACCCGTAAGGATTAAAAGTAGGCAAGGGTGGAGAAGGTGGTGCGCTCCCCTGTCTACCGTCGCCGGGTGACGAGCAGCAGACTGGAGCCCCCGACACACACCACCGACGCATCTCGCGCGCCCCGGCGCGCGCCCGGATCGGAGCCGTCGCCCCCGTCCGGCACGTCCGGCGCCTCCGGACCGGAGCCGTCCCCACCTCGTACGGACCGGCCGAGGGACGACCGGCCGAGGAGCGAACGGTCGCGTACGGACCGGTCGCCCGCGCGGTACGAGCCGTATCTGGACGGGCTGTTCACCTACTGCCTCTCCGTGCTCTGCGACCACGACGCGGCGACCGCCGTGCTGGGCGAGGTCCTGGCCGTCTCCGAGCGTCACCACGGGCGCTGCCCGGCGGGCGACGGCCCGCGCCGCGCCTGGCTCTACGCGCTCGCCCGGTGGGCCTGTCTGCGGCGGCTCACCGAGCAGCGCGCGAGCCGCCCGGGGGCGCACGCCGGGCGCCGCGAGCCGGGACCGGCCCGCCCGGCGGCCCCGCCCGCCGCCGTACCGCCGGACGTCGCCGCCCGCCGGCGGCGTGAACTCGCCACGCTGGCCTGGCCCGAGGCCGCGGGCACCACCCCCGAGCAGCGCGAGGTGCTCGAACTCGCGGTACGTCACCGGCTCGACGCCCGCGACATCGCCGCCGTGCTGTCCCTGGCGGCGCTGCCCGCCCGCGAACTGCTCAACTCCGCCGCCTGCGAGGTCGAACGCACCCGGGCCGCCCTCGCGGTGGCCGAGACGGGCCACTGCCCCGCCGTCGCCCAACTCATCGGCGACGAACAGGTGTTGCTCTCGGCCGCGCTCCGCCGCGAGCTCGTCCGGCACGTGGACGACTGCCCGCGCTGCCGCCGCGCCGCCGAGCGCGCCGAGGCGGCGGGCCCCTGGCCGGGCTCTACCGCCGCCGCGCGCGCCAGGCGCCTCTCCGGCCCGGTCCCCGACGGCGAGCCCTCCCGGAAGCTGTCCCCCGCCGTCCTGCCGCTCGTCGAGGCACCCCGGGCGGCGGTCTACGGCGCCGTCGCGAACACCCCGCGCTCCCGGGCCACCACCCCGCGCTTCGGCCGCGACGGTTTCCCGATGGACCCCAAGGACCGCGCCGCCCGCCGCGACCGCATCCGCGCGCGGGCCGTCACCACCACCGTCGTGGCGACCGTCGTCGCCGCGCCCGTGCTCGCCCTCTGGGCCGCCTACCGGGGCGAGGCACCGGCCACCGGCGACGGCGGCGGGACCTCGGTCAGCGCGGGCGAGGCCGAACGGCACGGTACGCAGGGCGCGGATCCGTACGACACGTACGACATGTACGAGAACGCGGGCAGCGCCCGGAACCGGGCCGGCGGCGGTGGGGGCCCGGACGTCTCGGTCGAGGTCGTCGGCGACGGTACGGGCGCCCGGCCCGGCGGGTCCGGGGCGGGCGCGGGGCGGCTCGCCGTCACGGCCGAGTCGTCCGGCGACCGTACGAGGATCACGCTCACCGCGACCGGCGGCGAGGCCGTCACCTGGTCCGCCCGGACCGGCGCGTCCTGGCTGCGGCTGAGCGGTACGTCCGGCACACTCCCGCCCGGCCGTTCCGTCACCGTCCATGTCCACGTCGACCACGCCCGCGAACCGTCCGGCCCCTGGCGCGCCCTGGTCGCGCTGACCCCGGCGGGCTCGGCGGTGGCGATCAGCGGTTACGGGTACCGGCCGCCGTCCTCGTCGGACCCCGGCCCCGCCCGTCCGCCCGCCCCGACCCACCGGCCGTCCTCGGCCCCGCCGGACCCGGGCGGCCCCGGCCCGACCCACCCGGGCGAACCTGCCGACCCGGGCCCCGGCACCCCGACGCCCCCGACCACCCCACCCCCCACCACGTCGGCCCCGACCACCCCCACGGACCCACCCGGCCCGAACACCCCGGCCGCGCCCTAGCCGGTCCGCAGGCGGTCCACCGCCCGCACCCCACCCACCGCGCTGGCCTGGTCACCCGACCCCACCGGGTGACCTCACCCGACCTCACCCGGTCACCCCACCCGCCGCGCTGGCCCGGTCACCCGGTCGCCCGACCTCACCCGGTCACCCCACCAGCCGCGCTGGCCCGGTCACCCGACCTCACCCGGTCACCCCACCCGCCGCGCTGGCCCGGTCACCCGACCCCACCGGGTCACCCCACCCGCCGCGCTGGCCTGGTCGCCCGACCCCACCCGGTCACCCCACCCACCGCGCTCACCCGGTCAGCACGCTCCGCCCGGCTCACCCGCCCGTCGGGTCCGCCGGGTGGGGTGCGACCAGGGGCAGCGCGCTCGCCAGGCGGGTCTCGCACAGGCCCACCAGCACGTCGTACCCGGCCTTGCCCATCAGTTCGGTCAGCTCCGGCGCGTACGTCCGGAACACCGGCTCCCCCGCCCCGTGCGCCGAGGTCGCCGACGTGCACCACCAGTGCAGGTCGTGCCCGCCGGGGCCCCAGCCCCGGCGGTCGTACTCGCCGATCGTCACCTGGAGCACCCGCGACTCGTCGGGCCGGTCGATCCAGTCGTACGTCCGCCGCACCGGCAGCTGCCAGCACACGTCGGGCTTGGTCTCCAGCGGTTCGCGGTCCTCACGCAGCGCCAGGATGTGCAGGGCGCAGCCCGCGCCCCCCGCGAAGCCGGGCCGGTTCTGGAAGACGCACGAGCCCTCCCAGCGGCGCGTCTTGCGGGCGCCGTCGTCGTCCTTCTCCACCCAGCCGCTGTCCGTCCCCACGTCGTGGAACTGCCACAGCTCCGGCGTGAGGCGCTTCACATGCCCGGCGACCCGCTTCTCGTCGTCCTTGTCGGAGAAGTGCGCCCCCAGCGTGCAGCACCCGTCGTCCGCGCGCCCCGCCTCGATCCCCTGGCAGCCGCTGCCGAAGATGCAGGTCCAGCGCGAGGTGAGCCAGGTCAGATCGCACCGGAAGACCTGCTCGTCGTCGGCCGGATCGGGGAACTCCACCCAGGACCGCGCGAAGTCCAGCCCCTTCTCGTCGGGGACAGCGGGGACAGCGGACTTGTCGGACGTGGCACGCCTGGCCGGCTTGTCGGCCCCGGCGGGCGGAATCTGCTTGCGCTGCTTCTGGGCGCCGAGGGCTTTGCCCGGCTTCGCCTTGTTCGTCTTGGGCACGCCTCCAGCGTATGCGTGTCGTCGCAGTAGCGTTCGCCCATGAGACTCGGAGTTCTCGACGTCGGTTCGAACACCGTCCACCTGCTGGCGGTCGACGCCCATCGCGGCGCGCGGCCGTTGCCCGCCCATTCCCACAAGACCGAGCTGAGGCTCGCCGAACTGCTCGACGCGGACGGCGCGATCGGCCCCGAGGGTGTCGAACGGCTCGTGGCGACGATCGCCGACGCGCTCCAGGCCGCCGAGGACAAGGGCTGCGAGGCGGTGCTCCCGTTCGCCACGTCCGCCGTGCGCGAGGCGAGCAACGCCGACCGGGTTCTCGCCCGGGTCAAGGAGGAGACCGATGTTGACCTCCAGGTCCTCACCGGCGACGAGGAGGCCCGGCTGACCTTCCTCGCCGCCCGCCGCTGGTTCGGCTGGTCGGCGGGGAAACTGCTGGTCCTCGACATCGGCGGCGGCTCGCTGGAGATCGCGTACGGCATGGACGAGGAGCCCGACGCCGTCGTCTCCCTCCCGCTGGGCGCCGGCCGCCTCACCGCCGGGTGGCTGCCCGGCGACCCGCCCGACGCGCAGGACGTACGGGCGCTGCGCCGCCATGTGCGGGCCCAGATCGGCCGTAACGTCGGCGAGTTCACCCGCCTCGGCGAGCCCGACCATGTCGTGGCCACCTCGAAGACGTTCCGGCAGCTGGCCAGGATCGCCGGGGCGGCCCGTTCCGCCGAGGGGTTGTACGTCCAGCGGGACCTGAGCCGTAAGTCGCTGGAGGAGTGGGTGCCGAAGCTGGCCTCGATGACCGCCGCGCGGCGGGCCGAACTGCCCGGTGTCTCGGAGGGGCGGGCGCACCAGCTGCTCGCCGGGGCGCTCGTCGCCGAGGCCGCGATGGACCTGCTCGGCGTCGAGGAGCTGGAGATCTGCCCCTGGGCACTGCGCGAGGGTGTGATCCTCCGGCGGCTGGACCAGCTGCCGGTGACCGAGGAGTAGGACCCCGGGGCGGAGAGCCGGGGGAACCGGGGAACCGGGGCCCGGACGGCCGGGAGAGTCGGGGAAGCCGGGGACGGAGGGCCGGCGGCGCCGGGGGCGGAACGGGCACCGGGGAATGCCGGGAGGAGAACGGACGAACCGTTGCACTCGTCACTTTCCGCTTCCTGGCCCGCGATGCGGCCCACCGCTGCCCGTACCCTGTCCCCGTGGCAGAACCAGTGGTGCGCGTCCCGGATGCGAAGGTCGCCCTGTCGACGGCCTCCGTCTATCCGGAGTCCACGGCGACGGCCTTCGAGATCGCCGGGCGCCTGGGCTACGACGGCGTGGAGGTCATGGTCTGGACGGATCCCGTCAGTCAGGACATCGAGGCCCTGCGCCGCCTCTCCGACCACCACCGGGTACCGATCCTGGCCATCCACGCGCCCTGTCTGCTGATCACCCAGCGGGTCTGGTCGACGGACCCGTGGACCAAGCTGCTGCGCGCGCGGTCGGCCGCCGAGCGGCTGGGCGCCTCCACCGTCGTCGTGCATCCCCCGTTCCGCTGGCAGCGCCAGTACGCGCGCGACTTCGTCTCCGGAATCTGGCGGATGGCCGGTGAGACGGATGTGCGCTTCGCCGTCGAGAACATGTACCCGTGGCGCTACCGGGACCGCGAGGTGCTCGCGTACGCCCCCGACTGGGACGTGACGAAGGACGACTACCGGCACTTCACCGTCGACCTGTCGCACACGGCCACCGCCCGGTCCGACGCGATGGCCATGGTCGAACGCATGGGCGACCGGCTGGGCCACATCCATCTCGCCGACGGCAACGGCTCCGCCAAGGACGAGCACCTGGTCCCGGGGCGCGGCAGCCAGCCCTGCGCGGAACTGCTGGAACGGCTCGCGGGCAGCGCCTTCGACGGGCACGTCGTCATCGAGGTGAACACCCGGCGCGCCATGTCCTCGGCCGAACGGGAGGCCGATCTCGCGGAGGCGCTCGCCTTCACCCGGCTCCATCTGGCCGCCGCGCCGTCGGCCGCGCGGGCGACCGCACAGCCGGAGGGGCCGTCGGAGGGGCCGCCGACAGGACCACATGCGGGACCGGCGGCACGAACACCGGCCGGGCCGTCGGCGGAGACCCGCCCCCCGGGCCCCCGTGTCTCCCACGCCGGGACCCGGCCCCGGACCCGCCGCCGATGACCGCCGCGGCCCCCCGCCGCCGTGGCCGCCCCGCGCGTACGGACGCCGACACCGGGCCCGGCACCCGTGAGCGGATCCTGACGGCCGCCCGCAAGGAGTTCGCCGACCGCGGCTACGACAAGGCGTCCGTGCGCGGCATCGCCAAGGCGGCCGGGGTCGACCCGGCCCTCGTGCACCACTACTTCGGTACGAAGGAAGAGGTCTTCGGCGCGGCCATCGAGGTCTCCTTCGAACCGGCGCTCGTCCTGCCCGCGCTGCTGACCGGCGGCAAGGAGGGCATCGGCGAGCGGCTGGCGCGCTACTTCATCAGCGTGTGGGAGAACCCGGCCTCCCGCGCCCCGCTGCTCGCGATCCTCCGCTCGGCCCTGACGAACGAGGCCGCGGCGGCCCTGTTGCGCAAGTTCGTCCTGCGGCGGCTGCTGGAGCGGATCGCGGTGGAACTGGACGTGCCCGATCCGACCCTGCGCGCCGAACTGGCCGCCTCGCACATGATCGGGATCGCGTTCCTGCGGTACGTGCTCAAGGCGGAGCCGCTGGCGTCCGTGGAGACCGAGGAGATCGTCCGCCGGGTCGCCCCGACGCTCCAGCGGTATCTGGCCGAGGACTGACGACCGGGCGCGGTGAGCCGTGGAGCAGGGCCGGGGGACCGTGCGGCCCTCCGGACCGCGACCGGGTGCGACTGTTCGGGAGTGACTGTTCGGGTGCGACTGTTCGCGAGGAACCGTTCGGGGGTGACTGTCCGGGGGTGACTGTCCGGGGGTGACTGTTCGGGAGTGACCGTTCCCGACCGGATACTCGATACCGGATACGCGATTCGCGGCCCGTTCCCGACCGAAAGCTGAACGGGCATCCCGCATTCCGGACCGAGCGTCCACACCCTGGAGCCGGGGGCGTACGCTCGAAAAAGCCCCGTCCGCCGAAGGATCTGCCGAAGGAGCGAGCGACGATGCCCGAGCTGAGGTCCCGCACTGTCACCCACGGCCGCAACATGGCGGGCGCACGCGCCCTTATGCGGGCGTCGGGCGTAGCGAGCGAGGACATCGGCAAGCCGATCGTCGCCGTCGCCAACTCCTTCACCGAGTTCGTCCCCGGCCACACCCACCTCGCCCCCGTCGGCCGGATCGTCTCCGAGGCGATCAAGGCCGCCGGGGCGGTCCCGCGCGAGTTCAACACGATCGCCGTGGACGACGGCATCGCGATGGGTCACGGCGGCATGCTCTACAGCCTGCCGTCGCGCGACCTGATCGCCGACTCCGTCGAGTACATGGTCGAGGCGCACTGCGCGGACGCGCTGATCTGCATCTCCAACTGCGACAAGATCACGCCGGGCATGCTGATGGCCGCGATGCGGCTCAACATCCCCACGGTCTTCGTCTCCGGCGGCCCGATGGAGGCCGGCAAGGCCACCCTGGTCGACGGCACGGTCCGCAAGCTGGACCTGATCAACGCGATCTCGGACGCCGTCAACGAGTCCGTCTCGGACGAGGACATCCTCCGTATCGAGGAGAACGCCTGCCCGACCTGCGGCTCCTGTTCCGGCATGTTCACCGCCAACTCGATGAACTGCCTCGCCGAGGCCATCGGTCTCGCCCTGCCCGGCAACGGCTCGGTCCTCGCAACCCACACCGCCCGCCGGGCGCTGTACGAGAACGCGGGCCGCACGGTGGTCGACATCACCAAGCGCCACTACGAGGGCGGCGACGAGACCGTCCTGCCCCGCGCCATCGCCACCCGCGCCGCCTTCGACAACGCCATGGCGCTCGACATCGCCATGGGCGGCTCCACCAACACGATCCTGCACCTCCTCGCCGCCGCCCAGGAGGCCGGGCTCGAATACGGACTGGACGAGATCGACGCCGTCTCCCGGCGTGTCCCGTGTCTGGCCAAGGTCGCGCCGAACGTCGCCCCCGGCGGCACGTACTACATGGAGGACATCCACCGGGCCGGCGGCATCCCCGCCATCCTGGGCGAGCTGTACCGGGGCGGTCTCCTCGACGAGGGCGTCCGCTCCGTGCACTCGGACTCGCTCGACGAGTGGCTCAAGACCTGGGACGTGCGCGGCGGTTCACCTTCCGAGGAGGCCGTCGAGCTGTGGCACGCGGCGCCCGGCTGCAAGCGCTCGGCGAGCGCGTTCTCCCAGTCCGAGCGGTGGGACACGCTCGACCTGGACGCCGAGGGCGGCTGTATCCGCTCGGTGGAGCACGCGTACTCGAAGGACGGCGGGCTCGCCGTGCTCAGGGGCAATCTGGCGGTCGACGGCTGCGTGGTGAAGACCGCGGGCGTGGACGAGTCGATCTGGACCTTCGAGGGCCCGGCCGTCGTCTGCGAGTCGCAGGAGGACGCCGTCGAGAAGATCCTCCGCAAGGAGATCGCGGAGGGCGACGTCGTCGTCATCCGTTACGAGGGCCCGCGCGGCGGCCCCGGTATGCAGGAGATGCTCTACCCCACCTCGTACCTGAAGGGCCGCGGCCTCGGCAAGGCGTGCGCCCTGGTCACCGACGGCCGCTTCTCCGGCGGTACGTCGGGCCTGTCGATCGGCCACGCCTCGCCCGAGGCGGCGTCCGGCGGGACGATCGCGCTGGTGCGGGACGGCGACCGCATCCGGATCGACATCCCCGGCCGCTCGATCGAACTGCTCGTCGGCGAGGAGGAGTTGGCGGCCCGGCGGGAGGCGCTGAACGGGGTGTACGAGCCGGTCGCGCGGGAGCGCAAGGTGTCCGTGGCGCTGCGCGCGTACGCGGCGATGGCGACGAGCGCGGACAAGGGCGCCGTCCGGGACATCACCCGCCTCGGCTGACCCGGGCGCCGCACGTCGGGCGCCGGGCACTGTCGCCATACGACGGCCCGGCCCTGTCGGTCGGTCACCACGGCCCCGGCACCCGGTGTGTGTCACCAGACGCGTGTCACCAGGTGTCGGGGTTCTCGCTGTCCACCGCGAAGACCGAACCGTCCGGCGCCCCGGCGTAGACCCGGCCGGGCGCGGTCACCGGCGCGGGCAGCGTCGACATGTACGCGAGCCGGCCCGACAGCAGCCGGGGCTTGGTCCGGCCGATCACCGCGCCGTCCGCCGTGTCGACGGTGAACAGCTGACCGTCGGCGGCGGAGAAGTACAGCCGGTCGCCCGCCGTCACGACGGGCCGCGACGCGCGGGCCACGTCGGTCTCCAGCTCCCAGCGCACCTCGGGGCTCCGGCCGTCGCCCCCGCCGTCCCGGCCCGCGCCGCCGTCTCCGGTCCCGCCGCCTTCACCGCCGCCGTCGCCCGCGCCGCTTTCGCCCGTACGGCGCCCGGCGGTGACGTCGAGGGCCAGCAGGGTGCCGCCGCGCGCCAGCAGGTACGCGGTGTCCCCCCGTACCGCCACCTGCGCGTCGGGCAGGGAGTAGGGCAGCGCCGTACGCCGCACCTCCCCGCTCCCGGGGTCGTAGCGCACGACCGCGTCCGTCATCGACTCCGCGTCGAGCGATGTGAGGAACAGCGCGCCGTGCTCGGTGGCCACCGGCGTGAGGTTGCCGTCCAGCCGCCGCTGCCAGGCGAGTTGACCGGTCTGCGGGGCCACCGCGCTGACCAGGGTGGTGTGCCCGTCGTCCGAGGACTCGGTGGCGTACGTGTGACCGGTCTCCGTGCTGTGCAGGGTGAGGACCGGGTAGGTGTGCCCGGCCAGCTCCCGCTCCCAGCGCCGCTTCCCCGTCGCGCCGTTCAGCGCCTCCACCCGTCCGCCGCCCTTGACCACCAGGACGGTGTCCCCGGCGTGATGGACCCCGCCCTGACCGGCGGACACGTCCACCGTCCAGGCCGGGGTTCCGTCGTCCTTCTCGTACGCGCGCAGCCGCGCGCCCTTCGCGGAGGTGAGCACGGTGTGGACGAGGCCGCCGGAGACGACGGGCACGGACGCGCTCTCGCCGTCCTCGGTGCTGACCCCACCGTCGCCGCTCTCCGTACCCTTCCCGCTCTCCGCGTCCCGCGACCAGAGCATCCGCCCGTCGGCCGGGTCCAGCCGTGCCGCGGCGATACCGCCCGACGAACAGAGCAAGGTCGCGGGCACACCGGACGCGCCCGGGGTGTACGAGCACGCGGGCGCGGCGCCCGCCGTCGCGCCGTCGCCGAGGGACGGGGTCCGCCACGGCGTGAACGCGGCACCACTCGGGTCCGCCGCGTTCCCGCCCGGCCGGGCCGCCGGGTCCCGCGCGTCACCGAAGCCCTGCGCGGCCCAGAGCCCGCCGTACACCAGCACGACGACACCGACCGCGAGCGCCGGCCACTTGAACCGCCCGAGGGGCCGGCGTCGATCGCCCGCCGCCCCCGGTCCGTCCGATCCGCCGGTTCCGCCGTTCCCCGCCCCCGGGGCGGTGTCCCGCGCCGCGTCGGCCCCCACGCCCGTCGTCGCTGTCGAACGTGCCCCCACATGGGTGCGCTCCGGGTCCGCCGTCACCGTCAACGGGCGCTCCAGGGAACGCCGTTGGGACGGTATGAAGGCGTCCGCCTCGTACGACGGCGGGAGCAGCTCCGACATGATCTCGTCCGGCGTGGGCCGCTTCTCCGGTTCCTTGGCCAGACACCGCCCGACCAGCGGCACCAGATCGTCGGGCAGCCCGACCAAGTCCGCCTCGTCGTGGACCACTTGGTAGGCGACGATGTAGGGGCTGTCCGAGTCGAACGGCCCGCGCCCCGTCGCCGCGTGGACCAGCAGCGAGCCGAGTGCGAACACGTCGGCCGCGGGCCCCACTTCACGCGGGCGCTGGAACTGCTCGGGCGCCATGTAAGGCGGCGACCCGATCAACTTTCCCGTCTCGGTGCGCAGTTCACTGTCGACGGGCCGCGAGATGCCGAAGTCGATGACCTTGGGGCCGTTGTCCGTGAGGAGTACGTTGCCCGGCTTGAGGTCCCGGTGGACGACCCCGGCCCGGTGGATGTCCCGCAGCGCCTCGGCGAGGCCCGCCGTCAGCCGGCGCAACTCGGCGGGCGACAGCGGGCCGTTGGTCTTCACCTGCTCGGCGAGGGTCGGACCGGGGATGTACGAGGTGGCCATCCAGGGCCGTTCGGCGTCCGGGTCCGCGTCCACGACGGGAGCGGTGAAGGCGCCGCTGACCCGGCGCGCGGCGGCGACCTCTTGGCGGAAACGCGCCCTGAACTCCGGGTCGGCCGCGTACTGCTGGTGCACCACCTTCACGGCGAGGCGCAGCCCGGACGCGGAGCGGGCGAGATGCACGACGCCCATGCCACCGGAGCCGAGGCATGCCTCAAGGCGGTAACTCCCGGCGTATTCCATGTGTGAGTCCCCCGTGCCGCTTCGAACGAGCGCGACGCACGGAGCCTAGTCGATGCCGCGACGATGGCCGAAGAGTGTTGCTAGCCTGCGAGTCGTAGAGGATGAACGTTCAACAAGATCATCAAGGGGGAGGACAGCGATGTCTGTTGAAGAGGTAGGAGAGGTTACCGAGGCGAGAGAGCCTGAAGGGCCTATTGAGGTGTCGGCGCAGACGGGGGTGGATGTCGAGATCGGGGGTGCCGACGCCGCCGTGGTGACGCTCGACGCGACCGTGGCCCGCTATCCGATCGCACCCGGATACCGCGTCAACGTCCGCTCCGGTCCGGGTACGCACTACTCGGTCGTACGCACATTGCCGTACGACGCGACGGTGCCGGTCTACTGCCAGAAGGCCGGACAGTCGGTCGCCGGTCCCTACGGCACGTCGAACATCTGGGACAACATCGGCAACGGACAGTTCGTCGCCGACGCGTACGTCAGGACGGGCAGCGACGGATACGTCGCCCCGCGCTGCGCCTGAGCGTGCCGCGCTCGACCTGCCGCGCCTGAGGCCGTCCCGCCCGAGCCCGCGTCGCCCGGGGCCGTGACCCCGGGTCCCGTTCCGGTGCCGAGGTGAGGCCCAAGGACGGTGGAGGCACGGCCGGCGGACGTGCGAGGTGAGGCCGACGGCCGGCCTGGGGACGTTCGAGGGATAATCGCGGCGTGAGCGAAAGCAGGAGCGAGACCAAGGGCGCGAGCCCGCAGGAGCGCGGCGAAGCCGCCGGGACCACCCACGCGGAGAGCGCGGGCGGCCCCGGCGGTCCCCGGCCCGAACCCCTCCGTTTCTTCGGTACGACCTGGGTCGCCCACGACGGCGGCTACGCCGCGCGCCGGGCCGCCGTCGCCGTCGGATCACTGGCCGTCGCGGCGGGAGCCTGCCTCCTGCTGCGCTTCGCGTACCAGGGGCTGACGATCGCCGACGCCAGTCCGTTCGTCGGCGGCCTCGTCGTCGTGATGTTCGCGGTGTGCAGCGCCATCGCCTTCCGCAAGACCTGGGAGGGCTTCTCGCGGCGCCCCGTCGACCGCGCCCGTGAGGAGGCACTCCGCAGCCTCAAGGGCATCGGCTTCATCGGCTCACTGCTCGCGTATTTCGTGCGCTCCCTCACCGAGGCGCCGGGGGAGCGGCTGCGGCGTACGGAGTACGAGACGGCCGTCGGACAGTACGAGCGCCGCCGCACCACCCGCACCGGCAACCCGGCCGCCCGCGACAAGTCCAGGACCAGGCGCCCCAGGCGCTGAACGCGCGCCGGGCACGTCCCGCCGTCCGGCACCTCCTGCCGCGCGCCCCCTGGACCCCGCGACCTCGGCCCGTCCCCGGCCCCGCCGTGCTCCGCGCCCCCGAGCCCGTCCCCGCCGTACGCCGCGCCGCTGAGCCGACCCGTTCGACCCCGCCCGGGACATCTCCGGACGTCCCGCGCCACCATGGGCCCATGACCGATCGCGCGCTCTCCTTCGACTCCGTCGCCGGGCAGTACGACTCCGCCAGGCCCGGCTACCCACCCGCACTGCTCGACACCGTCGAGCACCTGTCCGGCCGCCCCCTCCGGGGCGCCCGCGTCCTCGACATCGGCGCCGGGACCGGCATCGCCACCCGCCTGCTGCGGGCACGCGGCGCCGACGTCACCGCCGTCGAACCCGGCCCCGGCATGGCCGCCGTACTCCGCGCCACCGAGCCCGGCACCCCGCTGGTCAGGGCCTTCGGCGACGCCCTGCCCTTCGCGGACGCGTCCGCCGACCTGGTGACATACGCCCAGTCCTGGCACTGGACCGACCCCGCCCGCGCCCTCCCCGAGGCCCTGCGGGTACTGCGCCCCGGCGGCGCGCTCGCCCTGTGGTGGAACATCGCCGACACCACCGTGCCCTGGATCGCCGCCCAGGAGGAACGCCTGCTCGGGCTCTCCGGCCACGGAGCCCACAGCTCCGACGGACACCGCGCCGAGAACCTCCCCGACGGCCAGCGGCGCGAACGCCGCGTCCTGCGCTGGACGCGCACCGTGCCCCTCGCCACCCACCTCGCCAACCTCGACAGCCACTCCCGCTTCCGCCTGATCGGCGAAGAGGCCACCGCCGCCTGCCTCGCCCGGGAACGCGCCGAACTGCTCACCGTCTTCCCGGACGGCATGGTCGAGGAGGCGTACGCGGTCGAACTGACCGTCACACTTCGTCCCCCCGCGTCGTCATCCGTGGGAGACCCGCCGTCCGAGCGCTGACGCCTCCGGGCGTCCACGGCGGGCGTGACCCACGCACCCGACCCGGCAGAGGAGCACCCGGCCATGGCAGACCTGGCGGACTTCGAACACGAGCGCACGAGGCTCTGGGGCATCGCGTACCGCATCACCGGCTCCGTCGCCGACGCCGACGACGCCGTGCAGGAGACCTGGCTGCGCTGGCAGCGCATCCCCGACGGGGAGGCGGACGACCCCCGGCCGTATCTGACGACCGTCGTCAGCCGCATCTGCTACGACCAGCTCGGCTCCGCGCGCGCCCGCCGCGAGTCGTACGTCGGGCCCTGGCTGCCCGAACCGGTGGTCACCGAGGGCGGGCCCGAGGACCGGGTCACGCTGGACGAGTCCGTCGGATTCGCGATGCTCACCGTGCTGGAACGGCTGACCCCGGCCGAACGCACCGCGTTCATCCTGCACGACGTCTTCGCCGTGCCCTTCAAGGAGATCGCCGACGTGGTGGGCCGTACGCCCGCCTCCGTAAGGCAGTTGGCCTCCCGCGCCCGCCGCCGCGTCCGGGACAAGGCGCCGCGCCGCGCCGTCGACCGGGGCGAACACCGGAGAGCCGTCGACGCGTTCCTGTCCGCCGTGACGGGCGGCGACTTCGACGGGCTGCTCGCGATCCTCGACCCCGAGGTGGTGTGGCGCACCGACGGCGGCGGCAAGGTCACCGCGGCCCGGCTGCCCGTGGTCGGCGCGGAAAAGGCCGCCCGCTTCTCACGGCACCTCATGCGCGACTTCGACCCCCGCACCATGCGCGTCGCCGTACGGGAGGTCAACGGCGCGCCCGGCCTGCTGTTCACCGACCCGCTCCGCGGGCGGGTCGTCGTCTTCGCCTTCCACGTCCAGGACGGGCTGATCACCGAGATCGGCGCCGTCGTCAACCCGGAGAAACTGCGCCACCTCGACCCCGGGGAGCTGTGACCCCGGGGAGTCGCGATCCGGGAGTGGTGACCCGGGAGTCGCGACCCAGGGGTTGTGAGCACGCTCACCGTCACAGAAGGGCGGGCCGTCTCGTCACGTTGACATGACACCCACCCAGGGCCCTTCCGCTTCCTCTTCCCCCTTCTCTTCCTCCTCTTCAGAAGGACGGCGCCGGGTCGTCGTGGTCGGCGCGGGCTACGCGGGGCTGATGTGCGCGCTGCGCCTCGCCCCGTACGCCCACGTCACCCTCGTCGACCCGGCCGACCGGTTCACCGAACGTGTACGGCTCCACGAACGCGCGTCCGGCCGCCCCGACGTGACCCACGCCCTCGCCCCCTGGCTCCGCCCGGCCGGCATCACCCATGTCGCCGCCCGCGCCACGGCGATCGACACCGGGGCCCGCGAGGTCCGTACGGACGACGGCAGGACCCTTCCGTACGACCGGCTGGTCCACGCCCTCGGCAGCCGCACCCGCACCACCGGCGACCACGAACGCGCCTACACGGTCGAGTCCGCCGCCGAACTCCACAAGCGCCTCCGGGACACCCCCGGCTCCCTGACCGTCGTAGGAGGCGGCCTCACCGGCATCGAACTGGCCGCCGAACTCGGCGAGACCCACCCCCACTGGCGCGTCGGCCTCCTTACGGAGGGCGTCGTCGGGCCCGGCCTCTCGGAACGGGGTCGCGCCCATGTCCGCGCCGCCCTCACCACCCGGGGCGTACGCCTCGAAGAGGGCCGCCGCGCCACCGGCCCCGACGACATCGACGCCGACGTGGTCGTCTGGGCCGCCTCGATGACCCCCAACTCCGAGGTGGCGCGCGCCGCCGGGATCGCCCTCGACGCCCGGGGCCGCGTCGAGGTCGACGCGGCGCTGCGGTCGGTGTCCCACCCGGAGGTGTACGCGGTGGGCGACTCGGCGGCCGGGCACACCGCCACGGCCGGTCCGCTCCGCATGGGCTGCGCCGCCGCGCTCCCCTCCGGTTCCCAGGCGGCGGGCGCGATCGTCGCCGACCTGCGGGGCGAGGAGCCGAAGCCGCTGAACTTCTCGTACTCCATCCAGTGCCTGAGCCTGGGCCGCCGGGACGGACTCGTCCAGTTCGTCCGGGCCGACGACTCGCCCCGCGACCGCGTCCTCACCGGGCGCCCGGCGGCGTACGTGAAGGAAGGCATCGTCCGGGGCACGGTCGGGGTCCTGAAGCAGGCGTCCCGCCGGCCCGGCCTGATCTCGCACATCCCGGGCTTCGCCTGACCGCGCCAGGTCCCACCGTCCCCGCTCTCACCGTCCCGGTTCCCGCTGTCCGGTTCCCACTGTCCCGGCTCCGGACGACCTCACCCGGTCGGCCGCGCCTGCCCTGACCACTCCCGCGCCGACCGTCCCGGCTCTCACTGTCCCAGCTCCGGACGGCCCCACCCCGTCGGCCGCGCTTGCCGCCGACATCGACGTCCCACCGACCGCCTCTGCCCCAGCCGTCCCCACCCCCGCCGTCCCAACCCCCCTGTCCCGGCTCCGGGCAGCCCCCAACCCACCCTCCGAACCCCCGGCTTCTTGACGGTGCGGCGCGGGCGGGCGCATTATTCATCGCATGATGAATAAACCGCGCGACGCCGTCCGCGCCCACGGGCTGCACGTCACGAGAGGCGACCGCACCGTCCTGCGTGATCTCGGTTTCGCCGTACCGCCCGGCCGGATCACCGGCCTCCTCGGCCCCTCCGGCTGCGGCAAGTCGACCCTGATGCGCGCCGTCGTCGGCACCCAGGCCAAGGTCACCGGCACCCTGGAGGTCCTCGGCCGCCCGGCGGGCGACCCCGCCCTCCGGGCCCGCATCGGCTACGTCACCCAGGCGCCCTCCGTCTACGACGACTTGACGGTCCGTCAGAATCTGGCCTACTTCGCCGCGATCCTCGACCCCGGCCGCTCCAGGCGCGACGCCCGCGAGGAGACGGTCCACCGCGCCATCGCCGACGTCGACCTCGCGTCGCACGCCGACGCCCTCGCGGGCCGGCTCTCCGGCGGCCAGCGCAACCGCGTCTCACTCGCGGTCGCCCTGCTCGGCACCCCCGAACTCCTCGTCCTGGACGAGCCGACCGTCGGCCTCGACCCCGTACTCCGCCGTGACCTGTGGGAACTCTTCCACCGCATCGCCGCCGACCGGGCCGCCACCCTCCTCGTCTCCTCCCACGTGATGGACGAGGCCGAACGCTGCCACCGCCTCCTCCTCATGCGGGAAGGCGAGATCCTCGCCGACGACACCCCCGACGCCCTGCGCACCCGCACCGGCTCCGACACGGTCGAGGACGCCTTCCTCCACCTGGTGGACGCGGCCAACGCGCAAGCCGAAGTCCGCACCCCCCGCCAGGAGACCTCCCGATGACGACCACCCCGGCCCCGCGCACCGCCCCCACCCCGGCCACGGCTCCCGCCGCCCACGCCCCGCGCGCCCTCTCACCCGCCCGTACCCTCGCCACCGCCGCCCGCGTCCTGCGCCAGCTCCGCCACGACCCCCGGTCCATCGCCCTGATGATCCTCGTGCCGTGCGTGATGCTGGTCCTCCTGCGCTACGTCTTCGACGCCGACCCCCGCACCTTCGACGCCATCGGCGCCTCGCTGCTCGGCATCTTCCCGCTGATCACGATGTTCCTGGTCACCTCCATCGCCACCCTCCGCGAACGCACCTCCGGCACCCTCGAACGCCTCCTCGCCATGCCCCTCGGCAAGGCCGACCTCATCGCCGGTTACGCCCTCGCCTTCGGCGCGCTCGCGGTCGTCCAGTCCCTCCTCGCCACCGGACTCGCCGTCTGGGGCCTCGGCCTGGACGTCGTCGGCTCGCCCTGGCTGCTCCTGCTGGTCGCACTCCTGGACGCCCTGCTCGGCACGGCACTCGGACTGTTCGTCTCGGCCTTCGCCGCCTCCGAGTTCCAGGCCGTCCAGTTCATGCCGGCGGTGATCTTCCCCCAGCTGCTGCTCTGCGGACTGTTCGCCGCCCGCCCGACCATGCACCCCGTACTCGAAGCGATCTCGAACGTCCTGCCGATGTCGTACGCCGTGGACGGCATGAACGAGGTCCTGCGCCACGCCGACGCCACCGGGAACTTCGTACGGGACGTGCTGATCGTCGCCGGATGCGCCCTGCTCGTCCTCGGCCTGGGAGCGGCGACCCTCCGCCGCCGCACGGCGTAACCCCGCCCCGTGGCGCCACCCCGGCTCGCCGGTCCGCCACTCGGACACACCGGGCCCGCCCCCGCCGCCGGTGCGAGGATGGCCCGGATGTTCCGTACGACGGCTCGACCCACCCCACCGGCGAGGTGACCCGCATGACCAAGACCATCGCAGTCCTCGGTACCGGCAAGATCGGCGAAGCCCTCCTCAGCGGCATGATCCGCGCCGGCTGGCGCCCCGCCGATCTCCTGGTCACCACCCGCCGGGCCGACCGCGCCGCCCAGCTCCGCGACCGCTACGGCGTCGAACCGGTCACCAACGCCGAGGCCGCCAAGCGCTCCGACACGCTCATCCTCGCCGTGAAGCCGCAGGACATGGGCACCCTCCTGGACGAACTCGCCCCGTACGTCCCCGCCGACCGCCTGATCATCAGCGCCGCCGCGGGCATCCCCACGGCCTTCATCGAGGAACGCCTCACCTCCGGCACCCCCGTCGTGCGCGTCATGCCGAACACCCCCGTCCTCGTGGACGAGGGCATGTCCGTCATCTCGGGCGGCAGCCACGCCACCCCCGCCCACCTCCACCACACGGAGGAGATCTTCGGCGGCGTCGGCAAGACGGCGCGCGTCCCCGAGTCCCAGCAGGACGCGGCGACCGCCCTGTCCGGCTCGGGCCCCGCGTACTTCTACTTCCTGGTCGAGGCGATGACCGACGCCGGCATCCTCCTCGGTCTGCCCCGCGCCCAGGCCCACGACCTCATCGTGCAGGCCGCCATCGGCGCCGCCGTCATGCTCCGCGACAGCGGCGAGCACCCGGTGAAGCTCCGCGAGGCCGTCACCTCCCCGGCGGGCACCACCATCAGCGCCATCCGCGAACTGGAGAACCACGGGGTGCGGGCCGCCCTGATCGCCGCGATCGAAGCGGCCCGCGACCGCAGCCGCGAACTGGCCTCCGGCAACGGCTGACCGTCACGCCCCCCGGCGTCCGGTCAGCCGGACGCCGCCGCCTTCACCAGCTCGTCCGTCGCCACGACCGTCGCGAAGCCGCCCCCGTGCAGGGACACCGCGGTCGCCCGCGCCAGCTCCGCCGCGCTCAACTCCCATCCCCAGGGCCCCTCTTGACCGAAGGTGTACGTGGCGTCGAAGGCGAAGAACACCTCGTAGCCGAGATTCCCCGCCATCCGCGCCGTCGTCTCCACGCACATGTTGGTCTGGATCCCCGCCACCACCAGCTGCCGGATTCCCGCCGCCGTCAGCCAGGCGCGAAGGTCCGGCGTGCCGTAGAAGGCGGAGTTCACCTCCTTCACCACCACCAACTCCGGGCCCGGCGCGCCCTTCTCACGGCGCCGCTGGACGTACGCCTTGAAACCGTTCCCCTCGTACCCCGGCCGCAGCGGCGAGTCCGGCTTCGTCGAGTCGTGCCGCGTGAACACGACCGGCCGCCCGGTCGCCTGCCACGCGTCGATCAGCGCGGCGATGTTGTCGTCCGCCTCCGGGTTGTTCCGTACGCCCCAGTGCTCCACCTCCTCGAATCCCTGCTGTACGTCGATGACCACCAGTGCCGCGTTCTTCGCAATGTCCATGGACACCATGCTGCGGCCGGGAATCGAGGGACTCCAGGGGTACAGAAGTCAGCGGTCGATGGTTTACTGCCACGCATGGCCGACCTGTCCGCCCCCGCTCCCGTCCCGGTTCCGGCCGTGACCCCGGCTCCTGTTCTGGCCCCGGTCCTGGCTCCTGTTCCGCAACGGATCGCGCTGCTCGCCTTCCCGGGTATCCGCGCCTTCGACGTCTCCGTCATCACCGAGGTCTGGGGCGTCGACCGCACCGACCGGGGTGTACCGGCCTTCGACCTCCACCGCCCGGCGGCCGACCCCGCCCCCATTCCGCTACGGGGCGGACTCACCCTCACCCCCGACCGCACCCTGGGCTGGCTCACCCGCGCCGACCTGATCGTTGTCCCCGGCCTGGACGACCACGTCACCCCCGCACCCGCCCCGGTACTCGACGCCCTCCGCCGCGCCCATGCCCGGGGGACCACGATCGCCGCCCTCTGCGGCGGCGCCTTCACCCTCGCCCAGGCCGGCCTTCTCGACGGCCGCCGCGCCATCACCCACTGGAACCTCACCGCACTTCTCCGCGCGCACCACCCCCAGGTCACCGTCGTCCCCGACGCCCTCTTCCTCCACGACGGCAACATCTGGACCTCCGCGGGAACAGCGGCGGGCATCGACCTCTGCCTCCATCTCGTCCGTACGACCCACGGGGCCGAGACCGCCGCGACCATCGCCCGCTCCATGGTCACGGCGCCCTACCGCACCGGCACCCAGGCCCAGTTCATCGAGCGGCCCACGCCCCGTGCCGACCGTGACGAGGACGCCCTCGCCTCCGTACGCGCCTACGCCCTGCACCATCTCGACGAGCCGCTCACCATCACCGACCTCGCCGCCCACGCGGGCATGTCCGCCCGCTCCTTCGCCCGCCACTTCCAGGCCACCACCGGCACGACCCCCCTGCGCTGGCTCATCGCACAGCGCCTCGCGGCGGCCCAGAAGCTCCTCGAACGAACGGACCTGCCCATGGCCGAAGTCGCGGGCCGTACGGGCTTCGGCAGCGAGGTGACGATGCGCCAGCACTTCGCGACCCAGCTGGGCACGAGCCCACGCGACTACCGCGCCGCCTTCCGCCGGCGGGCCGGGGCCGGCCCGATCGCCTCGTAGGCCGAGTGCGCCACCGGCCGGGCTCCTGCCCCCGTACGCCCCGAGGTTGACACGTCCGGGGCCCCTCCGTAATGTTCTCCGAGCTGTCCGACGTGAGCATCGACCCCGGTCGATCCCCGGACAGTCATTCCGCAGGACCCCGCAATCGCGCGACACCCGGTCGCTCTCTTTTGCGTGCGCTTTTGCGAAATGAGGAATCCGTGTTCGAAGGAACGCGAACCCCGATTAGCGTCGGGGGAACGGTTCCGCTAAAGTCTCACTCGTCGGAACGGCCGCAGGGCCGGAAAGACAATCCCGCTGACTGGGAATCAGGCGCCGAAAGGTTCTGATAGAGTCGGAAACGCAGGACAGCAACACAAGCAAGACAGCAAGACAGAGTAGGACAGCAGAACAGTAGAAAAGTAAGACCGAAGGGAAAGCCCGGAGGGCCCGGAGACGGGGCCGAAGGAAGCGTCCGTTCCTTGAGAACTCAACAGCGTGCCAAAAGTCAACGCCAGATATGTTGATACCCCGGCCTGGTCCACGGTTATCTGTGGGTTGGGTTGGTGGTTCCTTTGAAATGAAACACAGCGAGGACGCTGTGAATGACCGGTCTTATTCCGACTGGTTGTTCCGCTCTCGTGGTGTCACCCGACTGGTAACGGTTGGGAAAGCATTCACGGAGAGTTTGATCCTGGCTCAGGACGAACGCTGGCGGCGTGCTTAACACATGCAAGTCGAACGATGAAGCCTTCGGGTGGATTAGTGGCGAACGGGTGAGTAACACGTGGGCAATCTGCCCTGCACTCTGGGACAAGCCCTGGAAACGGGGTCTAATACCGGATAATACTGTTCCCCTCCTGGGGAATGGTTGAAAGCTCCGGCGGTGCAGGATGAGCCCGCGGCCTATCAGCTTGTTGGTGGGGTAATGGCCTACCAAGGCGACGACGGGTAGCCGGCCTGAGAGGGCGACCGGCCACACTGGGACTGAGACACGGCCCAGACTCCTACGGGAGGCAGCAGTGGGGAATATTGCACAATGGGCGGAAGCCTGATGCAGCGACGCCGCGTGAGGGATGACGGCCTTCGGGTTGTAAACCTCTTTCAGCAGGGAAGAAGCGCAAGTGACGGTACCTGCAGAAGAAGCGCCGGCTAACTACGTGCCAGCAGCCGCGGTAATACGTAGGGCGCAAGCGTTGTCCGGAATTATTGGGCGTAAAGAGCTCGTAGGCGGTTTGTCACGTCGGGTGTGAAAGCCCGGGGCTTAACCCCGGGTCTGCATTCGATACGGGCAGACTGGAGTGTGGTAGGGGAGATCGGAATTCCTGGTGTAGCGGTGAAATGCGCAGATATCAGGAGGAACACCGGTGGCGAAGGCGGATCTCTGGGCCATTACTGACGCTGAGGAGCGAAAGCGTGGGGAGCGAACAGGATTAGATACCCTGGTAGTCCACGCCGTAAACGTTGGGAACTAGGTGTTGGCGACATTCCACGTCGTCGGTGCCGCAGCTAACGCATTAAGTTCCCCGCCTGGGGAGTACGGCCGCAAGGCTAAAACTCAAAGGAATTGACGGGGGCCCGCACAAGCAGCGGAGCATGTGGCTTAATTCGACGCAACGCGAAGAACCTTACCAAGGCTTGACATACACCGGAAAGCATCAGAGATGGTGCCCCCTTGTGGTCGGTGTACAGGTGGTGCATGGCTGTCGTCAGCTCGTGTCGTGAGATGTTGGGTTAAGTCCCGCAACGAGCGCAACCCTTGTTCTGTGTTGCCAGCATGCCCTTCGGGGTGATGGGGACTCACAGGAGACCGCCGGGGTCAACTCGGAGGAAGGTGGGGACGACGTCAAGTCATCATGCCCCTTATGTCTTGGGCTGCACACGTGCTACAATGGCCGGTACAATGAGCTGCGATACCGTGAGGTGGAGCGAATCTCAAAAAGCCGGTCTCAGTTCGGATTGGGGTCTGCAACTCGACCCCATGAAGTCGGAGTTGCTAGTAATCGCAGATCAGCATTGCTGCGGTGAATACGTTCCCGGGCCTTGTACACACCGCCCGTCACGTCACGAAAGTCGGTAACACCCGAAGCCGGTGGCCCAACCCCTTGTGGGAGGGAGCTGTCGAAGGTGGGACTGGCGATTGGGACGAAGTCGTAACAAGGTAGCCGTACCGGAAGGTGCGGCTGGATCACCTCCTTTCTAAGGAGCACTTCTCACCAGGTTCGCCTGGTCAGAGGCCAGTTCATCGGCGAACGTCCGGTGCTGGTTGCTCATGGGTGGAACGTTGACTATTCGGCACAGTGGGCTGGTTGTTCTCGCGAGTACTGCTCTTCTTCGGAAGAGTGTGGAAAGCGGGGGTGACGGGTCGGCTGTGCCGGGCGCGCTGTTGGGTGTCTGAAGGTACGGGCTGTTGCTCGTCCTTCGGGATGCCGGCCCCGGTGAACTCGTCCTGTACAGGGTGGGGTGGCGGGTGGTTGGTCGTTGTTTGAGAACTGCACAGTGGACGCGAGCATCTGTGGCCAAGTTTTTAAGGGCGCACGGTGGATGCCTTGGCACCAGGAACCGATGAAGGACGTGGGAGGCCGCGATAGGCCCCGGGGAGCTGTCAACCGAGCTTTGATCCGGGGGTGTCCGAATGGGGAAACCCGGCAGTCGTCATGGGCTGTCACCCATACCTGAACACATAGGGTATGTGGAGGGAACGAGGGGAAGTGAAACATCTCAGTACCCTCAGGAAGAGAAAACAACCGTGATTCCGGGAGTAGTGGCGAGCGAAACTGGATGAGGCCAAACCGTATGTGTGTGATACCCGGCAGGGGTTGCGCATGCGGGGTTGTGGGAGTGCACTTGATCAGTCTGCCGGCTGGTCGGAGAGTCAGAAACCGTACAGGTAGGCGAAGGACATGCGAAAGGTCCGGCGTAGAGGGTAAGACCCCCGTAGCTGAAATCTGTACGGCTCTCTTGCGTATTTCCCAAGTAGCACGGGGCCCGAGAAATCCCGTGTGAATCTGGCGGGACCACCCGCTAAGCCTAAATATTCCCTGGTGACCGATAGCGGATAGTACCGTGAGGGAATGGTGAAAAGTACCGCGGGAGCGGAGTGAAATAGTACCTGAAACCGTGTGCCTACAAGCCGTGGGAGCGTCGCTGGCAGCACTTGTGCTGTCAGTCGTGACTGCGTGCCTTTTGAAGAATGAGCCTGCGAGTTTGCGGTGTGTTGCGAGGTTAACCCGTGTGGGGAAGCCGTAGCGAAAGCGAGTCCGAACAGGGCGTCTCAGTAGCATGCTCAAGACCCGAAGCGGAGTGATCTAGCCATGGGCAGGTTGAAGCGGCTGTAAGAGGTCGTGGAGGACCGAACCCACCAGGGTTGAAAACCTGGGGGATGACCTGTGGTTAGGGGTGAAAGGCCAATCAAACTCCGTGATAGCTGGTTCTCCCCGAAATGCATTTAGGTGCAGCGTCGTGTGTTTCTTGCCGGAGGTAGAGCACTGGATAGGCGATGGGCCCTACCGGGTTACTGACCTTAGCCAAACTCCGAATGCCGGTAAGTGAGAGCGCGGCAGTGAGACTGTGGGGGATAAGCTCCATGGTCGAGAGGGAAACAGCCCAGAGCATCGACTAAGGCCCCTAAGCGTACGCTAAGTGGGAAAGGATGTGGAGTCGCAGAGACAACCAGGAGGTTGGCTTAGAAGCAGCCATCCTTGAAAGAGTGCGTAATAGCTCACTGGTCAAGTGATTCCGCGCCGACAATGTAGCGGGGCTCAAGCGTACCGCCGAAGTCGTGTCATTCGTACACATAGCCCCAACGGGCGTGCGGATGGGTAGGGGAGCGTCGTGTGCCGGGTGAAGCCGCGCCGGAAGGCAGTGGTGGACGGTTCACGAGTGAGAATGCAGGCATGAGTAGCGATACACACGTGGGAAACGTGTGCGCCGATTGACTAAGGGTTCCTGGGTCAAGCTGATCTGCCCAGGGTAAGTCGGGACCTAAGGCGAGGCCGACAGGCGTAGTCGATGGACAACCGGTTGATATTCCGGTACCCGCTTTGAAACGCCCAGTACTGAATCCTCTGATGCTGAGACCGTGAAGCCGTCCTGGAGCCTTCGGGCAAAGGGGAGTGGTGGAGCCGTCGGACCAAGGTGGTAGTAGGTAAGCGATGGGGTGACGCAGGAAGGTAGTCCAGCCCGGGCGGTGGTTGTCCCGGGGTAAGGGTGTAGCCCGAGAGATAGGCAAATCCGTCTCTTATTGAGGGTGAGACCTGATGCCGAGCCGATTGTGGTGAAGTGGATGATCCTATGCTGTCGAGAAAAGCCTCTAGCGAGTTTCATGGCGGCCCGTACCCTAAACCGACTCAGGTGGTCAGGTAGAGAATACCGAGGCGTTCGGGTGAACTATGGTTAAGGAACTCGGCAAAATGCCCCCGTAACTTCGGGAGAAGGGGGGCCATTTCTGGTGATCACTCTTGCAGTGTGAGCTGGGGGTGGCCGCAGAGACCAGCGAGAAGCGACTGTTTACTAAAAACACAGGTCCGTGCGAAGCCGTAAGGCGATGTATACGGACTGACGCCTGCCCGGTGCTGGAACGTTAAGGGGACCGGTTAGTCACATTTCGGTGTGGCGAAGCTGAGAACTTAAGCGCCAGTAAACGGCGGTGGTAACTATAACCATCCTAAGGTAGCGAAATTCCTTGTCGGGTAAGTTCCGACCTGCACGAATGGCGTAACGACTTCTCGACTGTCTCAACCATAGGCCCGGTGAAATTGCACTACGAGTAAAGATGCTCGTTTCGCGCAGCAGGACGGAAAGACCCCGGGACCTTTACTACAGTTTGATATTGGTGTTCGGTTCGGCTTGTGTAGGATAGGTGGGAGACTGTGAAGTGGCCACGCCAGTGGTTGTGGAGTCGTCGTTGAAATACCACTCTGGTCGTGCTGGATGTCTAACCTGGGTCCGTGATCCGGATCAGGGACAGTGTCTGATGGGTAGTTTAACTGGGGCGGTTGCCTCCTAAAGAGTAACGGAGGCGCCCAAAGGTTCCCTCAGCCTGGTTGGTAATCAGGTGTTGAGTGTAAGTGCACAAGGGAGCTTGACTGTGAGACCGACGGGTCGAGCAGGGACGAAAGTCGGGACTAGTGATCCGGCGGTGGCTTGTGGAAGCGCCGTCGCTCAACGGATAAAAGGTACCCCGGGGATAACAGGCTGATCTTCCCCAAGAGTCCATATCGACGGGATGGTTTGGCACCTCGATGTCGGCTCGTCGCATCCTGGGGCTGGAGTCGGTCCCAAGGGTTGGGCTGTTCGCCCATTAAAGCGGTACGCGAGCTGGGTTTAGAACGTCGTGAGACAGTTCGGTCCCTATCCGCTGCGCGCGCAGGAGTCTTGAGAAGGGCTGTCCCTAGTACGAGAGGACCGGGACGGACGAACCTCTGGTGTGCCAGTTGTCCTGCCAAGGGCATGGCTGGTTGGCTACGTTCGGGAGGGATAACCGCTGAAAGCATCTAAGCGGGAAGCCTGCTTCGAGATGAGGACTCCCACCCACTTGATGGGGTAAGGCTCCCAGTAGACGACTGGGTTGATAGGCCGGATATGGAAGCACTGTGAGGTGTGGAGTTGACCGGTACTAATAGGCCGAGGGCTTGTCCTCAGTTGCTCGCGTCCACTGTGTTAGTTCTGAGACAACGAATGACTGTGTTTTCGCCCGGTTGTTCAGCAGTTTCATAGTGTTTCGGTGGTCATTGCGTTAGGGAAACGCCCGGTTACATTCCGAACCCGGAAGCTAAGCCTTTCAGCGCCGATGGTACTGCAGGGGGGACCCTGTGGGAGAGTAGGACGCCGCCGAACAATCTTTAGCCTCAACCCCCGGCCCATGGCCGGGGGTTGAGGCATTTCTGCGTTCGGAACGAATTTCAGGAAGCGGTTTTCACCGGCCGTCTACAGTCGGCCCATGAGCTATGCACTCGTCATCTTCGACAACGACGGCGTCCTGGTCGACAGCGAGCCCCTGTCCAACACCCTCCTCGCCGCCTATCTCACCGAGCTCGGTCATCCGACGACGTACGAGGATTCCCTCCGCGACTACATGGGCTCCGCCATGCACCGGGTGCACGACCTCGTACACGAGAGAACCGGGCAGCAGCTGCCGCCCGACTTCGACGAGACCTTTCACGGCCGGGTCTTCGCCGCGTTCGAGCGGGAGTTGGAGCCCGTGGAGGGTGTCACCGATGTGCTGGGCAAGCTGGCCGCCGAGGGGCGGCCGTACTGCGTCGCGTCCTCGGGGAGCCATGAACGTATCCGGGTGGGACACCGCAAGACCGGGCTGGACCGGTGGTTCGAACCCGGGACCGTCTTCAGCGCGCAGGACGTGGGACGGGGGAAGCCGGCCCCGGACCTCTTCCTCCACGCGGCCGACCGCATGGGCGTCTCTCCCGCCCGGTGCGTCGTGGTCGAGGACAGCCCGCTCGGCGTGAGGGCCGCGCTGGCGGCCGGGATGGACGTCCTCGCCTTCACCGCGATGACCCCCGCGGAGAAACTGCCCGGCGCCACCGCGTACTTCTCCTCGATGGCCGAGCTGCCGGAACTGCTCGGCTGATCCATCTACCCCTCGGTAGCGGGGAGCCCTACGCTGTCCGGCCATGACAGCCAAGCCGGTCGGCACCGATGTACGGCTGAGACACGGGCGCTTCGCCCTGGCGCTGAGCTTCCTCGTGCAGGGAGTCGCCTTCGCCCTCCTCGTCACCCGCATCCCCGCCATCCAGGACCGGTACGGGATATCCGACGGCATGCTGCCCGCGTTCCTCGCCGCCGTGCCGATTCTCGCCGGGGTGGGCAGCGTCCTCACCGAGCGCGTCGTCGCGAGCGTGCCGCCCCGCCTCGTGCTCCGCTGGACCCAGCCGCTCGTACTGCTGGCTCTGCTCGGCGTTGCCGCCGGCGACCAGGTGTGGCAACTGGCCGTCTCGCTCGGCGCGTTCGGGCTGTCCGTGGGTGCGCTCGACGCGTCGATGAACATGCTGGGGGTGCGCCTTCAGCGGGCGTACGGGCGCAGCATCATGCTCGGCTTCCACGCCGCGTACAGCCTCGGCGGCATCGTCGGCGCCTCCCTCGCCTGGGCCGGTGCCCACTGGGACCTGTCCCTGCTGGTGTCGTATCTGCCGGTCGTCCTCGTCCTGCTGCCGGCCACGCTCGTCGGCAGCCGCTGGTACACGGACGCCGACACCGGCTCCGCCACCGCTACGCCCACGCCGACGGAAGGCCGCGGCGCCCCCGGGAGCGCCGTGGCCTTCCGGGCGCTCCTGCCGCTGTGTCTCGTCATGACCTTCGCCTACATCGGCGACTCCACCGTCTCCAACTGGAGTGCCAAGTATCTCCAGGACACCCTCGGCAGCTCCGACGAGCTGGCCACCGTCCCGTACAACGCCTACATGGTCACCACGCTTCTCGGCCGCGCCGCCGGCGACCTCGGTGTGCGGCGCTTCGGGCCCGTCGCGGTCGTCCGGTTCGGGGCACTGTTCGCCGCCGCCGGGTTCGCCGTCGTCGCGATGGCGAACGGCGCGTGGGCGGGAATCCTCGGGTTCACGATGCTCGGGTTCGGGCTCTGTGTGCTCGTGCCGCAGTGCTTCGCCGCCGCCGGGCGGATGTTCCCGGACGCCGGCGACGCGGCCGTCGCCCGGCTGAACATCTTCAACTACGTGGGCTTCCTGATCGGCTCGCCGCTGGTCGGGGCGCTCGGTGACGCCTGGAGCTACCGGGGCGCGATGCTCGTACCGATGCTGATGATCCTGGCCACCCTCGTGTACGCCCGCTCGTTCGCCGACGGTGCCGCCCGATACGGTGGCGGGCATGACCGCTCGCGCGCTGCTGATGTGGGATGACGCCGTCACCGCCTACGACTTCGGGTCGAGCCATCCGATGGACCCGGTACGGCTGGCACTGACCAGGGAGCTCGTGCGCGCGTACGGGCTCGACGACCAGGTGGACGTGGTGTCCGCGCCGGCCGCCGGGGAGTCCACGCTGAGGCTCGTGCACCACGAGGAGTACCTCGACGCGGTTCGGCGCTGCTCGGCCGATCCGGGGTCCGCCGACGGGTCGTACGGCATCGGGACCATGGACGTACCGGCCTTCGCCGCGATGCACGAGGCGTCCGCGCTGATCGCCGGCCAGTCGGTCGGTGCGGCCGAGGCCCTGTGGCGCGGCACGGCGACCCACGCCGTTAACTTCGCCGGCGGCCTGCACCACGCCATGCCCGGCGCGGCCTCGGGCTTCTGCGTCTACAACGACGCGGCCCTCGCCGTCGCGCGCCTGCTGGAGCTGGGCGCGGAGCGCGTCGCGTACATCGATGTGGACGTGCACCACGGGGACGGTGTGCAGGCGGCGTTCTGGGACGACCCGCGGGTACTGACCGTGTCGCTGCACGAGCACCCCCGCACGCTGTTCCCGCAGACCGGCTGGCCGGAGGAGACCGGCGGCGGCGAGGGCGAGGGCGGCGCGGTCAATCTGCCGCTGCCCGCCGGGACCGGTGACGAGGGCTGGCTGCGGGCCTTCCACGCGGTCGTGCCGGAACTCCTGGCCGACTTCCAGCCGCAGGCGCTGGTGACCCAGCACGGCGCCGACACGCACTTCGAGGATCCGCTGGCGCATCTCGCGGTGTCGCTGGACGCGCAGCGCGCCGTACAGGCGTCCTGCCACGAACTGGCGCACGCGTACGTCGAGGAGGCCCGCTGGCTCGCGCTCGGCGGCGGTGGCTACTCGATCGTGGACGTCGTGCCGCGTTCCTGGACGCATCTGGTGTCGATCGCGGCCCACGCGCCGATCGACCCGGCGGCTCCGGTGCCGGAGGACTGGCGGGACGCGGTCTACGCCCGTACACGGGAGTCCGCACCGCGCCGGATGACGGACGGGCGGACACCGGACTGGCGGCCGTGGGAGGCGGGTTACGACCCGGCGGACCGGGTGGACCAGGCGATCCGCGCGACCCGCAAGGCGTCCTTCCCGCTGCGGGGGCTGCTGGCCTGACCTGGGCGGTCGGGTCCCGGTCGGTCGGGTTCCGGGCGGCGCGCGGTCTCCGGCCTCGGTTTCCGCCGGCGTCATCGTCGAGGTGTCGGTCGGGACGCCGGTCGGGGTGTCCGTTACGCCAACTGTGCGGCGGGCGGGCTGTTCTGGCCCCGTCGCCGGTGCCGTACGGAAGTATCGGGCCCGTGTTGAGCACCGGACTTCCACGGGCCCGTCTGCGGGACCATCTGCTGGCCGCCGGACTTGCCGGGCCGGTGGCCACCAACCGTGAGGACAGCCTGCGCAGTTACCGGCTGTTCGCCGCCCACGATCCGCGCGCGACCCTGGGCCTCCGCCCCGAACAGCCCTGGCCCGAGCGGGACGTGCTGCGGCTCATGGCCGACCGGTGCGGTGTCTCCGGCGATCCCGCCGAGGTCTCGGGCGGTGATGTCATCGACCCCGAGCGGACGTTGAGCGGTCTCGACGCCTTCGCCGGGCGACTGCGCGCGGCGGCCGGGCGACGCGCTCCCGTGCTGTTCGGGACCGGGCACCCTGACCGGCTGGGCGGCTTCTACGGGGGGCTGGCAGACGCTTTGTCGGCGGCCGGGTGCCTCGTCATCACCCCTGCGAAGGGGCGATGTATCGACATAACGACCCGGTTCGGCGTACGCACGCATGCCCTGGACTACGTACGGGGAGTCGCGTTGGTGCGGAAATCCGGGGCATCGCGCGCCGGGAGTGAGACCGGCGCGCACAGCCATTCGCCCCTCCCCGTTCGGGTGGCTCTGGAGTCCGCGGCGGCGCTCGGCGGGCCCCTTCCCGAGCTGGTCGTCGGGGACCACGGATGGGTCTGCGGGGCAGGTCAGTTGGGGATTGAGGCCATCGGGCTCGCCGCCACCGACGACCCGGCGCTGTTCGTCGGGGAGGCGGAGGGACGGGTGTCCGTGGTGGTTCCGGTTGACGACGGTGTCCGGTCGGATTGCTACCGGCCACTGACACGCTATGTACTCAATCGAGCGTGTCTGTCACAGTAGGCGGCCTTGTGCTGCTCCTCTTCCCCACTCGTATCACCCGCCCCTACTCTGGTTGTGAGCGCACAACGACGAAGAGTCACCGGAGGGGAAGCCGGTACGCGTCGGGTGCGGAAGGTACAGGTGGATTTTCATGACTGCTGGCAGCGAGACGCCTCTCAACGAGGTCAGGTTCCTTACCGTGGCGGAAGTCGCCTCGGTGATGCGAGTGTCGAAGATGACCGTGTACCGGCTGGTGCACAGCGGTCATCTGCCGGCGATCCGGGTGGGCAGGTCTTTCCGGGTGCCGGAGCAAGCGGTTCACGAGTATCTCCGCGAGTCCTTCGTGGGGGTCGAATCCGCCTGAGATTTCCCTCGGATTACGTCCCTCACTCGGCGGCGGGTAGGCTGGGCCAACGTAGGTCGTGTGGGCCCAGACGCCCCGCACCGAGTGAAGAGAAGTGAGCGAGGGTTGTCGTGGGCTCTGTAATCAAGAAGCGGCGTAAGCGGATGGCCAAGAAGAAGCACCGCAAGCTGCTCAAGCGCACCCGCGTTCAGCGTCGTAACAAGAAGTGAGCGACAGCTGTTCGTGACACCGCGGCCCTTCCACCTCACCGGTGGAAGGGCCGCGGTGCGTTCCGGGCGGGGCCCCGCGTGCCCGTGCGGCGTGTCCGTCCTGCTGCCCGTCCGGGTGGCGCGGGTTCCGCTCCGCGGTCGGTTCGGGTCAAAGATTCGCGAAGGTGCGGGGGAGAGCCCCGTGACGCGGTCCGGGGGCAGCGGCGACCCGCTACGGTGACGGCTGGGGCAGGCAAGGTGCTTGGGCCAGACATCGAAATCCAGGGGAAGGCGCTGATCTTGGGCAAGGTCGTGCTCGTGACCGGAGTGGCCCGCCAGCTCGGCAGTCGTCTCGTACGGAGAATCCTGCGCGACCCCGAGGTGGACCGGGTCGTCGGCGTGGACGCCGTCGCTCCCGAGCAGCGGCTCGGCGGCGCCGAGTTCGTCCGCGCGGACATCCGCCAGCCCGCCATCGCGCGCGTGCTGGCCGAGTACGCCGTCGACACCGTCGTGCACATGGACGTGACGGGCACACCGCTGGGCGCCGGCGGCCGGACGGCCGTCAAGGAGACCAACGTCATCGGCACCATGCAACTGCTCGGTGCCTGCCAGAAGTCGCCCACCGTCCAGCGCCTGGTCGTCAAGTCCAGCACCAGCGTGTACGGTTCCGCGCCCCGCGACCCGGCCGTCTTCACCGAGACCACCCCGCCCAAGTCGCTGCCCAGCGGTGGCTTCGCGAAGGACGCCGTGGAGGTCGAGGGGTACGTGCGCGGCTTCGCGCGCCGCCGGCCCGACGTCGCCGTCTGTGTCCTGCGGTTCGCGAACATCCTGGGGCCCGCGGCCGATTCGCCGCTCGCCGAGTATCTGTCCCTGCCCGTGCTGCCGACCGTCCTCGGCTACGACCCCCGGCTTCAGTTCGTCCACGAGGACGACGTGCTCGACGTCCTGCGGATAGCCCTGCACGAGCCCCGGCGCGGCACGCTCAACAGCGGGACCTTCAACATCGCGGGTGACGGCGTGCTGTTGCTCTCGCAGTGCTCCCGGCGGCTGGGCCGGCCGACGGTGCCCGTGCTGCTGCCGGCCGTCACCTGGGTCGGCTCCGCGCTGCGGACGCTCGGGGTGACGGACTTCTCGCCGGAGCAGATCCGGCTGCTGACCCACGGCAGGGTCGTCAGCACGGATCAGATGCGCGAGACACTCGGGTTCACCCCCACGTACACGACGGCGGAGACCTTCAGCGATTTCGCACAGAGCAGGGGTGCCGGGCTGTTGCCGCCGGAGGCTGTCGCCGACGCGGTCGACCGGTTCGCCACCCTCGTCAGCAAGGAGCGCAACTGACATGGCCGATGCCAAGGTCATCCCCTTCGGCGAAGAGCCCCGGTCCCGGCGGGCGGCGCGGCGGCGCGCCGCCGCTTCCGGGTCGGGGGCGGCGCCCGGCCCGAACGCGCTCTCGTCCGTGCCCGGCCGTCCGGGCGACGGCGGGGGCTCCCCGGAGGGCTCCCCGGAGGACTCCTCGGAGGGTTCGTCGGCCGCCGACGCGCGTACGCCTGACGCCTCGGGCACGCCTGACGACCCGCGGCCCGAAGGGCCCCTGACGGAAGCCGAGGCCGGGCCCGGAGACGAGCCCGCCGGTGAGGGCTGGGACCGGCGGCTCGCCCAGGGGCTCGCCTTCCTGCGGCGCCGGGTCACCGGGGACTACGAGGTCGACGAGTTCGGTTACGACAAGGAACTCACCGACCAGGTCCTCATGTCGCTGATCCGGCCCCTCTACGCGAACTACTTCCGCGTCGAGGTGAAGGGCATCGAGAACATCCCCTCCGAGGGCGGCGCCCTGGTGGTGTCCAACCACTCCGGCACCCTGCCGCTCGACGGGCTGATGATGCAGGTCGCCGTCCACGACAACCACCCCGCCGGCCGCCATCTGCGGCTGCTCGCCGCCGACCTGGTGTTCATGCTGCCGGTGGTCAACGAACTGGCGCGCAAGGCCGGTCACACCCTGGCCTGTGCCGAGGACGCGGAACGGCTGCTGCGGCGCGGCGAGATCGTCGGCGTGATGCCCGAGGGCTTCAAGGGGCTGGGGAAGCCCTTCGGCGAGCGGTACAAGTTGCAGCGCTTCGGCCGGGGCGGCTTCGTCTCGACGGCCCTGCGGCACGGGGTGCCGATCGTGCCGTGCTCGATCGTGGGGGCGGAGGAGATCTACCCGATGGTCGGCAACTCCAGGACGCTGGCGCGGCTGCTGGGATTCCCGTACTTCCCGATCACGCCGACGTTCCCGTGGCTCGGGCCGCTGGGCGCGCTGCCGCTGCCGACGAAGTGGACGATCCAGTTCGGCGAGCCGATCCCCACGGACGGCTATCCGCCGGAGGCGGCGGACGACCCGATGCTGATGTTCAACCTGACCGATCAGGTACGGGAGCAGATCCAGCACACGCTCTACAAGCTGCTGGTGCAGCGCCGGTCGGTCTTCTTCTGACCCGCTGACCCGCTGATGACCGGCTGACCCGCTCCCCGGTCCGGGCACGAACGAGAACGGACGAGAACGAGAGAGGCGAGGGCCCACCGGCCCTCGCCTCTTCCGTTCCGCGCTCAGTGCTCAGTGCTCAGTGCTCAGCGCTCAGCGCCTCGCGTCAGTCTGCGTCCCCCGTGCCGATGCCGAGACCCGGCAGCAGGTCGGGCAGCAGCGGCGGGATCGTGACGTCCGGAGCGGGCGGCAGGCCGCCCTGGCCGGGCGCCGACGGCAGGTCGCCGTCCGAGGGCGGATCGAGCAGATCGCCGGGGGCGCCGGGCAGCAGCCCGGTGTCCTCGGAGGCACCCGGACTTGACGGGCTCGGCCGCTCCGCGCCGTCCGGGCGGCCCGTGTCGGGGGCCGGGTTCGACGGCGACGGCCCGTTCTCCGTACCGTCCCCGCCGTCGGAGTCCTGGGTGGCTCCGCCGGGGTCCTCGGTGGGCTTGTCCTTGTCGGGCGGATTCGGCAGCAGCGCCTGCAACGGGGCGACGTCCTCGTCCATGGCGTCGAACACCGAGCTGACCTGGCTGCCCACATCGTTCAGCTGCGGTGGCAGCCGGTCCCGCAGGCCGTTCCAGATGGCGCGGTGCGACTCCGAGAACGAGGAGAGCGTCGCGATGGACCTGATCTGTCTGTCCCGCTCGTACGCCTGGTGGAGCAGCCGGTGGCCCTCCGTGGCGTCGTGCTTCATGCCGTTGAGCGCCCGGCGGATCTCGCCGAGCGATTCGTGGTCCAGCGAGCCGGACCGGCCGCGCTCCAGCAGCCGCCGGGCCTCGCTGAGCCGGGTCGAGGCATGGTCGAGGTAGAGGCCGCCGCGATCGGCGTCCTCGTCGGCCATGCCGAGCTTGAAGTCCTCCATGCCGCGCTTCAGCCCGTACAGCGAATCACCGGGCAGCGCGTCGGAGCTGGCGGCGGCGACCCCGCCGAAGGCTCCGGCGGCGACACCGACCGTGAGTCCTCCGGCCGCGAGCCCCTTGGACCAGCGGGATCGGGGGCGGAGCTTGCGGAGCGGGGACGCCCGGTGGGCACCCCGTCCGGACGCCCGCCGCTGCTCGGGCACCGCGGGGCCGGTGGACGCCTCGCCCGCCGTGCCCTCCTGTGCCATGGCCTCCATGGCGGCCACGAGCCGGGCTCGTTGCACCACTTTGACCTCGGGGTCCAGCGTGGGTCTCGGTAGCTCGCCGAGCCCGTTCGCCAGGGCCAACAGCCGTCCCTGTTCGGTCGGTTCCGTCGGTTCCGTCGGTTCGGCCGGCGCGGCGGGCTCCTCCGCCGCGCCGCCCCGGGGCGTCCGGTCGTCCAGGGCTTGGGCGAAGGCGTTCGCCCGCCGGTGTGCCGAGACGTTCGCGATCACTGGCGGCACCTCCTCTCGTCATGACATCGACTCCCCTGGGGGTTCGGAAGGTTGCACGCCTAGAGCGCATCCACAGGGAGCCTGCATCCCGCACAACGAGCGTCGCGGCACTTGGGTTACGCGCGAAGGATGATCGGACCAGTGCGTGATCGTGGGGTCACCGAGGCGTCACCGACGGTGAGTTGAACGGCGGGCCGGGACGGCGGCCGGCGTCAGCGGGCGTCCTCCGGGAGCAGCCGCGCCAGCGTGCGCACGGCCCGGTACTGCAAGGTTTTGATCGCTCCTTCGTTCTTCCCCATCACCCGTGCCGTCTCGGCGACCGAGAGTCCTTGCAGGAAGCGCAGGGTCACGCACTCCTGCTGCTGGGGATTGAGTTTCCGTACGGCTTCGAGCAGCGCGGCGTTGGAGAGGGACTCGAGGACGGAGTCCTCCGGGCTGCGCTGCACCTCGTTGGCGTCGAGCATCTCGCCGGTGGTCACTTCCAGTCGGAAGCGGCTCGATTTGAAGTGGTCGGCGACCAGGTTGCGGGCGATCGTGACCAGCCAGGCGCCGAAGTCGCGGCCCTGCCAGGTGAAGGTGGAGATCCGCCGCAGGGCGCGCAGGAAGGTCTCACTGGTGAGGTCCTCCGCCGTCGCCTTGCTGCCCACCCGGTAGTAGATGTAGCGGTAGACGGTGTCGCTGTACTGGTCGTACAGCCGGCCGAACGCTTCGGCCTCGCCGGCCTGGGCGCGCTCGACGAGTTCCATCATGCGGGCGCTGTCGCTGTCCGCCGTGGGGCGGCGGACGGGGGTGGAGGCGCCGGTGGTGCTGCTGTTTCGGCTTCCCCGTCTGCCGACCGCCGCACCGCCGTTCGCCAGGGCATAGCAAGGACCAATCGGGCCGCTCACGGCAGGGGCCGCGGCGGCGAGTGCGGGGACGGCGTACGCGGTGGGGACGAAGCCGCGCAAGCGGTCGAGGACCGATGCGCGCAGCGTAGCCAGGCCCGAGGCGTCAACCCCGACGTGTGGGTACACGGGACTCCCAGAGGCAGAGCTTCCATCACGTTCAGTGCGGGACCGTTCACTCGTCATGGCGACGTGTGGGGTCCGGTATGCGTCTGAGGAGAATAACGCTTCGTATAGGCGGGACTACACCCAGTTGCCCAAATCATCGATTACGTCGCTTCTGTTACGCCTATACGGCGAATCAAGTAGCACGTCGTGAGCGCTTTTTGATCGCTTGTAGTCACGATGTGTCGGCTGACGTGATCGATGACGCTCGGTTTCCGGACGGAGTCATGCGTCCGCGCGCCCCGTACAGCACCGTGTCCGGTGCTGTGCCCAGTGCGGTGTTCAGCGTCGCGTGCGGTGTCTGTCCGGCGTCGAGTGGGGCATCGGGTGCGGTGTCACGTCCGGTGCCGCGCCCGGTGTCGCGTTCAGCGGCGGCGGCGGTGCAGTGCCACCGCGGCGGCCGTACCGCCCGCCAGCGCGCCGACCCCGGCGGCGGCCGGGATGCCGACCTTGGCCGCCTTGCGGCCCGTCCGGTAGTCGCGCAGCCGCCAGTCGTTGTCCTTGGCGTGCCTGCGGAGCTTGCTGTCCGGGTTGATCGCGTACGGATGTCCGACCAGCGACAGCATCGGGATGTCGTTGTGCGAGTCGCTGTACGCCGCGCAGCGGTCCAGGTCGAAGTCCTCGGTCGCCGCCAGCGCCCGTACCGCCTCGGCCTTCGCCGGGCCGTGCAGCGGCTCGCCGACGAGCTTGCCGGTGTAGACCCCGTCGACGGACTCGGCGACCGTGCCGAGCGCGCCGGTCAGCCCGAGGCGCCGGGCGATGATGGTGGCCGTCTCCACGGGCGCGGCGGTCACCAGCCAGACCTGCTGCCCGGCGTCGAGGTGCGCCTGGGCGAGGGTGCGGGTGCCCGGCCAGATCCGGTCGGCCATGTACTCGTCGTAGATCTCCTCGCCGATGGACATCAGCTCGGCGACCCGGTGGCCCTTGACGATGGACAGGGCGCTGTCGCGCGCGTCCTGCATGTGCTGCGGGTCCTCGACACCGGCGAGCCGGAACCAGGTCTGCTGCCAGGCGAATCTGGCCAGTTCGCGGCGCTGGAAGAACTTCCGTTTGTACAGCCCGCGCCCGAAGTGGAAGATCGCGGCGCCCTGCATGACGGTGTTGTCCAGGTCGAAGAACGCCGCCGCGCGCGCGTCCCCGAAGACGGGGAAGTCGGGAACGGCGGGGTCGGCGATACCGCTCGGTGCCGCGCCGACGCCGTCGATCTCCTGCGACGACTTGAGTCCTGCCTCTGCTGCGGCCTCACCCGCGAGCACGCTCCGTGCCGTCGCGGAGCGCTTGCGGGGGGTGAGCCATCCCAGTGCGGCCATAGCGTGAGCATAGTCAGTCTGTTCGGTACTTCCGCCCGCGCCGGGGTGCCGTCGGTGTGAACTCTCCGGGAACCGGAACGCGCGCGGGCGCGGCGCGGGGGCCGCGCGAGGGTGCGGGCGCGGGTGCGGGCGGCCGGCGGGCGCGGTCGCGGGACGGCGGAGAATGGCCGCCATGAGCCCTCTTCTGCGCCGTACGAGGAAGAACCCCGCCGACCGGCTGGTGACGCTGGTCTCCCGGCCCGGCTGTCATCTGTGCGACGACGCGCGCGCCGTCGTGGCGGCGGTGTGCGCCGAGACCGGGGCGTCCTGGGAGGAGAAGGACATCACCGTCGACGAAGAGTTGCACCGCGCCTACTGGGAGCAGATCCCGGTGGTGCTCGTCGACGGCGAACAGCACACCTTCTGGCGGGTGGACGCGGATCGGCTGCGCAAGGAACTGGGGCGCTGACAGAAAGACGGTTACGATCGTGGGCGCTTTGCCGAGCCTTTTCCGGAGAGCCGGTTGGTCGGCTCCGGCGGGCGCGGCGAAGCGGTCTCGGGGGCAGTTTCATGAGGAGTTGTACGGTTTTGCCCCCACCATGGGTTGAACGGGCCGGTACGGCCGAGCGTTCAAAGATCGCCCGTTCGGGTTGCGTGACCCCGGTCACGTTGCACGGACAAAGCGGACACAATCTTTGTGCACGCGTTCACAAAGGCATAACCTGCACAGGACGGGGCGGTCCTGGGACATACGGCCGCCTACAGCCCCGCTCATCCCGCAGGAGCACCGTGGCAACTGGCCGAACTCACCGACCGGCGACCCGTAGCCGAGGAATCCCCGAGGCCACGGTCGCCCGGCTTCCGCTGTATCTGCGGGCGCTGACCGCGCTTTCCGAGCGCTCCGTACCCACCGTGTCCTCCGAGGAACTCGCCGTGGCCGCCGGGGTCAACTCCGCGAAGCTGCGCAAGGACTTCTCGTATCTCGGTTCCTACGGGACCCGCGGTGTCGGATACGACGTGGAGTACCTCGTCTACCAGATCTCCCGCGAACTCGGCCTCACGCAGGACTGGCCCGTCGTCATCGTCGGCATCGGCAACCTCGGCGCCGCGCTCGCCAACTACGGCGGCTTCGCCTCCCGGGGTTTCCGGGTCGCCGCGCTCATCGACGCCGATCCCGAGATGGCCGGCAAGCCGGTCGCCGGGATTCCCGTCCAGCACACGGACGAGCTGGAGCGGATCATCAGCGACAACGGCGTCTCCATCGGCGTCATCGCGACCCCGGCGGGCGGTGCCCAGCAGGTCTGCGAGCGGCTGGTCGCGGCCGGTGTCACCTCGATCCTCAACTTCGCGCCGACCGTGCTGACCGTGCCGGACGGGGTGGACGTACGGAAGGTCGATCTCTCGATCGAGCTCCAGATCCTCGCCTTCCACGAGCAGCGCAAGGCCGGTGAGGAGGCCGCCGCGGCCGAGGCCGCGGGCACACCGCCGCCGGTCCGCTCCACCACCGGCCGGAAGGGACCCGACGGGGACGTCCCCGCCGTGATGCCCGCATGAGTCTTCTGGTCGTCGGTCTGAGCCACCGCAGCGCGCCCGTGAGCGTGCTGGACCGGGTGTCGCTGTCCCCGGACAGCCAGATCAAGCTGCTCCAGGACGTGCTCGCCGCCGAGCCCGCGACCGAGGCCGCCGTCCTCGCGACGTGCAACCGGGTCGAGCTGTACGCGGACGTGGACAAGTTCCACGCGGGCGTGGCCGAGTTGTCCACGCTCCTCGCCCGGCACAGCGGTGTCGGCCTGGACGAGCTGACCCCTCATCTCTACGTGCACTACGAGGACCGGGCCGTCCACCATCTCTTCTCGGTGGCCTGCGGACTGGACTCGATGGTCGTCGGCGAGGGCCAGATCCTCGGCCAGATCAAGGACGCCCTCGCGCGCGGCCAGGAACTGCACACCGCCGGACGGCTCCTCAACGACCTCTTCCAGCAGGCGCTGCGCGTCGGCAAGCGCGCCCACAGCGAGACCGGGATCGACCGGGCCGGGCAGTCGCTCGTCAGTTTCGGTCTCGAACAGCTCGCCGCGGGCGCGGACGTCGCCGCCTGGGCCGCCGGCCGGCGCGCGCTGGTGATCGGCGCCGGGTCGATGTCCTCGCTCGCCGCCGCGACCCTCGCCCGTGCCGGGGTCGCCGAGATCGTCGTCGCCAACCGCACCGCCGCCCGCGCGGACCGGCTGGTGGCGATCCTGAACGAGCCCGGCGGGACGGGGGTCAGGGCCCGCGCCGTCGGCATGGCCTCCGCCGAGACGGAGTTGACACGTGCCGACATCGTCGTGTCCTGCACCGGCGCCACCGGTCTCGTCCTGACCGCCGACACCGTCGGGACGGCACTCGCCGGCGGCCGGGAACTCGCGCTGCTCGACCTGGCCATGCCGCGTGACATCGACGCGGCCGTCCACCGCCTGGGCGGCGCCCGGCTCGTGGACATCGAGTCGCTGGCGGACGCGTCCGCCGACGCCCCGATGGCGGCCGACGTCGACCAGGTCAAGCGCATAGTCACCGACGAGGTCGCGGCTTTCGGCGCCGCCCAGCGCGCCGCCCACATCACCCCGACCGTGGTCGCCCTGCGGGCCATGGCCGCCGACGTCGTCACCAGTGAGATCACCCGCCTCGAAGGCCGGCTCCCCGGCCTGGACGAGCGGCAGCGCGCCGAGGTCACCCAGACCGTCCGGCGCGTGGTCGACAAACTTCTGCACGCCCCGACCGTGCGGATCAAGCAACTGGCCGGCGAGCCCGGCGGCGCCGGTTACGCGGACGCGCTGCGGGAGCTGTTCGACCTGGACCCGGGGACGGTCGCGTCCGTCAGCCGGGCGGACCGGGGCGGAGCACCGGACGAGGCCACCGGCCGCACCACGGTCGACGTGGGCACGGTCGACGTGGCCGCCCTCGACCTGAGCGTGGTTGACCTCGGCACGGCCGACGCCGGAACCCGGGGGCGGCCATGACCCACCCGACACCCGGCACCGGGACACCCCTGCGGCTCGGCACCCGGCGCAGCAGGCTCGCCCTGGCCCAGTCCGGCCAGGTGGCCGCCGCCGTCACGGAGTTGACCGGACGGCCGGTGGAGCTGGTCGAGATCACCACGTACGGCGACACCTCCCGCGAGCAGCTGGCCCGGATCGGCGGCACGGGTGTCTTCGTCACCGCGCTGCGCGAGGCACTGCTGCGCGGCGAGGTCGACTTCGCCGTCCACTCCCTCAAGGACCTGCCCACCACGCAGCCCGAGGGCCTGACGCTGGCCGCCGTGCCGCGCCGCGAGGATCCCCGGGACGTGCTGATCGCGCGCGACGGGCTGACCCTGGACCGGCTGCCGCACGGCGCCCGGATCGGTACGGGCTCGCCGCGGCGCGCGGCGCAGCTCAACGCGTACGCCCGCGGTCACGGTCTGCTCATGGAGACCGTGCCGATACGCGGGAACATCGACACCCGTATCGGCTACGTCCACGGCGGTGAGCTCGACGCCGTCGTGCTCGCCGCGGCGGGCCTCAACCGCCTCGGCAGGGCGGCCGAGGTGACCGACTTCCTGTCGGTGGACTCCGTCCTGCCGGCCCCCGGCCAGGGGGCACTGGCCGTCGAGTGCGCGGCTTCCGACCCGGAACTCGCCGCCGCCCTCGCCGGTCTCGACGATCCGCGCACGCGGATCGCCGTCACCGCGGAACGTTCCCTGCTCGCCGCCCTGGAGGCCGGTTGCAGCGCACCTGTGGGTGCGCTGGCCGACCTGCTGGGCGACGGACAGGACGCGCGATTTGTCAACGAACTGCGCCTGCGTGGCGTCGTCGGCACAACCGACGGCTCGACGCTCGTGCAGTTGTCCATCACCGGTCCCGTACCCACGTCGCTCGGCGACGCCGTCGCGCTCGGTCGCGAACTCGCGTCCGAGATGCTCGCCAAGGGTGCGGCCGGTCTTATGGGGGAGCGAGCACATTGAGCCCCATCGCCGACCACCCGGCCGTCCACGCATCAGGGCACGTCACCTTCCTCGGTGCCGGACCCGGTGATCCGGGTCTGCTGACACTCCGCGCCGTCGAGGCGCTCGCGGGGGCGGAGGTACTGATCGCCGAGCCCGATGTGCTCGACGTCGTACGCGGCCACGCGCGTGCGAGTGTGAGCACCCCGGAGCTGACGATTGTTGACGATGCGTCAACAGCCGCCGGTATTCCCGCGATCAGGGATGCCGTCAATCTTGTCATGGAGGCCGCGCGCGGCGGCAAGCGGGTCGTCCGTGCGGTGACCGGGGACCCCGGTCTCGACGGCGACACCGGTGCCGAGATGCTGGCGTGCGCCGCCGCGGGCATTCCCTTCGAGGTCGTGCCCGGTATCGCCGCCGCCGTGGGGGTCCCCGCGTACGCGGGGGTCCCGCTGCGGGACGCGCACGGCACGGACGTCCGTTTCGTCGACAGCCGGACGGCCGGTGAGCGCTGCTGGACCGAACTCGGCGCCAGCGACGGCACGGTGGTCGTCTCGGCGACCCTCGACACGGTCGCCGCGACCGCCGGGGAGTTCGTCGCGGCGGGCCGCAAGCCGGACACGCCGATCACGGTCACGGTCGCCGGTACGACGACGCGCCAGCGCACCTGGACGGCGACGCTCGGCACGATCGCGCTGACCCTCAAGCAGGCGAAGGTCCTGCCGTCGGCGGCCGGGCACCAGCCGGTCATAGCCGTGGTCGGGGAGCGCAGCGCGCCCGCGCAGCGCGACCAGCTCGCGTGGTTCGAGTCGAAGCAGCTGTTCGGCTGGAAGGTGCTCGTCCCGCGTACGAAGGAGCAGGCCGCCTCGCTCTCCGACCAGCTCCGGTCCTACGGCGCGGTCCCGCACGAGGTCCCGACCATCGCGGTCGAACCGCCGCGTACGCCCCAGCAGATGGAGCGCGCGGTCAAGGGTCTGGTCACCGGGCGTTACGAGTGGATCGCCTTCACGTCGGTCAACGCGGTGAAGGCGGTGCGGGAGAAGTTCGAGGAGTACGGGCTCGACGCCCGTGCCTTCGCGGGGATCAAGGTCGCCGCCGTCGGTGAGCAGACGGCCGCCGCGCTGGTCGACTTCGGCGTCAAGCCGGACCTGGTGCCCAGCGGTGAGCAGTCCGCGGCCGGGCTGCTCGACGACTGGCCGCCGTACGACCCGGTCTTCGACCCGATCGACCGGGTGTTCCTGCCGCGTGCCGACATCGCCACGGAGACGCTGGTCGCCGGGCTGATCGAGCTGGGCTGGGAGGTGGACGACGTCACGGCCTACCGGACCGTACGCGCGTCGCCGCCGCCCGCCGAGACCCGGGAGGCCATCAAGGGCGGCGGCTTCGACGCGGTGCTGTTCACCTCGTCGTCCACCGTGCGGAATCTCGTGGGTATCGCGGGCAAGCCGCACAACGTGACCGTCATCGCCTGTATCGGTCCGGCCACCGCCAAGACGGCGGAGGAGCACGGGCTGCGGGTCGACGTGCTGTCGCCGGAACCGTCGGTGCACAAGCTCGCCGAGGCCCTGGCGGCGTTCGGCGCGCAGCGCCGGGCGGCGGCGCGGGAGGCCGGCGAGGCGGTCACCCGGCCGAGCGAGCGCCGGCCTGGTTCGAGACGGCGGCGTACGACGACCTGACGGGCGGCGGCCCCGCGCGGGCCGCTCGTCCGGTCGCGCGGGGGCGGTTGTACCGGTCGCGTGGTCCCGTCGCACGCGGTCCCGCCCACGGGGGCGGGACCGGGCGGCCGGGCGGCGTAGCGTGGACGGGGCACGGAACAGCTGTCCTTCCCGGATACATGAGGCGATCCACCATGACTGTGTACGGTTCCTTCCCCGGTTCCCGGCCCCGCCGGCTGCGGACCAGTCCCGCGATGCGGCGGATGGTCGCGGAGACGCGGCTGCACCCGGCCGATCTGGTCCTGCCCGCGTTCGTGCGCGAGGGCGTCGGTGAGGCCGTGCCCATCGCGGCGATGCCCGGGGTCGTCCAGCACAGCCTGGACACGCTGCGGAAGGCGGCCGTCGACGCGGTGTCGGCGGGGGTCTCCGGGATCATGCTGTACGGCGTGCCGGAGGAGGCCCGGAAGGACGCGCTCGGGACGGCCGGGACCGACCCGGAGGGCATCCTCCAGGTGGCGATCCGCGCGGTGCGCGAGGAGGTCGGCGACGATCTGGTGATCATGTCCGACCTGTGCCTGGACGAGTACACCGACCACGGCCACTGCGGGGTGCTCGACGCGGCCGGGCGCGTCGACAACGACGCGACGCTGGAACGGTACGCCGAGATGGCCCAGGTGCAGGCCGACGCGGGCGCCCATGTGCTGGGCACCAGCGGCATGATGGACGGCCAGGTCGGCGTGGTCCGCGACGCGCTGGACACGATCGGCAAGGAGGACGTGGCGATCCTCGCGTACGCGGTGAAGTACTCGTCCGCGTTCTACGGCCCGTTCCGGGAGGCGGTCGGCTCCTCGCTGACGGGCGACCGCAAGACGTACCAGCAGGACCCGGCCAACTCCCGCGAGTCCATGCGGGAGCTGGCACTGGATCTCGAAGAGGGCGCCGACCTGGTGATGGTGAAGCCGGCCGGTCCGTATCTGGACGTGCTGGCGAAGGTGGCCGCCGAGGTGGCCGTCCCGGTGGCCGCGTACCAGATCAGCGGCGAGTACTCGATGATCGAGGCGGCGGCCGAGAAGGGCTGGATCGACCGGGACAAGGCGATCCTGGAGTCCCTGACCGGGATCAAGCGGGCGGGCGCCGGCACGATCCTCACGTACTGGGCGACGGAGGTCGCGCGGAAGCTGTGACGCGGGCGCTCCGGGACGGGGCGCCGGGAGAGAGGCCGTGCGGGGCTGCGAAGCCCACCGCGCGGCCTCTTTGTGTTGCTGACCGGCGCGGCCGTGGGTCCGGACGGGATCATGGCCGGCCGCGGCCCGGCCACCGCCGAACTGCGGGCCCGGCCCGGCGCCGACATCGAGCTGGGCCGATGTGAACGGGGCCACCAGCCTGCCGCTGGCCCCGGGCGCCGGCGACCTGTGGGCGGCGGTGGAGGCCGTCACGTTCGGCGCCGCGGACGTATTCGTCGTCACCAAGGACTCCGGAGTGCCCGACGCCCTGGACACCATCGCCCGTATCCGGGCGGCGCTGCCGGACACACCGCTGGTGGTGGGCGGCCGGGTCGGCCCGGTCACCATCGCCGCCACGCGGGCGGCTGCCGACGGGGCGATCATCGGCGGCGCCCTCAAGAAGGACTCCGGCCACTTCACCCGCGTCGACGCGGCCCCGGCACGGGAGTTCACGGCCTGAGACGGCGGCGGCCCCCGCCTGGTCGACCGCCGCCGACGGAGGTCCCCCGCCCCCGACGAGCCGGACGCGCCCGGCTGGGTGAGAGCGCCGGGCGCGGTGTCGAGCGGCGGCCTCCGGCGCAGGACCCGAACCACCATCCGTAGCGGCCGTGTTGCATGTGACGAGCGTCACATGCGGGGATGTGTGGTCCGAAGCAGCGTTCCGGGGGCGGCTCGCTGTCTGGGGGGTGGATGGGACGACAGGGCCTGTCCGCTCCGGCCACCCGGGTCGGAGGCTGACGCTTCAGGGGAGTTGCTGATGATGTCCATCGGTTCGCACAGGCGGAAGTACGGACGGCGGGCCGTGGCCCTCCTGCCCGTGGTCGCGCTCGCGGGTGCCGCCGTCCTCGCGGCGGGCGCGGGAACGGCGGGCGCGTCGTCCACGAGCGCGGTCACCTCCGTCCGGGCGGCTTCCACGGCTTCGGCCGCTTCCGCGGCTTCGACCGTGCGGGTGGTCGCGCCGGGCGAGCGGATCGCTGTCGCGGCCAGTGAACTGTGGCTGAAGGAAGAGGGCCTGTACGTCGTCGCCCCGAAGGTCACCGACGATCTGGAGGTCGTCGAGGTCGGCGACGTCCTGCCCGGGAAGGTGTCCACGCTCGCCTGGGGCGACGCTGCCGGCGTGCTCTACGCGGGCGTCCACCGCGGCCCGCTGTCGCCGACGGCGAAGGTCACCATCAAGGTCGGGGCCCGCACGCTTCAGGCCGAGGTCGTCGCTCTCGCCGGTACGCCCGGCTGGGGCGCGTACTACGCCTTCGACGCGACGGGGGACCTTTCCGCGAAGCCCTCGATCACCGTCCAGAGCTGAGCCGGCGGAACACCGGCCGGGAACTGCCGCCGCCGCCCGGGGGACGGCGGCGGCAGTCGCGGCACGCGTTTCCGCTCACCCCCACCGTGGCGAGGTCCGATTGAGCAGCCCCAGCGACGACGAATTCCACACCTTCATGACCGGCCGGTGGCCCAGCCTGGTGCGTACCGCGTATCTGCTGACCGGCGGCCACCACGACGCCGAGGACCTGGCCCAGGCGGCGCTGGCCCGCGCCTACGTGAAGTGGGACAGGGTGCGGCGGAGCGACGACCGGGCCGCGTACGTCCGCAAGATCATGATCCACGTGCACGCGGACGGGTTCCGCCGGCGGACCGTCCGCGAGTGGTTCACCTCCCGGCTTCCGGAGACCGCGGTGGCCGACCGGACCGACCAGGTGGCCCACCGTGGCGCGCTCGTCGACGCACTCGCCGGGCTGCCGCTGCGGCAGCGGACGGCGGTGGTGCTCCGCTACTTCGAGGACATGACCCCCGCCCAGATCGCCGCCGCCATGGGCACCCGGGAGGGCACCGTACGCGGCCAGATCACCCGGGCCCTCGCGAAACTCCGCGACGACGGAGTCCTGGCGGCCCGTACGGGAAGCCCTCAGGAATCCCGTACGCACCCGAGCGACCCGGTCGCGCTGAAAGGAAGGCCCCGATGAACCAGGACGAGCCCCTGGCCACGGCGCTTCGCGGCGCCGCCGCGGCGGTGCCGGTGGGAACGGCCCCCACGTCCGCCGTGATCCGCCGGGGGAAGACGATGCGCCGCCGCCGGACGGCGCTGCGGTCCGCCGTCGTGGCCGCCGCGATTCTCGTCCCGGCGGGCGGCGTGCTGTTCGCCGCGACGTCCGGTCCCGTGCCCGCGCCACCGCTGCCGGTGGCGTCGGCACCCGCGTCGGCGCCGGTGCGGGTGGTGGACCCGGGGGAGGAGCTGCCGCTCGGCCGGGGCAACACGATGACGCTGACCGATCAGGGCATGTCCCTGGTGACGCCGGGCGTTTCGGGCGCCGAGGAGAAGTCGACGGAGGTGGGTGAGGCGCCGGGGGGCATCTCGGCCACCGTCGCCACCGACGACACCGGCACCTTGTGGGCCGGCATCCACCGGGGCCCCGAACCGCCCGCCCGCGTGACCGTCGCGGCGGGCGGCCGGACGACGACCGCCCGTACCGTCACGCTGCCCGGCCGCCCCGGCTGGTTCGCCTTCTACGCGGACGACGCCCGCGGCAGCACCGACGACTTCACCATCACGGTCCAGGGCTCCGACGGCGCGATCCTGGACACCCTGACCAAGTCCGGCAAGGGCTGAACTCCCTTGCCAACCAGGCCCGTTGTGGCGCCCGGGACGTGCTCGGCCGATCGTGGCGGTGGGCAGGCGGGCATGGTGCCGAGGGGAGCGTCCTCGCGAGATTCCTCGTGGCGCCGGACGACACGTCAGCGGCTCCGGCCCTCCAGGCCGGGCCGGGACGGGCATTCGCGTCTCACTCCTTCGGCGGCTTCGATCCCGAAGAGGCCGTGGCCGAGTGGGAAGGCCCGCTGTCCGGCGGCGGCTTCGAGGAACCCGTCGAAGCCGGTGACCCTCGCATTGTCGCCGCCGGACAGTGCGGGGCGCGTCGTCCTCGCCCTCCCGTCCCGCCCGTCCACCGCACTCGTGGACGCCGGGCACGGAAGAGGGGTACGTCAGATCAGCAGCCGGACCGGCTTCCCGATGGCCTCCCGCAGTGCGGCGAACCAGCGTGCGGCCAGTGCGCCGTCCACGGGCCGGTGGTCGGCGGAGAGGGTCAGCGTCATCATGTCCGCCGTCGCCAGACCGCCTTCCTCGGTGACGACCGGCGTCCGGGTCGTCGTACCGACCGCCAGGATCGCGGCCTGCGGCGGATTGATGATCGCGCCGAACTCCTCGACCCCGTACATGCCGAGGTTGCTGATGGTGATCGAACCCCCCTGGAGGTCGCTCTGGCGCAGCGCGCCGCTGCGGGCCCGCTCGCTGAAGGCGCGCACCTGGGCGGAGACGGCCGACAGGGAGAGCGACTCGACTCCCCGCAGCACGGGGGTGACCAGCCCGCTCTCGGTGGCGATGGCGACCGAGATGTCGACGGTGCGGAAACGGCGCACGGTGTCGGCCGTCCAGATGACGTTCATCTCGGGTACCTGGACGTGGGCCTTGGCGATGGCCTTGATGAGCAGGTCGTTGACCGAGATCCGCGTCTCGCCGTCGACGTTGATCCGCTGCCGCAGGGCGAGGAGTTCGCCGACGTGGATCTGTCCCTTGACGTAGAAGTGCGGAGCGTCGCGCTTGCTCTCCGTCAGTCTGGTGGCGATGGCCCGCCGGATCCGGGAGTGCGGGATCTCGTCGTACGCCGCGCCGACGAGGACGGGAGCCGCCGAAAGGGGCGCCGAACGGGGCGCGGCAGGAGGCGCGGAAGCCGTCTCCGTCTCCGTCTCCGTCGCCGTGGTCGTGGTCGTGGCCGTCACGGGACCGGCGGCGGGTGACGCTGTCCGGGCGGCGATGGCGTGGGTGACGTCGTCCCGGACGACTCGGCCCCCCGGCCCTGTTCCGGTGAGGGTGTCGAGGGCGATCCCCGCTTCGCGGGCCAGCCGCCGCGCCAACGGACTGGAGAAGATCCGCCCGCCGGACGGCGGGAGGGCGATCTCCGGTGCGGCGGCGGTCGGGATGGCCGGTCGGGGAGCCGGGTCGGTTGTCCGACCGGCGGTGGGACCGGCGGCCGGTCCGGTGGCCGGTCCGGCGGCGGGAACCTCCCGCCGGACGGCCGGCTCGGCCGTGGGCCGCTCCACGACGCCCAGTTCCGCGAGAAGCCTGTCGAGGTCGCCCACGTCCTCGCCCGGCGCGGCGATGACCGCGATCGGGCTGCCCACCTCGACCTCGGTGCCGGTGGGTACGAGCGCCTTGAGTACGGTCCCGTCCGCGTCGGCGGGCACGTCCACCTCGGCCTTGTCGGTCTCGACGGTCATGAGTACGTCGCCCGCGCGGAACGACGCCCCCTCGGGCACGGGCCAGCCGGACAGGACCGCCGCCGTCGAACCGGCCGCGACCTCCGGCATGCGGAGCAGCTCAGCCATGGTTTCCTCCGTGTTGCGTAGATGTCGGCGGTTCAGCGAGCGGTGATCTTCTCGAGCTCGGCGGCGACCTCGTCGGTCCCGGCGATGGCCGCCCGCTCCAGCACCTTGCTGATGCTCGGGGACGCCTCGCCTCCGGTGACCCGGCGGACGGGCTGGTCCAGCCAGTCGAAGAAGCGGCGCTGGATCTCGTCCGCCAGCCACCCGCCGTAGGACGTGCCGACAGCTCCCTGTTCGGCGATCAGGACGTTGTTGGTCTTCTGGATGCTCGCGCCGATGGTGTCCCAGTCGATGCTCGCCCGGTCCAGCCAGCGCAGGTCGATCACTTCGGCGTCCGTGTCGCCGCTCTCCACGGCCTCAAGTACGTGGTTCGTCATGGCCAGGTAGGTCAGCACGGTGAGGTCCGCGCCCTCGCGCCGTACCGCCGCCTTGCCCACCGGCAGGCAGAAGTCCAGGTCGTCCACGGGGACCTGGCCCGTGGACGGGTAGAGGTCCACGTGTTCCAGGACGACGACGGGATCGTCGCAGCGCAGCGCGCTGTTCATCAGACCGATGTAGTCGAAGGGCGTGGAGGGCGCGGCGACGCGCCAGCCGGGGGCGGTGGCGAAGATCCCGGCCGGGTCCATGGAGTGCTGGGAACCGTATCCGGTGCCCATGGCGACCTTGCTGCGCAGCACGAGGGGTACGTCGGCGGTGCCCCCGAACATGTGGCGGGCCTTGCCGATCTGGTTGAACAACTGGTCGGCGGCCACCCACATGAAGTCCGCGTACATGAATTCCACCACCGGCCGGTAGCGCCCTTCCAGCGCGATGCCGCCCGCCAGGCCGGCGAACGCGTTCTCGCTGATGGGCGTGCCCAGCACACGTCCGGGGAACGCGTCGGCGAGGCCCCGGGTGGCGCCGTTCGTCCCGCCTTTGAGCCGGTGGACGTCCTCACCGAGCACGATGATCCGCTCGTCCTCGGCCATGCGCCGTGCCATGACGTCGGCCACCGTGTCGATGAACTTGCGTTCCGTCAGCTTCCCTTGGACGGAGGCCGGTTCGGCGGTGCGCGCCCCGTCGAACTCGCGGAGGTCGCCGCGAATACCCACGTCCCGGAAGTCGGGGTCCGGCCACAGGCCCGGCCTGATCCGCCGCTGGCCCGGCTTGCCGCCGGGCTTCGGTTCGAGGAGTTCGTCCGCGACGGACTCCATCTCGGCCTTCACCGCCGCCGTGCACCGCGCCACCTGCTGCTCGGTGAGGATGCCCCGGCGGACCAGATGGGACGTGAGGAGTGCCAGCGGGTCGCGGTCCCGCCACTGCTTCTCCTCCTCCTTGGCGCGGTAGCCGAAGGCGCTGCCGGGGAACGGGCCGTTCTGGTGGAAGTAGCGGTAGACGTCCGCCTCCACGACGGTGGGGCCGCCTCCCGCCCTCATGTGTGCGACCGCTTCGCCGGTCGCGAGGTACACCGCGAGCGGGTCCATCCCGTCGACGCGCCAGCTGGGGATGTTGAAGCCCGATCCGCGTGCGGACAGCCGTGGTTCGGCGGTGACCTCGTCGACGTGGGTGGAGACGGCGTACTGGTTGTTCTCGATGAAGAAGCACATCGGGAGCCGCCATGCCCCGGCGAGGTTGAGGGTCTCCAGGACGGATCCGATGTTGACCGCGCCGTCCCCGAAGTACGAGACGGAGACGGCGTCCGTGGCGGCGTGCCGGGCCGACCAGGCGAATCCCGCGGCCTGCGGAACCCCGCCGCCCACGATGGCGTTGGTGCCCATGGCCCCGGCCTCGCGCCACTGGAGGTGCATGGATCCACCGCGCCCGCGACAGAACCCGTCGGCGAGGCCGCAGATCTCCGACAGGCCCCGGGAGAGCACCGTGCGTATCGCGTCGGGCAGGGGGACCAGCGGGTCGATCCCGTCGGGGGCGACGTACCCGAACGCCTTGGCGAGGAACTGGTGGTGCCCCCGGTGCGAGCCGTTGACGTAGTCGCCGCCGGTGAGTGTGAGCACCGAGCCGACGGCGCCGCCCTCCTGGCCGATGCTGGAGTGCGCGGGACCGTGCACCAGGCCCTGGGACGCGAGGGACAGGACGTATTCCTCGAAGGTCCTGATGAGGAGCGTCTGGGTGAACATCGAGGTCAGCAGCGCCGGTTCGGCGGCGTCCCAGTCCTTCCTCGTCGCGGCGACCTCGACCCAGGGGGCGGCCGGGCTGAGTTTCTTGTGTGTGGGCACGGACGCCTCCAGGACATGAGCACATGGCTCGGCTGGGCTCGAACACCCAAGCTCTTGCGATGTCTCACAGTCGCGCTCAATGGATCCATAATCAAGCTTAAGTTACCAATATGTTACTTAAGGATTGCAGGTCGGGGCATTGACTAGGCACGTTAAGAGCGTGATGGTCGGCGTTGAGCAATCATGGATCCATTGGAGGATGGTCATGTCGATGACACCGAACGACCCCAGCGACCTCCAGGAGTTCGAACAGGACACCTGGTGGGAAGCGGTACGGGCCGAACTCAACGCGGACGCCCAGTGGACGGAGGCGGCCAAGTACTTCTCCGCACGCATCGAGCTCCGTGGCGACCGCGCCTCGTGGACCGTGGACACGCGTGACGGGCATGCCGTATCGGTGCGGCGGGGCACCCACCCGCAGGGAGCCGACATCACCGTCGTCGCCCCGGACGCGGAATGGCGCCGGGTGATCGACGGGCGGACCGACTGGTTCGAGGGCACGTCGCCCGGACTCGGCCGCATCACGGTGGAGGGCGACGGCATCGCCGCCATGCGCAACGTCAAGGCGATGTGGCGGCTGCTCGGCGCGCTGTCCACGGCGGGCAGACCCCCGGCCGCGCCCGGCCCCTACTCGCCCGCCCCCGAGACCGGCCGCCACACCGCGGTCACCGGCCGCTACATCGAGGTCGGCGGACTGCGGACGTACTACGAGGAGGCCGGCGAGGGGATCCCGATCGTCTGCGTCCACGCGGCGGGCCAGGACACCCTGATGTACCGCCATGTCGTGGAGCAGCTGTCCGACGAGTTCCGCGTCATCTCCCTCGACGCCCCCGGCCACGGCAAGACCCTCGAACCGGCCGGCGGCGCCTTCCGCGACATCAGCGACCACGCGGACTTCAACGAGGCGTTCATCGACTCCCTCGGCCTGGAGAACCCGGTCGTCGTCGGCTGCTCGATGGGCGGCAACATGGTCCTCGAACTGGCGGCCCGGCGGCCCGGCTTCTACCGCGCCGTCATCTCGGCGGAGGGCTCCGACCACACGCCGACCGTCAGCGACACGCTGCTGGAGATGCTGCTGCTGAACGGCGCGCAGATCCTGGAGGGCTGGTCCCGCTCCATGACCGGCCACCGTACGCCGCCCGACCGGGCGCGCGAGGTCGTGTGGCAGTTGCGCCGGGTCTGCCCGGAGGTGATCGCCGCCGACCTCACCGGCTACGCGGGCTTCGACCGCCGCGATCAGGTCGGCCGTATCCAGAGCCCGGTGCTCCTGCTGCGCGGTGACGCCGACTGGCTGGTCCCGCAGGACATGGTCGAGCAGGTCTCCGGCCGTATCCCCGGCAGCCGCATCGCGGTCCTGGAGGGCACCGGCCACTACCCGATGATCGAGAACCCCGTCGAGTTCAACCGGGCCGTGCGCGACTTCGTCAAGGAGACCCTGTGATGAGCGGCCTCTCGGCCGGCCTCCCGCGTCCCGGCACGCTGCCCGCGCCGCTGGCGGGACTGCCGGTGGCCCAGATCGGCATCCTCGTACCCGACCTGGCGGCGGGCATCGCCACCTGGTCGGCACTGCTGGGAGCCGACGACTGGCTCGTCTACACCTACGGCCCCGAGACCGTTCCCCGGCTGACCTACCGCGGCGAGCCGGGCACGTTCCGGATGCGGGTCGCGCTCACCGGGGACGCCCCGCAGGTGGAACTCATCGAGTCGCTGGCAGGGCCGAGCATCTACACGGAGTGGATCGCGGAGCACGGCTACGGCCTGCACCACCTGGGCTTCCGGGTTCCGTCCGCGGAAACGGCCGTCCGCGAGATGCGGGCGAGCGGTGTCGGTCTGCTCCAGTCGGGCGGCGGATACGGGCAGGACGGTGACGGCGGGTTCGCGTACTTCGACACCCAGGACAGCGTCGGTCTGCTCGTCGAGGCCATCGAAGTGCCCGAGCGCCGCAGGCCCTCCGAAGCACCGCCCCGGGGGCGGGGGTGACTCCGGCAGGGCGGCGCGGCCTGCCGGGACTGGCGGGCGTCGAGCACATCGGCTTCACGGTGCCCGATCTCAAGGCGGCGACCGCGTTCTTCACCGAGGTCATCGGCTGCGAACCCGTCTACACGCTGGGGCCGTTCCGGTCCGACGGCACCTGGATGGCCGACCATCTCAACGTCCACCCGAGGGCGGTGGTGCACGGCCTGGCCTTCTTCCGCTGCGCCAACGGCCCCAACTTCGAGGTGTTCCAGTACGAGTCCCCCGACCAGCACCCCGTCCCGCCGCGCAACAGCGACATCGGCGGCCACCATCTGGCCTTCTACGTCCAGGACCTGGACGCGGCCGTCGCCCATCTGCGGGCGCACCGGGTGACGGTCCTGGGGAAGCCCACCGACAGCACCGGCCCGAGCGAGGGGCAGCGCTGGGTGTACTTCCTCACCCCGTGGGGCATGCAGCTCGAACTCGTCTCCTTCCCGCGCGGCAAGGCGTACGAGAGGGCGCTCGGTCAGCCGGACGGGCGCGGGGGCCGAGGGGTGAGACTGTGGCAACCTGAAGTGCCAGATGAGCCGCCACGTTAGGGAGACCATGCCAGGCATCGACGGTTCGTCCTCGGTCGCCAGTCAGCGGGTCGCCGACACGCTGCGCAAGCAGATTCTCCTGGGGAAACTGCGCCCCGGCGCGAGGATCATGCAGGAGGAAGTCGCGGCGTCCTTCGGCTCCAGCCGGCTGCCGGTCCGCGAGGCCCTGCGGATCCTGGAGTCCGAGGGTCTGATCGTCCTCAAGGCGAACAGCGGGGCGTGGGTCTCCCAGATGGACCTTGCCGAATGCCAGGCGACGTACAAGCTGAGGGAGCGGGTGGAGCCGCTGACTCTCAGCGAGTCGATCCCGAATCTCACGTCGGACGACTTCACAAGGCTGGACGAAATCCAGCGTGAGATCGAGGCGAACGACGATGTCGACCTTTTCCTCAGTCTCGACAGAGAGCTTCACCTGATCACGTACTCGGGCTGCGTCGATGAACAGCTCCGCACGATGGTGCGGCGTTTCTGGAATACGACCCAGCATTACCGGCGCGCGTACGCCCATCTCATTGATCCGACCGGGCGCGAGCTGATCAATTTCGAGCATCGGCTGATCATAGAGGCGATCAAACGAGGCGATCCGGTCGACGCCGAACGCTTCCTGGCGGGGCATATCCGCCGTACGCGGCTCGCGCTCTCCCGCCATCCGGAACTGTTCGCCGAGTAGAAGCCGAGTAGAAACAGCTGAGCGGCCCGGTGGCCGCGCAGCCGGACAACGGCACCATCAGCCGGCGCACCCCGCTTTCGCACGGCTTCGTTCACCTGCGTTCGTCCACTGCCGGGCGAGCTTCGTTCGCCTGTCCCCGTCGACGTCCGGGCGAGCTTCGTCCACCTGTCCCCGTCCACTTCCAGGCGGGCCGCGGTGCGGACGACCGCCCCTTTTCCCCTGCCTTGACAAGCCGTCCCGCGACCCGGGGCGCCCATCACGTCCATGGCCAATATGGATCCATAAAGTTGATCACGTTGCCGAATCGTGACCGATATTGTTCCATGCTGGCGATTGACGTGGGGTGATTCAAGGTGGAATCTCGGGAATGCCAAAGGGTTCTTCACTGATGGATCCATTTGATGGATGCCCCGCTCGGCGGAAGATCCCCGTCACCCGCGTCGTGGCTCATGCCCCACCCGGCCCACCACGGCGACGAGAACGCACCCCACCCGGGCTGTCGCCCCGGACCCACACCCTCAGGCCGCGCAGTCCCGCCCATGCCCTCGCATCGGCGGACTCCGCCGCTTCTCCGAAGGAGCGCGCCGTGAAACGCCGCACAACTGTCGCCATGACCCTCGCGATGTCCACCCTGACCGCTGCCCTCGCCGGCTGTGGTGCCGAGCCGGCCGGCGGCGCCGGGGGAGACGCCAAGACCGTCGGACTGATCCGGTTCTCCGGGTCGGACGTCTATGCCAACAGCGCTCTCGACGCCATCGCCGCCGCCGGCAAGAGCAAGGGCTGGAAGGTGACGGAGGTGGACGCCAATGGCAGCGTCGACGCCGCCAACACCGCGCTGACCAACCTGGCCACCAAGGGCGTCGACGCCATCGCCATCTCCGTGTTCCCCACCGAGGCCCTCGCGTCGGGCGTCGCCTCGGCGCGGTCCGCGGGCATCCCCGTCGCCAACTGGGGAGGCGGCCTCGGCACGGGCGTGCCCATCGCCGCGGACGTGTCCATCGGCGGGCCGATGGCACAGCGGGTGGTGGACGACCTCGGGGGCGAGGGCGCGCTGCTGGCGCTCGGCTACCGTCCCGGACTGCCCTGCCAGCGCCGTGAGAAGGCACTGGAGGAGGCGGTCGCGAAGACGGACATCACGGTCGACGCCCAGCAGATCACCATCCCCGGCCAGGTCGAGTCGGCGGACAAGGCGACGCAGGCGTGGGCCCAGGCCCACCCCAAGGGCGGCAAGCTCGCCGTGTGGGCCTGTTTCGACGACCCGGCGACGGGCGCCGCCGCAGCCCTTCAGCAGCTCGGCCGCACCGACGTCAAGGCATACGGCCTCAACGGCACCGCCGAGGCCCTGTCCCTGGTCAAGGCCGGGAAGCTGACCGCGACCGAGTGGATCGACGGACCGTCCCAGGGGCGCGAGATAGCCGAGCTGCTGGAGAAGTTCTGGGCCGCCCCCGACGACTTCGAGCCGGTCGAGATCGACGGCGACTACAAGATCGTCGACAAGTCCAACGTGGACGACTTCCTGGCCGAACACCCCGAGTTGAGGAAGTAGCCATGACAGCGTCACCGACGCCGGCTCCGCCACCGATGCCACCGACGGCGGCTCAGGCCCTGACGCCGCCCGGCGCCGGGGAGCCGGCACCGGGCGGCCGGACGGACCCCCTGGTCCGGGTGCGGGGACTCACGAAGGCGTACGGTGCCATCCGCGCCCTGCGCGGCGTCGACGTCTCCTTCCGGCGCGGCGAGATCCACGGGCTCGTCGGAGCCAACGGCGCCGGCAAGTCCACGCTGATCCGCTGCCTGGCCGGTCTGGAGCAGCCCGACGCGGGCGACGTCCTGGTCGACGGCGCGGTCACCCAGCTCCACGGTCCGGCCGACGCGGCCGGCCTCGGACTGGCCTTCATCCACCAGGAGCTGAACCTGGTGACGTCCTTCACCGGGTCGCAGAACATCATGCTCGGCAGCCACAAGGGCTCGATGCTGAGCCCTCGGCGATTCGGGGGTGTCCCCGGCGCGGTGCTCCGGGCCGCCCGCCGGGTCGGGATCGACTTCCCGCTCGACGTCCCCGTCGCCGGACTGACGGTGCATCAGCAATGGCTCGTCACCATCGCGCGAGCCCTGGTCGAGGACCGGGCCCTCATCGCCATGGACGAGCCGACCGCCTCCCTGGACGCCGAGGAGGCGGCCAAGCTCCTCGGGGTCACCCGTGAACTGGCCGCCTCCGGTGTGGCCGTGGTGTTCATCAGCCACCGGCTCGACGAGGTGACGGAGGTGTGCGACCGGGTCACCGCCTTCAAGGACGGATCGGTCTCCCTGTCGCTGCCCCGGGCGGAGATCACCCGCGAAGCACTCGTCCGTGCCATCGTCGGCCACGACGTCACGCCCGGTGCCGGTGTCACGGCCTTCGAGCCGGCGGAGCGCGCCGAAGCCGCCCTGAGCCTGCGGGGCATCGGCCGTGGACGGACCGTCCGCGACGTGTCCCTCACGCTTCACCGGGGCGAGGCCCTCGGTATCGCCGGCCTCGTCGGCTCCGGACGTACGGAGCTGGCCCGGCTGATCTTCGGCGCGGATCGCCCCGACAGCGGCACCATGGTGCTGGACGGCGAGCCGTACCGGCCGCGCACCATCGCGCACGCCATTGAGCGGGGTGTCGCGTACGTCCCCGAGGAACGGCGGTCCGAGGCACTCTTCCTCACACATTCGGTCGAGGAGAACCTCCACATCACGACATGGCACCGCCGCCGCCTCGGCCGGTGGCTGCCGTTCATCCGCCCCCGCGCGTCCCGGGCCGCCGCGAACGCCACCTGCCGCGCCCTCGGCATCAAGACGGCCGATGCCCGCCGACCGGTCGTCGGCCTCAGCGGGGGCAACCAGCAGAAGGTCGTCATGGGCCGCTGGCTGGCCACCGATCCGAAGATCCTGATCCTGGACGAACCCACCCGCGGCGTGGACGTGGGCGCGCGCGCCGACATCTACGCACGGATCCGCGCGGCGAACGAGTCCGGTTCCGCCGTCCTCGTCATCTCCTCGGAGTTCGAAGAACTTCTCGAGTGCGACCGCGTCCTCGTCATGGCCGAGGGCCACATCGTCGGCGAGCTGACGTCGGACGAGATCACCGTCCGGAACATGCTGCGCCTCTGCTACGCGTGAGCCACGCCGCGCGACCGAGAAAGCCGGGAAACCCGGAGAACCGAGAACGCGACCGAGAAAGCCGGGAAACCGGGCGAACCGAGAAACTGGAGAACCCCGCCATGGAAGGCACCATCGAACAAGCGGCGAAGTCGCCGGCCGCCCAGGGGGCCGCCGCACGGGGCGGCGCACAGCGCGTTCTGGTTCTGACGGGCAGGTACGGAACCCCCGGCGTCCTCGTCCTGCTCCTGATCGGCTTCACCGCCGCCGGTCCGACGTTCCTGACCGGTCAGAACCTGCTGAACATCCTCAACCAGAGCGCCACCCTGGCCGTCGTCGCCGGCGGCCTCACCCTGCCGCTGGTGGCGGGCAAGTTCGACCTCAGCTTCGCGGCCGTGGTCAGTCTCTCCGGCATCCTGGCGGTCGGCTTCCTGGAGCGCGGCGGACTGCCCTGGTTCGCCGCCATCCTGCTCGCCCTCGCGGCGGCCGGAATCATCGGGCTGGTCAACGGGCTGCTCGTCGCGCAGCTGCGCATCGACCCGATCGTCGCCACCCTGGGCACCAGCACCATGCTGCTGGGCCTCAACTACGCGTATTCCAGCGGCACACCCATCACTCTCGATTCCGGACCCTTCACGGAGATCGCGCGCGGCTCGGTGCTGGGCGTCCCCGCGCCCGTCATCCTCGCCGCGGCCGTGCTCGGCGGTCTGTGGGTCGCGCTGAACTTCACGCTGCTGGGGCACCACATGCGGGCGGTGGGCACCAACCAGGTGGCCGCCCGCATGGCCGGCGTACGGGTGGCCCGCATCACCGTGATCGCCTTTGTGATCTGCGGACTGTGCGCGGGCCTGGCGGGCGTCCTGCTGTCGGCGCGCATCGGCAGCGGGCAGGTGACGGCCGGTGACGGCTATCTGCTGAACGCGTTCGCGGCGGTGTTCCTGGGCGCGTCCGTGGTCAGGGACGGTGAATTCCACATCGTGGGCACGCTCGTGGGCGTGCTCATCGTCACCGTCACCTTCAACGGCCTGTCCCTGCTGGGCGCCGAGTCCTACGTCCAGTTCCTCTTCCAGGGCGGAATCCTGGTCGCCGCCACCGCCTTGAGCAGCACCAGCCGGCGCATGCTGCTCGACTCGGCCCGGCGCTGACGGCCCCAGGCGTACGCACCCGTTTCCCGTCCCACCGTTGCGAGAGGCATCCCATGAGCAGCACCGAAACCGAGAAGCGGATCAAGGTCAACGGAACGGAGCTCTTGGTCCGTGACACCGGCGAGGAGAACCTTCCCGTCGTCCTGGCCCTCCACTCGCTGTTCCTCGACGGCCGCATGTTCGAGGGCTTCAAGGACGCCGCCGCCGGTAGCTACCGGGTGATCCGCCCGGACTTCCGCGGTCAGGGCGGGAGCGCCGCGGCCGAGGGCGACTTCATCCATCTGGACACCGTCACCGCCGACGTCATCGCGCTGGCGGAAGCCCTGGGCCTGGAGCAGGTGCACCTGCTCGCCCAGTCCATGGGCGGTGACGTGGGCTTCCGGGTGGCCGCGGCCCGGCCCGGACTGATCAGGTCGATGGTCGCCCTCGGCTCGTCTGCCTGTTCCGAGCCCGCCGGTCAACTCGTCGTCTTCCGCGAGTGGGTCGACAAGGTCGGCCGCCAGGGCTTCGTCGGTGACGTGCTCCAGGAGACCATGGAGATCATGTTCGGCGCCACCACGCGCGACGACCCAGCCAAACGGGACATCGTCGCGCTGTGGGAGTCGCGGATCGCCGAAGTACCCAGGACCCTGCGCCCCGCGATGGCGGGTGTCATCGAGCGCGGCACCGCCGTGCACCTGCTGCCGCGGATCAGCGCGCCGGTCTTCATCGTGTCCGGCGAGGAGGACAAACCGCGTCCCGTCCCGTGGCAGGACGAAATGGCCGAGCACCTGCCGAACGCCACCCTGTGGCGCCTGGAGAAGATCGGTCACAGCCCCATCCTCGAAGCCCCGGACGTCGTACTTCCCCGCGTTCTCGACTTCTACGACCAGGTGGAGAAGTCCTAGGCGGTGTCCGGGGCCTCGGGAGTCTCCGGCGCCTCAGGTGTGTCCGGTGCGTCCGGAGCCTCCGGGGCTTCGGCCGGTTCGGGGGCATCGGGTGCGTCGGGTGTGTCCGGTGCGTCCGGAGCCTCCGGGGCTTCGGCCGGTTCGGGGGCCTCCGGGGGCTCGGCGCCCTCGATCATGTTGGTCTCGCCGAAGATCGTGGCGTGCTCCAGCACGTCCTCGGCGGGGTCGTCGATCTGGCCGATCGAGAGCACGGTGAAGCCGCCGTTGTGCGAGTTCGTGTGGGTCTCGTCAGCGGCGGCGCCACTGGCGGGAAACACAGCGGCCAGCGCCGCCGCGCTCAGGGTGGTCAGGGCGCGAATGACTCTCATGTGGTGGAAGCCCGTCTGCTCGTCGTACGACTCTTGGTCCGGTCTGTCTATTGCGCAGACCGACCGGAAAAGTCACGGCTGACAGCGTGTGTCGGGGTGGTTTTCACCTCACCGGCGCAGTGTGCACGACGGTCAGGTTCAGCGGACGACGTCCGAGGTGAAGGCCGCCCAGGCGGTGGGGGCGACGGTGAGCACCGGCCCGTCGGAGACCTTGGAGTCCCGGACGTGCACGGCGGCGGGGTGCGCGGCGACCTCGACGCAGTCGCCGCCTTCCTCGCTGCTGTAGCTGGACTTGGACCAGTGGTAGCCGACCTCGACGCAGGCGCCGCCCTCGTCGCCGCTGTAGCTCGACTTGCGCCACTCATAGGCGACTTCGAGGCAGTTGCCGCCCTCGGTGCCGCTGTAGCTGGACTTGAACCACTGACGTGGGGTGCTCATTACTCTCCTAGCAGCCGGTCCAACAGGCCCTTCGTATGTTCAGGGTTGAGGGCCTGCGTCCGCAGCATCGCATATTTGCGAGCCAGGATGCTGACCTCATCCGGGTCCTCGACAAAGAGGCTGCCCCGCTGATTCTCGATGTAGGCGACGTGCTGATGCTCGGGTGTCTCCATCAGGACGAACGGTCCGTTGAGTCCCGCGTGGGTGTTCCGGCCGAACGGCATGATCTGGAGGGTCAGCCACGGGAGGTCGGCGCTCTCCCGGAGATGGCGGAGCTGTTCCCGGTAGGTCTCCTCGTCGCCCAGCCGGTCGTGGAGTACGGCTTCACTGATCACGAAGCTGCACGTCGGCGGCTCCTCGCGCGCGAAGATACTCTGGCGCTCGATACGCGCGGTGGTACGCCTGATGATCTCGTCCGCGGTGAAGGCGGGCACCCTGTTGCGGAACACGGCTCGCGCGTAGCTCTCGGTCTGGAGCAGACCGGGCACCACCTGGTTCTCGTACCAGGAGATGGCGATGGCCTCCGCCTCCGTGTCGATGAACTGCTCGGCCCACGCCGGATACAGGTCCACCTCCGGCATGTGCTCAAGCGCCGTCATCAACGCCCCTTTTGTGTCCAGCACTTGATCCAGCAGCTCCGCCAGGTCGGGCTTCAGCAGCCGACGGCCCTGCTCCACCGACGCGATCGTCTCCTCGTGTACACAGGCGATCTCGGCGAGTTGGCGCTGCGTCAGGCCCGCCACCTGCCGGAAGAGGGACACCAGTGAGCCCACGAGCTTCATCGCCGAGGCGTTCTTCCGCAGTCGCTTTTTGTTGTGCATGCCCGTTCAACTCCCCGTCCCCGTTCGTACGTCACGCCTCTACCGCCCGTACGAAATCTTTGTACGGGCTCGCGCACTGCACCAGCGTAATCACGGGCAGTGACACTCGCCCTGTGAATGAGACGAAACCATCCCCCGCGACACGCGAGTGCTTCTACCGCCGTGAGCGCCGATCCGTGCCCGCCGCCAGGCAGTTCGTACGTGAGGCGGTGATCGACTGGGCCCTCGGGACCCGGCTGGACGACGTTTTGCTGTGCGTGAGCGAGCTGGCGACCAACGCCCTCATCCACGGGGTCCCGCCGGGCCGGGGCTACCGGCTGCGGCTGCGGTTGCTCCCGGACGGGGTGTTCCGGGTCGAGGTGCACGACAGCGGCGACGGCCGGCCCGACGTCCGCGAGCCGTGCGGCGAGTCGGGCCGGGGCCTGATGCTCGTCGCGGCGCTCGCCGACAAGTGGGGGGTGGCGGAACGCAGCCCCGGCAAGATTGTGTGGTGCGAGTTCGTGATCTGACGGGGGCCGCGCCCACCCATTCGGTTGATGGGAAACGTGCCCGTGAGCATTTACCCTGTGGGCGAATCGGCGAGGGTCGAATGCCGAACGGGATTTTCACCATCGGAGATCACGCATGAATGACCACAAGGATTCGCACGGGGTTTCCCGGCGTCAATTCGTCACGCTCTCCGGCACCATTGGTGCCGCCGGGCTCCTGGCCGGCGCGGGCGCGGCCGGGAGCGCGGCGGCGACGGCCGACCCGGTGTACGGCGAGCCGTTGACCGGCTCGTGCCCCACGCCGCCCCCGCCCGGGGGCGCGAACCCCTGCCCGCCCGCCCAGCTCCAAGCCCTCTGCGGCAGCCCGACCGACACCGATCCGCTGTGGCGGGACGTCCAGTCCTGCACGCAGGGGACCCCGGGCCCCAACTGCCTTCACGTCACCCCGAATTATGTGGTGCTGCACGGCAGCCCGCAGAACCAGCAAAATTATCTTCTGCTGCCGAGTTGCCGGATCAAGGGCATCGAATGCCCTTTCATCACGACCTCGGCGGCGGCGAACTACTGGAACGACGCGTGGGAAAATGCACGAAGCGGGGGGAGTGTTCCTGTTCAGTACCCCAATATCGGATTGGGGATCAACTCGCAGATCGCCCGGCGTTTCGACCAGCTGCACATTCATATGGCCGGTGTCCGGCCGAGCACACAGCGGCGTCTGCAAGAGCTGGAAATGACGGGCCGTATGGCGACCCAGCCCTCGCAATGGGCCGCCTCCCAGTACCAGGTGGCCGTCTCCGGCCCCCCGGGCGCGGGGGACCGCACGTACCGGGCCCTGAGGCTCCCCAACCTCGGGCAGAACCTCTTCACTCTGCTGTCCCGGTACGTGGTGGTGCCGAACGGGCTCGCCATGGCGAATCAAACGCTGATCGTGGTCCCGAAGATGACGGCGGCCGGGTTCGCCGGGACGTTCTACGTTCTGAACAGCGACCCCTCACTCCACGACGGCACGAGCACGTGCGACTTCCTGCTCGTGTACCGCTGACCTCGTGTGCCGCCGACGCGCCGGGTGGCGAGCGCGTACCGGCGTGGAGGCGAGGCCCGGCGGGGCCGGTCGGTTGTCGACCGCCGGGCGTGAGAGGTGACCGTCCCGTCCCGGACGAATTCGGCGTCGGCCTTCCCGGCGGTGCCGTGACCCGTCAGGTCCTGGGGGACATGGAGCAGGCTCAGCGGGGATCGGTGACCTGCGTGTGCTGTTCGGGGGCGGCGGCGGTGGCGTCCGCGGGGGAGTGGGACGCCCTCGCGCGGCGGAGGTCGTCGGCCTCGTCGCGAACAGCGTCGAGCCTGATCTCCAGGGTGGCGACCCGTTCACGGCAACGCTCCAGTTCGGCCCGGACGAACTCGGCGTCGGCCACCTGGCGGGCCGTGTCCTCGCGGATCGTGAGGGTCTCCTCCGCGAACTTCCGCTCCGCCGTGTCGAGCGCGTCGACAGCCATCTCGGCCGCCTCCTCGGCGAGCGTGGCCCGTTCCTCGGCGGCCAGGATGCGCTGTACGGACGCGCGGGTGACGCTGTCGATCCTCGCCTCGGCCGCCGCGGAGTCGGTGATGATCGCCAACTCCTCGATGTAGGTGGGCAGGTCGGCGGAGAGCTGCTTGATGAGCGCGACCAGTGCGTCACGCGACTGAGCGGCACGGTCCGCGTCTCCGGAGCCGTTGGCCGTCGGCGCGGCAGTCATCGACCCCGTCGAAGCGCCGGTCGCGCTTTCCCCCACGCCCGGGGCCTGGTTCGGGCCCCGGCCCGGGACCTGGGCTGCGGCGTACGCCGGTTCGGAGGGTCCCTCGGCCAGGGATTCCCCGTCAGGCCGGGGCGTCACCTCCGGGCACCCGTGGGTGTGGCCCGGAGCGGTAGCGGGCCGGGAGGGCTCGGCGGCGTGCGTCCCGGCCGACTTCGCGGCGTTCTTCGCCTCGGCGGCGGCGCGCTTGTCCTCCTTGCGCTGCTGCCGCTTGGCGCGGAACTTCCGGAAGGCGCCGAGCGCGTTGTGGTCGGGGTGCCCGCAGTAGCGGTGCGCCGCCCCCTCGGTACCCGGCTCGGCCGGGTTGTCGCAGTCCGGGTACGCGCAGGTGGGGACGGTCCCGGCGGCGGTGCTGTTCATGGTCTGCCTCTCATCGCTGGCGTGACGGAGTTCCGGGATTCCTGAACTCCGGGGCCACGTAGCCGAACTGGTGCTCGGTGCCCGCAGCCGGGGGACCGGTCCGGCCGTCGTTCGTCGTGGCCCGTGCCTACTCAGTGAGCCGAGGCCGCGGAACGTTACAAGCCGGCTCGACGACGGTCGGTTCCGCGACGGCCGGCTCCCCGGCGTCCGTGCTGTGGTCGTCCGTTCCGTGATCGTCCGGGCGGTTGTCTGTAACGTTCGGCGCCTTTCCGACTCTGAGTCCGGTGTGAACGCGACGCCAGGTCACCGCGACCACCACCGAACCGAAACGGAAACCCCCATGTGCCGAACCAGGCGCCACCGTCCCCTGCTCCGGATCACCACCGCACTGGTCGCCGTGGCCGTGGCTGTCGGGCTCTACCTCTTCCAGCCGTGGCGCCTGTTCACCACCGTCCGGGTGGACGAGAAGCCGCCGACCGCCACCGCGCAGCCTGCGGCGTCAGCCCCGGGGCAGTCCCCCTCGACCGCCGCCGAACAGCCGTTGACCGGCATGTTCCTCTCGCACGAGCACGAGACGAGCGGTTCGGTGTCCGTGCTCGAACCCGGTGACGGGACGACGACGCTGCGCCTGACGGACCTGCGTACCTCCGACGGCCCGGCGTTGCGGGTCTGGCTCAGCGACCAGCCGGTCGAGCGTGACGGGGGCGGCAACCTGGACGACGGTGAGCACATCGACCTCGGCTCCCTGAAGGGCAACGAGGGAAACCAGAACTACGCCATCCCGGCGGGAACGGACCTCGGCGAGTTCTCCACCGTGACGATCTGGTGCGAACGCTTCAGCGTGTCCTTCGGCGCGGCCGAACTGGATCGCCCCGCCTGACACGTCCGTGAGCCGGCCCCGGGGCGTGAGGACGCGCCGGGGCCTCCGCGACGGGGCCGGCTGTCTCCAGCAGGCCGCGCCCGTAAGCTCGGCCTACGGTCGGCTCCAGTCCCGGAACGCGTTGAGCAGCAGGCCCCTGGCGTCGGACGAGATCCCGTCAGGGGTCAGTTCACCGGTCGCGGCGATGGTCTGACGGAACTGATCCAGATACCTCTCGCACTTGGCACACTCGGCCAGGTGGCCGACGAACCGCTGCTCGTCCTCCTCGGAGAGGGCGCCCTCAAGGAAGTCGGTCACCAGTTCCACGAACTCGTCGCAGTTCACGCCAGCTCCCTTCCGGCCACAGCCTCATGGGCACCGGTCAGATACGTCTCCAGTTTGCCACGCAGCAGTGCCCTGGCCCGGTGCAGCAGAACGCGCTGGTTCCCGGCCGAGACCGCCAGCAGGGAACACACCTCGGCCGAGCCGTACCCCGCGACATCGCGCAGCACGAGCACGGCGCGCAGACGGGGCGGCAGCTCGTCGATCGCCTCCGCGATCACCCCGCGTACCTCGCCGCGCAGTACCTGCTCCTCGGGAAGGTGCCAGGGCTGCGGCTCCTGACCGACGGCCCAGTGCCCGGCGTACGGCTCACCCGCACCACGGAAACGCGAGGGGTCGACCGTCGGGCCCTCCTCCTCCGTGAGGAGACTGCCGAGGGGAACGGTCCTGCTCTCCTTCGTACCGCGCGCCTTGGCCGTGTTGACGAGTATCCGGTAGACCCAGGTCTTCAGCGACGACCGGCCCTCGAAGCCCCCGATGCCCTTGATGACGGCCAGCCAGGTGTCCTGGACGGTCTCCTCGGCGGACGCCTTGGTCGACACGAACGACATCGCGAGGCGCATCATGCCGCCGGACCAGCTGTCCAGCACCAAGGCGAACGTCTCCTCGTGACCCTCGCGCAGCCGGCTCACCAGCACGTCGTCCGGGGGCAGTTCACGTGCGCCCGCCATCCGTTCCCCCTCATCGACCGCCACTTGAGACGGCCACCCTATGCGCCGCGCCGGACTGAAGCGTTTCGCGTCTGCCTCAGCTGGTGCAAAGTCGCTCAACTCATCTTGTGGAAGGCTAAGTTGTGACGTGACGACCAAAGGGCCCGCGCCGCGGTGGTGTCACTCGCAGAAGATCTGCACCTTGGAGTCGGGGTCGTTGACGTCGACGATGACGTCGTCGAGTTGCTCGACAAGATCCTCAAGGTGCTGCGGCTTGAGCTCGGTGAGGTCGATCGGCACCCCTGACTTGCTCAGTTCCGTGTTGACCCGGGCGAGCGCCTGCGGCGGGAGAAGACTCGCGAGCCGGACCCCGGCGCGCAGCAGTTGCAGCGGAACCCGGATGTTGACCCGGCTCGCCCCGTCCTCGCCGTCGGCGGAGCCGTCCGTCGATTCGACCACCACGCGCAGGTACTTGGGGCGGGACTTCGGTCCGGACGGGGTGCCCGGCGACGAGTCGGGCCGGTCTCGTTCGAGGGCGGTGATCAGCCGCTCGGCCTCGTCGGCGGTGATCTTGCCCCCGGCCAGCATCTCCAGGATCTGGCGGCGTTGCTCGTTCACGGAGCTTCTTCCTCTCTGGCTCATCTGACGCTGACCAGGAAGGCGGTCCGGCCCTCCGCGATCTCGAATCGGGTACCGGGCAGCGCCCACACCAGCCGGCCGACGCCGCGCAGCGCGCCCAACGCGCCCACCGGGCTCACCCTGGTGGCGAGGCAGGCGATCAGCCCGCCCGGCACGGCGAGCAACAGCAGCGGTGACAGCATCAGCAGCACCGGCAGGACGGGGACGTACAGGCGCCGACGGCGGCCGTCGGAACGGCGGTAGCGCACCGTCACCAGCTGGGGGATCATCGAGGTCCCTCCAGCTCGGCCAGCGCCTCCTGGGCGGTGATCTCTCCCCGTCGCAGACGGTCGACGACGTCAGAGGCGCCGGTGGGCGCCGGGTCGCTGTCCACGAAGTCGAGGTGCTCGGCGATCCGTTTCAGCCGGGACTTGATCGTCGGGTAGCTGACCCCGAAGATCCGCTCCATCTCCTTGATCGACCCGTGCGACCGTACGAACGCGGCGACGAACACCTGGTCCTCGATGTCGAGTTGAGCCAGCTGCGGCGGCTCGAACTGCCCCTCGATCGCGACGCCGCTGCCGGCGAGGCGGACCCGCTCGACCACGAACGGCTGGCCGCGCGTCAGGTCCGTCAGTTCCTGCCAGTCCACCCTCGGCTCCCCCGCTCTCGGTGCCACGCCCTAGGTGCCACGCCCTAGGTGCCACGCTCACTATTCATTTGTATATTGAGTTTTTCAAAGCGTCAACCAGCTCACCTTGATTTAGTTAAGTCGATCTTCAAGGAACTTGATTGTTGGCCTGTCGGGGAGGATCAATCCCACCAGAACGTCCACGCCGGCTGCCCCAGCACCTGGTGGGCCGCGTAGGCCGACAGGGTCGTGTGGCGGCCCTGCTGGATGTTGTCCGGGCAGAACGCGAAGTGCTCCGCCGCGAGCGCCTCCGCCTCCTCCTGGGTCGTCGGCGGGGCGGCCACCGAGACCACCAGCTGGTCGAAGGTGAGGCCCACCACCCGTATGCCGAACCGGTCCTCCCACGACCGCAGCACCGCCGACAGCCGTGCCACGTCGTCCTCGTGATTGACCGGGCCCGTCCAGCCGATCGCCGCCGGGATGTCCGCGCTGCGGCGGGCCGGGACCAGGGCCAGACGGGCGCCGTGCATCCAACTGCCCTCGTCGGTGAGGATCGAGGCGACCTCGGCCGCCTCCTTGTCCGGGTCGGCCGACGACCCCGCCGGAGCCGCCGCCGGCCCCGGCCACTCGTCGTCCTCCAGGCCCTCCCACATCTCCGCGAGGACGTCCTCCGCGTCGTGGTCACCCGGATACGACACCGACTCCGGGCTCAGGTCCCACGACTCGGGCCACTCCTTGCGGTGCCCGCCGTGGACCAGCAGCGGATGCAGCCCGGCGGTCCTGCGGGCCGACAGCATCCCGGCCCACGCCCCGGGGGCCGCCGGTTCGTCCGCGTACCAGAGCAGTGGTTCGTGCCAGGTCCCGTCGATCGTCTCGTCGACCAGCCTGCCGGGCGGCAGGTCGAGACCGGCCTCCCGGCCCGAGGGGTCGGTGGCCAGAGCGGGCAGAGGATTGGGGAGCGTCGCCATGCGGAAAACCTTAAAGCCCGCCACTGACAACGCCGTTGGGCAGCGACGGCAAAGTGCCCGTGCGGGGCGGCGCGAGACGTAAGGATGGTGCGGACCAACCCGCGGACCCTGATTCCAGGAGCCTGAACTTGTCCTACGCGCACCATGTCGAGCAGTTCCACGGACTGCCCGCGTACAACTTCCCTCCGTACGCCGATCCCGCCGCCCTGCCCCCCGCCGACGCCGTCGCCTGGCGCTTCGAGCGGGAGCCGTACGACTTCGAGGAGGACGCGGACGTCTGCTGGAAGCGCTTCACCGAGTCGGTGGAGATGGAGAAGGTACGGGCGATGATCTTCGGACAGCCCTGGTACGACGGCGACGGCGGCATGTCCGACGACGGACTGATCCAACTCGCGCCCCGGCTCACCGCGCTCGAAGCGCTGTTCCTCGGTGATCTGGAGGACGAGCAGGCGATGATCTCCACGATCTACCAGAGCGACCTCGCCCCGCTCCTGGCCGCCTTCCCCCATCTCAAGGAACTGGCGATACGCGGCGGGGAGGGGCTCGACTTCCCCGTCTCCGGCCACGACGAACTGCGCGTCCTGCGCGTCGAGTCCGGCGGGCTGCCCCCGCACGCGGCCGAACACATCGCCGCCGCCCGGCTGCCGTCGCTGGAGCGGCTGGAGCTGTGGCTCGGCGACGAGAACTACGGCGGCGGCGTCACGGTCGAGCAGCTCGCCCCGCTGTTCGCGGGCGAGGGCAAGCCCGCGCTGCGCCATCTCGGCCTCCAGAACAGCTTCATCCAGGACGAGTTGGCCGTCGCGCTCGGCGCCGCGACGGTCGTGCCGCAGCTCACCTCACTGAGCCTGTCGATGGGCACACTCTCCGACGACGGGGCGGAGGCACTCCTCCAGGGGCAGCCGCTCACCCATCTCCACGAACTCGACCTGTCCTTCCACTTCCTCAGCCACGCCATGATGCTGCGGCTCTGGACGGCCCTGGAGCCGGCGGGGGTGCGGGTGAATCTGACCGTGAGGCACCAGGCCGAGCCGGACGACTGGGACGAGGACGGCCGGTACATCGCGGCGTCCGAATGAGCACCGTCCCGTTTCCGCACCCCTGTCGAAAGGCCGTACCACCATGTCCCGCGAACCCGTACCGCAGGCCGCCGAGTCCGCGGACCCGGACGACGTCCTGATCGCCAGCAAGTATCTGAACAGCCGATACCCCTGGCAGGATCCCGCCGAGCAGGTGCCGTACGGGCGCGTGCTGCTCATCGCGGCCACGCTGAAGTGGGACCCCGCCGCCGTCGCCGTACGGCTGGAAGCACTGGGGTACGCCGACATCGAGCGCCCCGAAGGCCCGTTCCCCGGCGCCGTCGAGCCCGACGACGTGCGGCTGATCACCGGTGTGGACAGGAGGTTCGGCGCCCAGCCGATCGACCTCGGCACGACCGTGTCCCTGCGGCAGGTGGCCGAGTCGGCGGCTCTGACCAACCGCGCCCCGGCCGATGTCGCACGGCGGCTGACCGACCTCGGTTACCGGGTCGGGACCGGCGCCGGGCCGCTGCCGGAGTCCCCCCATCTCCGTGACATCACCCTGGTCCGTGCCGACCGCAGGGGCGAGTACTTCGACTGGGGCGCCGAGGTGTCCGCCGGTCAGGTGCTGGAGCTGGCACAGGAGCTGTCGTGCAGCCCGTACGTCGCCGCCGCACGGATGGTCGCGCTCGGGCTGCGGCTGCCGTACACCCCCGACCCCGGCGACGAGCAGCTCCTCGGACACCGGGACGCCACCTCCACCACCCCCAACGGCGGCGGATGGTACGGCCGGTGGTGGTCCCCGCCCGTCGGGCACATCCTGACCGTCGCCCGTGAGACGGGCCGCTCGCACGCGGACATCATCGCCCGGCTGCGTGAACTGGGCTGCCAGCCGCCGGACGGGAACGTGCCCGACGAGCCGGAGCCGGACGACCTCGTCCTCCTCAGTGAGAACGTCGACGGCCGGGCGCCCTGGATGGTCAAGAACCACTCCGTCGGACTGCGCGTACGGCACATCCTGCGCGCGTCCCTCGCCACCGGGCGCAGCCCCGCGTACGTCGCCGGGCGGCTGACCGAACTGGGCCACTGGCTGCACGAGAACGCGATCCTGCCGGAGACCGCCGACGAGGCCGACATCCGTCTGCTGGCCACACTCACCCGCTCGTACAAGGACGACGTCCACCTGGAGGACGTCCTGCGCAGCGCGACCCTGACGGGCCGCAGCCCGTCGGACGTCGCCGCCCGTCTGACCGCTCTGGGCCACCGCCTGCCGGACGAGGCGACGTACCCGGACATCCGGCCGCTGGCGCGCGCGGAGTAGCTGCCTGGGTGGCCGCCCGGTGACTACGGGGCGGGCGTCTCCGGGCTGTCCAGCCAGAGGCGCCGGCCGGTGGGGGTGACGGTGAGTCCGTACCGGGCGCGGTCCGGTGAACCGGCCCGCCGCCACCGGGCGTACGCGGACTCCACCTCGTCCCAGAGGCGGCGGGGGCCGTGCTGCCGGACGTCGAACCCGGTGGCGCCCGGCACGTGGTCGACCGAGGCCCAGGAGCCGGTGGTGCGGTCGGCCAGCCAGACGGTGAACTCGCCGTCCGGGCCGTGGCCCACGGCGTAACGGCACTCGGGGACGAGGACGCCCGCGCTGAACGCGGCGTTCTCGTCCCCGAAGACCTCGCGGGGGTCGAGGCGCGTGCGGGCGGCCGTGGCGTCGTTCGCGTCCGTGGCCCGGACGGTGGCCATCACATCGCGCTCGGGGGCCTCCTGCCGGTTCCACATGAAGGCGCAGTCGCCGACGACGGGGCCGCTCGCCGTGCCGTCGTCGGCCACGGTGAGGCGCAGAAGGACACCGTTGTAGAGGCCGGTGCCCCACGGCAGCACGATCACCCCACCGGGCGTGGTCTGTTCCACGAAGGCGTACGGCACGGTGTGGAGCGCGTACGTGGCGATGACCCGGTCGTACGGCGCGCGGGCCGGCCAGCCCCGGTCGCCGTCCCCGGTGATGACGGTGGGGGTGCGGCCGGCGTCCTTCAGGCGGGCGCGGGCGGTGTCGGCGAGGCGGGGGTCCATCTCGACGGACACCACGTTCTGGTCGCCCAGCCGGGCGGCGAGCAGCGCGGCGTTGTAACCGGTGCCGGTGCCGGCCTCCAGGACCGTCATGCCGTCGGTCACCGCGAGTTGGTCGAGCATGAGGGCCACGACGCGCGGCATGCTCGCGGAGCTGGACGGGACGAGCGCGAGCGCGGTCGGTGTCGCCGTCGCGCTGTCGTCGTGGGCGTTGTTGTCCTCGTAGTCCTCGACCTGGGTGACCAGCGCCTGGTCGTCATGGACGAGCGCGCGCCAACGGTCCGGTTCGGTGGCGCGGTCGACCGGGTGGTAGCCGCCCTCGCCACGGACCCAGACCCGGTCGGGAATGAACAGCCCGCGGTCGACCCGGGTGAACGTGTCACGCCAGGAGGCGCCGAGACGGCCCGCCTCGGCCAACTGCCGGGCGAGACAGGCCGGAGAGCCTTCGCCGCTCACCTCTTCGGTGTCTCCGGACGCTTCGGATCGGGCGGGGGAATCGGCCGGTCGGGTTTGTGCCCGTCACTCTCGGCCGTGTCGGGCTTGCCGCCGTGGCCACCGCTCATGTCCGTTCCTCTCCACTACCGCTCCACACCGGCCCACTTGCCGTAGTCAAAGCGTAGCGGAGAGTAACTGCCCTCGGAAAGTGACACGTTCGAGTGATGCTCGGCAAGATCCAGCCGACAGGCCCTAGAGCCGCTCGGGCGTCCGGATGCCCAGCAGTGCCATGCCCCGGTGGAGGGTGCGGGCCGTCAGGTCGCAGAGGAAGAGGCGGTTCTCCGCGACCTCCTGCGGCGGGGCCGGCTTGATCACCGGGCATTCGCTGTAGAACGTCGTGAAGAGGGACGACAGTTGGTACAGGTACGCGGTCAGCTTGTGCGGTTCGTACGCCGTCGCCGCCTCCGTCAGTACCTCGCCGAACTGGTCCAGGTGCAGGCCCAGGGCCCGTTCCGCCGGGGCCAGTTCGAGCTCGGGGTGGGGGACCGGTGTGCGGTCGCCCGCCTTGCCGAAGATCGACCGGGTACGGGCGTACGCGTACTGGATGTAGACGCTGGTGTCGCCGTTCAGCGACACCATCTGGTCCAGGTCGAACTTGTAGTCCCGCGCGGCGGACGTCGACAGGTCGGCGTACTTGACCGCGCCGATGCCCACCTGTGTGCCGCGTTCGGCGATCTCGTCCTCCGTGAGGTCCTTCGCCTTCTCCCGGACCACCGCCGACGCGCGCTCGACCGCCTCGTCCAGCAGGTCCACCAGCCGCACCGTCTCACCCTCACGGGTCTTGAACGGCTTGCCGTCCTTACCGAGGACGGTGCCGAAGGCGAGCTGGACGGCGTTCACCCGGTCGTTCAGCCAGCCCGCACGGCGGGCGGTCTCGAAGACCATCCGGAAGTGCAGCGACTGGCGGGCGTCCACCACGTACAGGAGGGTGTCCGCCTTCAGGTTCCCGACCCGGTCGCGGATCGCGGACAGGTCGGTGGCCGCGTACCCGTAACCGCCGTTGGACTTCTTGACGATCAGCGGGGTCGGATTGCCGTCCGGGCCCTTCACGTCGTCGAAGAAGACGCACAGCGCGCCGTCGGAGCGGACGGCGACGCCCGTCTCCTCAAGGATGCGGCACGTCTCTTCGAGCATGTCGTTGTAGCCGGACTCGCCGACGACGTCCTCGTCGCGGATCTCCATGTCGAGCAGGTCGAACACCGAGTGGAAGTAGATGTTCGACTCGTCCACGAACCGCTGCCAGTGGGCACGGGTCCCGGGGTCGCCCGCCTGGAGTGCCACGACCCGGTCCCGGGCGCGCGCCTTGAACTCCTCGTCCGAGTCGAAGAGCGCGCGGGAGGTCTTGTAGACACGGTCGAGGTTCGACATGGCCTCCTCGCCGGAGACCTCGCCGCCCCGGTTGTGGTCCAACTCGTGCGGGTGCTCGGTCAGATACTGGATGAGCATGCCGAACTGCGTGCCCCAGTCGCCGATGTGGTGGCGCCGGACCACGTTCTCGCCGGTGAACTCCAGGATCTCGACCATCGCGGCGCCGATCACGGCGGACCGCAGATGACCGACGTGCATCTCCTTGGCCACGTTCGGCTGCGCGTAGTCGATGACCGTCGTGCCGGGGTCCGTGGCGTAAGGGACGCCGAGCCGGTCGTCCGCGAGGCGGGCGGCCAGCGTCTCGATGATCGCCCGGTCCGTGACGGTGATGTTCAGGAAGCCGGGGCCGGAGACCTCGACCTCCTTGAAGAGGCCGCCGCCCGCCAGCGCGTCCACGACCTTCGTCGCCAGCTCGCGCGGATTGCCCTTCAGCTTCTTGGCGAGGGCCAGCATCCCGTTCGCCTGGAAATCCGCCCGGTCGCTCCGTCGCAGCAGGGGGTCCGCGGGGCCGGCCTCCGGCAGGGCTGCCGAGAGGGCGTCCGCGATGCGCTGATCGACGGTCGAGGCGAGGGAAGTGACCGGGGCCATGGGCGGGGAGCCGTTCCGTTGGAGGGGGTGTGCGTGAACCTATTCTTCCATGGGGCAACAAGTCGTTTTCGCATTGTCGTAGTGGCCTGGGACAATGGCCGTCGCCGGTATCGCAGGCGTACGGGCGCATTCCGCAGGGCGTAGCAGCAGCAGAAAGAAGGACGTGCCGACCGTGGCTCAGAGCACCGAGACCGACTGGGTCTCCCGTTTCGCGGACGATGTCATCGCCGAGTCGGAGCGGCGTGCGCCTGGCAAACCGGTCGTCGTCGCGTCCGGCATCTCGCCCTCCGGCCCGATCCACCTGGGCAACCTCCGCGAGGTCATGACGCCGCACCTCGTCGCCGACGAGATCCGCAGGCGGGGGTACGAGGTCAGGCACCTCATCTCCTGGGACGACTACGACCGTTACCGCAAGGTGCCGGCCGGGGTCCCCGGCGTCGACGCGTCGTGGAGCGAGCACATCGGCAAGCCGCTGACCTCCGTGCCCGCCCCGGCCGGGTCCGCGTACCCGAACTGGGCCGAGCACTTCAAGGCGCAGCTGATCGCGTCGCTGGTGGAGCTGGGCGTCGAGTACGACGGGATCAGCCAGACCGAGAAGTACCTGGCGGGCACGTACCGCGCGCAGGTCCTGCACGCGATGCGGCACCGGGGTGACATCGACGCGATCCTCGGGCGCTACCGCACGAAGGACACGTCGGCCGGGAGTTCCGGCGGGAAGAAGCCGCAGCAGAAGAAGGTCGAGGAGGCCGAGCTGGAGGCCGCCGAGGGATCGGGCGCCGCCGGCGAGGACGACGGCAGCGGCGGCTCGGCCGGCTACTTCCCGTACAAGCCGTACTGCGGCGACGAGGGCTGCGGCAAGGACCTGACCACGGTCACGGCGTACGACGACGAGACGACCGAGCTGACGTACGTCTGCCAGGCGTGCGGCTTCGGCGAGACCGTACGGCTCAGCGAGTTCGACCGCGGCAAGCTGGTCTGGAAGGTCGACTGGCCGATGCGCTGGGCGTACGAGGGCGTGATCTTCGAGCCGTCCGGTGTCGACCACTCGTCGCCCGGCTCGTCGTTCGTCGTCGGCGGCCAGATCGTGCGCGAGATCTTCGACGGGGTGCAGCCGATCGGCCCGATGTACGCGTTCGTGGGCATCTCCGGGATGGCGAAGATGTCGTCCTCCAAGGGAGGTGTGCCGATCCCGGCCGACGCGCTGCGGATCATGGAGGCACCGCTGCTGCGCTGGCTGTACGCGCGGCGCCGGCCGAACCAGTCCTTCAAGATCGCGTTCGACCAGGAGATCCAGCGGCTGTACGACGAGTGGGACGCCCTGGAGCGCAAGATCGCCGACGGTTCGGCGCAGGCGGCCGACGCGGCGGCGTACTCGCGTGCCACCCGCACGGCCGCCGGTGAGCTGCCGCGTACGCCGCACCCGCTGCCGTACCGCACGCTGGCCTCCGTCGTGGACATCACGGCGGGTGCCGAGGAGCAGACGCTGCGCATCCTCGGCGATCTGGCCCCGGCCAACCCGCTGACCTCGCTGGACGAGGCGCGGCCCCGGCTGGACCGGGCGGAGAACTGGATCACCAGCCAGGTGCCGGCCGAGGCGCGCACCGTCGTACGCGACGAGCCGGACCGGGAGCTGCTGGAGTCGCTGGACGAGCAGACGCGCGACGGCCTGCGGCTGCTGGCGGCGGACCTGGACGCGCACTGGTCGCTGGACGGGCTCACGACGCTCGTCTACGGCGTGCCGAAGGTCCTGGCGGGGCTGGAGCCCGACGCGAAGCCGACGCCGGAGCTGAAGGCCGCGCAGCGGTCGTTCTTCGCGGTGCTCTACCGGCTGCTGGTGAGCCGGGACACCGGGCCCCGGCTGCCGACACTGCTGCTCGCGGTGGGGGCGGACCGGGTGCGGGTGCTGCTGGGCGGCTGACCTCGCACAACCCCTGATGAGGGCCCTTGTCCGACGGATCGGACGAGGGCCTTCGTCATGCCGCCGCCCAGGTCGCCGCAGGTGTTTCCGGGCCGTTCGGCGCAGGTGGCACCGCACCGCTCGGCGTGGTGTCACCGCATCGTTCGGTGCACTCGTGGTTCGGCCTCACGCACGACGAAATCCGGCATTTCGGACGCGACGCCGGAGGCATGAAAGAAACCGTGGAAATCGTCGGCTGGGTCCTCGGGATCCGGGGAGCCATCGGCGTCACCGGACGCGTCCTCAGTGACAGCGACCGGGGTCTGGTGCACACCGTCATCGACAGTCCGCCCACCGCGCTGTACGTGGTACTCGCGGTCGTGGGCGCGGCGCCGGCCCTGTGGGGGGAGGCGACCCGCGGGACACGCGAGCAACGTGTCTGAGCGTGTCCGAACTCGTCGAACGTGTCTAGGCGATGTGTTCGGCGTCCTGCGCGTCGAGTTGTTCCTGGTAGCGACGGCGGAAGTCCTTCAGGTACGCGCGCAGGGAGCTCTCGCTCAGCGGGCCGCCCGAGCGGCCCGTCACGCCGTACAGGTCCTGCAAGTAGATCGCGAACTGGCGGGCGTTGGGATAGTCCTGACGCTCACTGACGTACCTGCGGAAGGCCGTGAAGTACGCCTCCTCGCGGCTCATCCCGTCGGGCAGGGAAGCGGTCGGCAGCTCCTCCAGCTCCGGCTCGGGCTCGGACTCCTGCTCGGGAGCGGGCTCGAAGTCGGTCGGGGGCTGGGGGCCGAGGGGGCGGCGGGACGGGGCGTCCCGGTGGGGCTGCTGCGCCTGGTCCGGGGCGGTGGCCTGCTGGTCCTCGTACCGCTCGGCCGGGTCGGCCGGCTCCGCGTGCCGCTCCCCGTACGGGGCGTACCGCTCGTCGGCCTGCTGGTGCGCCTGCTCGTACGGCTCGTACCGCTCCTCGTACTGCTGAGGGTCGTACGCGGGGTCGTACGCCCCCTGGTACGGGGCCTCCGGCGGGCGCTGGGCGGCGAACCAGGGGTTTCCCTGCGGGGCGTCGACGGCGTCCGGGGCCTGGTGCTGCTCCTCCTGCTCGCGCGCCCACTGCTCCTCCTTCTGGAGCTGGATCCACTCCTCCTCGGTGAGCTGCGGCTGCTGTTCCTGCTCCTGCTCCCGGTCCCGCTGCTGCTCCTGTGCCTGCTTCAGCTTCGGCGGGGGTCCCACCTGGGGGAGTTCGGCCACGGGCGGGGCGGCTGTCACCGACTGGACGGGGGCGGGCGCGGGCGGGAGAAGGGCCGGTTCGATGCCGGCGGCGGCGAGTCCGGCGGGGCCGGTCTCGGTGAGCGGGACCCCGTACTTGGCGAGCCGCAGCGGCATCATGGCCTCGATGGGCGCCTTGCGGCGCCAGTTGCGGCCGTAGCGGGCCTGGAGACGCGCCTGGTAGATGAGGCGGTCCTGTTCGAGTTGGATGATGTCCTCGTAACGGCGGATCTCCCACAGCTTCATCCGGCGCCACAGCTTGAACGTCGGGATCGGCGACAGCAGCCAGCGGGTGAGGCGGACACCCTCCATGTGCTTGTCGGCGGTGATGTCCGCGATGCGGCCCACCGCGTGACGGGCCGCCTCGACCGCGACGACGAAGAGGATCGGGATCACCGCGTGCATACCGACGCCGAGCGGGTCGGGCCAGGCGGCGGCGCCGTTGAAGGCGATGGTGGCGGCGGTCAGCATCCAGGCGGTCTGGCGCAGCAGCGGGAACGGGATCCGCAGCCAGGTCAGCAGGAGGTCGAGCGCCAGCAGGACGCAGATGCCCGCGTCGATTCCGATCGGGAAGACGATCGAGAACTTGCCGAAGCCCTTCTGCTCGGCGAGTTCGCGCACGGCGGCGTAGGACCCCGCGAAGCCGATCGCGGCGATGAGAACGGCGCCGGCGACGACGACGCCGATGAGTATTCGGTGCGTGCGAGTGAGCTGCATCGCGGCCACCCGTGGCCCCTCCCGTCATGGACATCTGGCGGGCACAGCCTGGCACATGTGTACGGGTGCTGTTGCCCGGGGAGCCCTGCGCGGCCGGGGAGTTGGCGGGCGGGGGCCGGACGGGCGGGTGCTTTGTCCGTGATTGCCGGGCGGACTGTGATGGGGCTGTGACGGACTCGTGAGTGGCGGGAGCGGTGGCCCGGGGGAGCGGGGTGGGAGGGGCGGTCCGGGCGGGGGCGGTGGCCTGGTGGGCGGGGGCGCGCGTGGGCAGGCGGGGGCGGGGGAGCGGTCCGGTCCGGGCGGCCCCGGGCGTCGGCCGGGGGCCTCGCCGGCCCACGGCGTGGCCCGCACGCGGCGTCACCGGTCCACTGCCTTGCCGACGCACGGCGTCACCGGCCCGCTGCCTCACTCGCACGCGGCCTTACCTGCCCGTTGCCCCCGGGGCTCGGGGCGACCGGGGGCTCCGGTTGTCGGCCGGGAGCCGGGGGCCTTACCCGCCCACGGTGTCATCCGTCCGCTGCCTCACCGGCCCACGGCGTGACCCGCACGCTGCCTTACCGGTCCACTGCCTCAGCGGTCCGTTGCCTCACCGGCCCACGGCCTCACTGGTCCACGGCCTCAACGGCCCGGTGCCCCCGGGGGCTGGGGGCGGCCGGCGGCTCGGGGCGGCCCGGGGCGGCCCGAGGCCGACGTCAGCTCGCTGCCTTGCTCGCCGACGGCAGGGTCGCCACCACTTCCTTGGCCGCCTTCGTCGCGTCCGCCACCAGGTCCGCCGCCGCCGGGGACTTGGCGCCCGCGTAGCCCGCGCCGTTGTACGTGAGCGTGATCACCACGTTCTCCGAGCGGGCCGCGATCGTCACGTTGCCGAACAGCTCGTCCGTCATCGTTATGCCGTACGTGATCGCCGTCGCCTCCGAGCCGACACCGGCGGCCGGGGCCGACTTCACGTTCTTCGCGCCCTTGGTGCCCTGGGCGGTGGCGACCACTTCCTTGTAGTACTCCGCGGCGCGGTCCTGGCCCGAGCCGAGGGTCGCGTCGGAGTCGTACCGCATGAAGGAGACGTCCAGCCACCGGTACTGCGAGCCCTTGACGCCGTTGTCGTCCAGGCCGTTCCACGAGCAGCTGCCGCGCGTCGTGATGTCCGAGGACTTGCCCGCCGAGCCCGACTTGTCCTTCGTCGCGGGCACCAGGTCCGCGACCGTCTTCGCGCTGACCGTCTTGCACAGGTCCGCCGGCAGGGTGGCGAACTTCGCGGGGGCGACCTTGGCCTCGGCCTTCGACGTCGCGGGCGCGGGCTTGTCCGCGTCCGTGGGGCCCTCGGAGTCGGACGAGCAGCCCGCCGCGACGACCATCAGCGGGACGGCCGCGCACGCGAGCATGCGAAGGCGGGTGCGGGTGCGGGAGCTGCTGGGTCGCGGGGCTGATCGCTGCATGGTTCCTTCACTCGGTCACTCGGTGGTCGTACGGTCCGATCGGCCACGGTAACCGGCCGGGGCCCGCCGCCGGGTGCGAGCGGCGTACTCGGCCCCGCGCCGGCGCCCGGCCGCGACGGCGCTCCGGCGCCGCTACTCGTCGAGCTGGTCGGCCAGCTGCCGGGCCAGTCCCCTGGCCTTTTCCTGGAGTTCCTTGCTGTCGGGGACCGTCGTCGGGTAGGTCGGCTGCTCCGCGTACCGCACCGTCACGACGACGTTGGATGTGCGGAAGACCACGCTGACCGTACGGCGCTTCGCGGCCGAACCGGACGACGCGTATACGTCGTCCACGAACGCCGCGTCGCCGAGATCCTCCAGCAGGCGGGGCTGGAGGCCGGGGGGCGGGTCGCTCTCGGAGGGGGTGGAGGTCGCGCCGGTGCCGGGTGCTGAAGCGGTGTGCGGGGTCTTGTCGGCGGAGGGCGACCCGGAGGGGTCCGGGGCGGCGCCGCTCGCGACCGGTTCGCCGGCGTCGTCCGTCCCGCCCGGCTTGTCCGCGCCCTCCGCGCCCTCCGTGCTGGACGCCTCGTCGGACGGGTCCTGCGAGACCGCCGCGGGCGGCGGCAGGGCGGCGGCGTCCTCTTTCTTCGCGTACACCTCCTGCGCCTTGTCGGCGTCACTCACCGACGGGTCGTAGGAGACGACGCGTTCCACGTCGATCACCAGGTGGTGCGAGGCGCTCGGGGCGTCGGCGGACCACGAGCACCCGACGCGGCGGTCGGTGTCGTACGTCACCGCGGCCGTGCCCTTGAGCGCCTTCTGCTGCTGCTCCTCGGGGAGCTGGGCGGCGCCCGGCAGCAGATCGCGCAGCGTGGCGCGGTCCACGGAGCCGCACGGCTCGCGCAGGGTGCGGTACTTGCCCGGCGGCGCGCTGGAGGCGGTCGGCGTACCGGCCTTGGCGTCGATGCCGGAGTCGTCGCCGCCGTCGCCGGAGGTGCACCCCGCGACGAGCGTCACGAACAGCGCCATCAGGCCGGTCGCGTACGCCTTCGCCTTTCGCTGCACGGTCCCTGGGCTCCCTTGTCTGCGCGGTGGTCGGTGTGCTGGTCTGCTTGCTGGTCTGTCTTGTCCGGTCGGCGGGCGGATCCGTGTGCCGGTTCGCGTGAGGCGGACGTGAGTTCTAGCTGGTCGTACAGGCTAGAACTACGCAGGTGCCGCGCCGGTTCCGGGTCCGGCGCACATGGCGGGTTCATGCGAAAAGGGTTTGCCGCCGCATGGCGTGCGGTGGACACAATGTGTACCTCAAGCACTGCCGTAGATGCCGGTTCGTTGTCTGGTTTGGCGTTCCTGGTTCCGGTTTTTGCTCTTTCAGACTTTCGGGGGAATCGAGGAGTTATGTCGTACGTCGAAGTGCCGGGAGAGAACGTCCCCATCCGTATGTGGACCGACCCGGCGTCCGTCGAGGACGTCGCGATGCGCCAGTTGCGCAACGTGGCGACGCTGCCGTGGATCAAGGGCCTCGCCGTGATGCCGGACGTCCACTTCGGCAAGGGCGCCACGGTGGGCTCGGTCATCGCGATGCGGGACGCGGTCTGCCCGGCGGCGGTGGGCGTCGACATCGGCTGCGGCATGTCGGCGGTGAAGACGTCCCTGACGGCCAACGACCTGCCGGGCGACCTGTCCCGCCTCCGCTCCCGGATCGAGGAGGCCATTCCGGTGGGGCGGGGGATGCACGAGGACCTGGTGGAGCCGGAAGGGGCCGGGGCGGGCTGGAGCGACTTCTGGGCGCGGTTCGACGGGATCGCCGAGTCGGTCAAATTCCGTCAGCAGCGCGCCGTGAGGCAGATGGGAACACTAGGTGGCGGTAATCATTTTATCGAGTTTTGTATCGATTCGACTGGTTCCGTCTGGCTGATGCTCCACTCCGGCTCCCGGAACATCGGCAACGAACTGGCCGACTTCCACATCGGCGTGGCCCGGAGTCTCCCGCACAACCAGGACCTGATCGATCCCGACCTGGCGGTCTTCGTCTCCGACACCCCGCAGATGCGGGCGTACCGCAACGATCTGTTCTGGGCGCAGGAGTACGCGAGCCACAACCGTGCCGTGATGATGGACCTCTTCAAGGAGGTCGTCCGCAAGGAGTTCAGGAAGGCCGGGGTCACCTTCGAACCGGTCATCTCCTGCCACCACAACTACGTGTCGGAGGAGCGGTACGACGGCATGGACCTGCTCGTCACCCGCAAGGGCGCGATCCGCGCGGGCAGCGGCGACTACGGGATCATCCCCGGCTCCATGGGCACCGGCTCGTACATCGTGAAGGGACTCGGCAACGAGGCGTCCTTCAACTCCGCGTCGCACGGCGCGGGGCGGCGCATGAGCCGTAACGCGGCGAAGAAGCGTTTCTCGACCAAGGACCTGGAGGAGCAGACGCGGGGCGTGGAGTGCCGTAAGGACTCCGGCGTCGTGGACGAGATCCCGGGCGCGTACAAGTCGATCGAGAAGGTCATCGACCAGCAGCGGGATCTGGTCGAGGTGGTCGCGAAGCTCAAGCAGGTGGTGTGTGTGAAGGGCTGACGGGGGCGGTCGGGGTCGGTGAGGGCGAGGAGTTCCGTGCGCCGGAGCCGGCCCCGGCCCCGGCGGATGCCGATCAGCGCTCGCGGTGCACCTTCGTGTTGGACGCCTGGGCGCGCGGGCGGACCACCAGGAGGTCGATGTTCACGTGGTGGGGGCGGGTGACCGCCCAGGTGATGGTGTCCGCCACGTCGTCCGCCGTGAGCGGTTCGGCGACCCCCTCGTACACCTTCGCCGCCCGTTCGGTGTCCCCCCGGAAGCGCGTGGAGGCGAACTCCTCCGTCTTGACCATGCCCGGCGCCACCTCGATCACCCGGACCGGGGTGCCCACGATCTCCAGCCGGAGCGTTTCCGCGAGGACGTGTTCGCCGTGCTTGGCCGCGACGTAGCCGCCGCCGCCCTCGTACGTGCCGTGACCGGCGGTGGAGGTGAGGACCACCACCGTGCCGTTGCCGCTCGCGGTGAGGGCGGGCAGCAGGGCCTGGGTGGTGTGGAGGGTGCCGATGACGTTCGTCTCGAACATCCGGCGCCAGTCCTCCGGGTCGCCGCCGGCGACCGTGTCCGCGCCGAGCGCGCCGCCCGCGTTGGCGACCAGCACGTCCACGGACGGGAGTTCGGCGAGCCCGGCGGCGAACGCGTCGACGGCCGCGCGGTCGGTGACGTCGAGGACATGGGCGGTGGCGGAGTGCCCGGCCGCGTTGATCTCGGCGGCCAGCGCCTCGATACGGTCCTTGCGGCGGGCGGTCACGACGACGTGATGGCCTGCCGCGGCGAGCCTGCGGGCGGTCGCGGCGCCGATGCCGCTGCTCGCTCCGGTGACGACGGCGGTGGGGATGCCGGCGACGGTCATGGCGTGCTCCTCGCGCGTGGGGTCGGCTGATCGACTTGCGGCCAGGATAAGCGGGTTGCGACGGTCAGTGGCCGCGCGGGGCGTACATCAGCACGGCCATGCCGACGAGACAGATCAGCGCCCCGGTGATGTCGTAGCGGTCGGGGCGGTAGCCGTCGGCGACCACGCCCCAGGCGATCGAACCGGCGACGAAGACGCCGCCGTACGCCGCGAGGATGCGGCCGAACTCGCCGTCGGGCTGGAGCGTCGCGACGAACCCGTACAGGCCGAGCGCGATGACGCCGGCGCCGATCCAGATCCAGCCCTTGTGTTCGCGCACGCCCTGCCAGACGAGCCACGCGCCGCCGATCTCGAAGAGGGCGGCGACGGCGAACAGGGCGACGGAGCGGGCGACGAGCATGGGGCCAGCCTGCCACGGGGCGGTGACGGGCGGCCCGCCGGACGGCCGCACGGGATCCCCGCCGGGGTGTGCCGTGAGGTGTGCTGTGAGGTGCGGAGGCCGGGACCGCCGGGACCGGGCCCCGCCAACTACGCCGCCGCGCCGCCGAATTCGCGGACCGCCTCGTCCACGATCGCCGCGAGCCGGGCGTGGTGCGCGCCGCGCCAGTAGACCCGGTCGCAGGACGTGCACCGCGCGAACACGTCGTACGTACGCTGCGTGCCCCGCTCCAGTTGGTCCGCCACGGAGTCCTTGTCGGCGGGGCCGAGCGACCCGTTGCACGCCGTGCAGCGCGTCCAGGGGGCCAGCGCGGGCGCGAACCGGCGCAGTACGTCGCGCAGTTGGTCGTCCGTACGGTCGCTGTAGATGTACGCCCCCGCCCAGATCTCCCGGCGCCGCAGCAGACCCCGGTCGCGGGAGAGCATGACCCGCCGTTCCCTCGCCGACAGCGCGGCCAGCGCCGCGTCGCCGATGTCCTCGCTCTCGTACGCCGCGTCGACACCCAGCAGCCGCATCCGGCGGGCCAGCGTGCCGAGATGGACGTCGAGCAGGAAGCGCAGCGGCGCGCCCGGTACGTGCTGGGGGCGGACCACCGCCCGTACCTCCACCGACTCGCCCGCCGACGGGACGTGCGACCGGGCCACCGGGCTGCCGTCGACCAGGAGTTGACCGGCCTCGGTGAGGGGGACGCCCAGGGACTCGACCACATGGCCGAGCGTGGACGAGCCGTCCGTCGTGACGGCGGTGGGTCCGCCGCGCCGTCCGGCCGGGACGAAGACATGCAGCTCAGGGGCGAAGGTGAGGTGGATCTCCGGTCCGTTCACGCCGTCAGCATGACACCGGGGCGCTGCGGCGGGCCAGGGCTTTCCGGGCGAGGCGCCCGCTTCGTCCCGGGGCCGGTCGGAACCCTCCGGGGGGCCGGTCGGAACCGGTCGGGGGCCGGCCGTGACCGTTCAGGGCCGCCCGGGGACGGCCCCGCAGGACCGCGCCGGGCCCTCATATCGCCTCGTCCGCCCTTTCGCCTGCCGCTTCGAGGTCGAGCCGCCATTCGTTGCAGCGCATGAGGTGACCGGCCGGATACTCGATCTCGGCCTCCCCGAGCAGCACGAAGCCCGCCTTGCGGCAGACCCCGTTCGACGGCGCGTTCGCCACCGACGGGTGCGCCATCAGCCAGCGGTGCCGACCGCCCGCCCGCGCCAGCTTCGCCACCTCCCTCGTCGCGGCCACCGCGAGCCCGCGTCCCTGGAACTCGCCCAGCACCGTCCAGCCCGCCTCGTACACCCCCTGGTCCCGCCAGGTGGTCGGCCAGAAGCCGATGTTGCCCACCGGCTCCTCGTCCGGCAGCAGCACGATCCGGAACATCAGGCCGTCGGCCATCGGGTTGGTGCTCAGCGCCACGTATCTGAGATGCCGGGACAGGAGCCGCTCCTCCGACTCCGGGCCGCCCAGGTGCGTCATCAGCTCCGGCGCGTTCGCGGCACGCAGCAGCCCGAGGTCCCGCAGGGACCATGGCTCCAGCCGCACCCGGGGTGCTGTCATCTCCATGGAACCGACTGTAGGGCGGACCACTGACAACGCCCCGGGAAGCCCACCCCCACCGGGCCGACGGCGGACGACGGACAGCGGACGACGACGGCGGAAAGCGGACGGCGGCACAGCAGGCCGGCACATGGGCACACCGGCCACCCGCGCCCCGGCCGACCGGTGCCCCCGCGCGGCGGACTACTCGACCGCGCGCGCGTACGCCGTCGGCGGCACGCCCACCGTCGCCGTGAAGTCCCGCACCAGATGCGCCTGGTCGCTGTAGCCCAGTTCCGCCGCCAGCGCCGCCCAGTCCAGCTCCTCCCGCGCCTCGGCGCGCTCCAGCGCCTCATGGATACGGTGCCGCAGGATCACCCACTTCGGCCCGACCCCCACATACCCGGCGAACAGCCGCTGCAACGAGCGCACCGACAGCCCGGCCGCCGCCGCCAGCTCCGCCGCCCGCCGGATCGTGCGGTCCTCGCCGACCAGCCCGACCACCCGCATCGCCTCGTCGGCCCTCGGGTCGGGCCGCGCGCCCACACCGAGGAGATACGCGTCGAGCGCGGCCACCCGCGCGTCCTCCTCAGGAGGGTCCAGCACCGCCGCCACGTCCGGGTCCGTCGCGGGCAGCACCTCGGCGACCGGCACCCGGCGCCCCGACCACGCGGACACCGGCGACGCGGGCGCGTACGGCCGGAAACCGCCGGGGCGGAACTTCACCCCGCACACCCGCCCGCGCCCCTCCAGCCGCTGCGTGAACAGCTCCAGACCGATCCCCGCCACCTCGCCCCACGGCGGGGCCGCGCCGAACCGCTGGAAGACCACGTTCACCGAGGGATGCGGGACGACGTGCGAGTCGTACGGCTCCGACAGGTCCCAGTCGATCAGCCAGTACGACTCCACGTACCGCCGCAGCTCCGGCGCGGGCAGCCGGCGCCGGAAGTGGACCCGCGCGAACAGGGCGGAGGCGTCGACGATGCCTCGGGTGTCACGCCGTGGAGCTGCCATGGCGGGATCCTATGTCGCGTTTGTTCAATACCCGCAGGTCCGCCGTGCCTAGCGTCGGCCCCATGAACGACAGCATCAGCAGCCTCCTCGAAACAGCCTCCGCCGACGCCCTTCCCGTGCTGCGCGGAGTACGCGACGACCAGCTCACCGGTCCCACCCCGTGCCCCGACTACGACGTACGGGGCCTGCTCGACCACCTCTTCCAGGTGGTCACCCACTTCCAGGTGCTCGCGGCCAAGGGCGAGGCCGACTTCGGTGCCGCGCCCGAGCGGCTGGGCGACGACCGGGGCGAGCGTTTCGCCGCCGAACTCGCCGTGCTGGCCGGGGCGTGGGCCGCGCCGGGCGCGGAGGACGGCGTCACCGGCGCGATGGACATGCCCGCGCGGACCGTCGGCTCGATGGCCCTCGGCGATGTACTCCTGCACTCCTGGGACCTGGCCCGCGCGACCGGGCAGCCGTACGAGCCGGACGCAGCCGTCGTACGGATGGTGAGTGCCGAGTTCGCGGAGCTGGTGCCGACCGGGCGGAAGATGGGCGCCTTCGGCGAGCCCAGGCCGGTGACGGAGGACGCCACCCCGTTCGACTCGCTGCTCGCCCTGACCGGCCGGGATCCGGCGTGGCAGCCGTCCGTGGCGGTCGGAACCGCCGGGGCCGACCGTGAATGAGCGGACGTGATCGGACCGAGGGTTGGTCTGAACGAACAGGAAAGTATCTGAACAAATCCGGTGCTGGAGTGCGAGTGCGCGCACTCCAGCACCGGAAGTCTGTCCCCCGTTGTCCCCCGTGTTCGTGCTCCGATCCTGTCACCTCGACGGCCTTCCGCGCATTGCCGGATTCCGGCAATCTTTACGCGTCCTTGATGCCGGTTGCCATCGCCCGGCACGCGTCTGACAGGGTGGAGCGCAGCCGCGTTAAGAACACGTCAGGACGGATCGGGAAGCCGGGGGGCTCGAATGACGGAACGGACGACGGAACGTACGGCGGGACTGACAACGGAACTGAGGACGGAACGGGCGACGGAACGGGCAGCGGGGCGCACGCCGGGGCGGAGCACGTACCGGAGCGCCGGTCCGGGGCCGTTCCAGGAGTACCTGACGGGCTACGACCGCATCCTCCGGGACGTCTCGGTGACCGGCCGCCGCCTCACCCGCGACGAACTCGACTCCCGGCGCGCGCTGGGCGAGCAGGCCGCCGAGGCCGGGCACGGCCTGCGCGCCCTCGTCAGCGGGCATCTGACCGCGACCCGGGACGCCTGGCCGGTGTCCCCGGCCGACGCGGCGTCCGCCGACAGTGTGCTGGCCGCCGTGGAGCAGGCGGTGGACGCGTTCGCCGAGGGCTACGAGCGGGCCCAGCGGCTCGCCGTACGCCGGGAGGAGGCGTCCCGGCGGGAGTTCATCGACGACCTGCTGCACGGGCGCAGCGACCTCGGCAGGCTCGCCGAGCGGGCGGGGCGGTTCGGGCTCCAGCTCTCCCACGCGCACGCGGTGGCCGTGGCGGTCGGGGAGACGGCGTACGCGGAGACCGACTCCGTGCCGCGCCGGGTGGAACTCGCCCTGGTCTCCCGGTTCGGTGACCGCCGCATCCTCCTCACCACCAAGGACGGGCGGCTCATCTGTGTCGCGCCCGCCGACGAGAGCGACGTCCTCACCTACTTCGCGAAGCAGGCGCACGCGGCGACGGACGGCGGGCGGGTCGCCATCGGGCGTGCGCACCCGGGGGCGGGCGGTGTCGTGCAGTCGTACGAGGAGGCCCTCAACGCGCACGATCTCGCGGTGCGCATCGGACTGGACGAACCGGTGCTGCGCGCGGACGACCTCTTGGTCTATCCGGTGCTCAGCCGGGACCGGGAGGCGCTGACCGATCTCGTACGCAGCGCGCTCGGTCCTCTTAAGGAGGCGCGCGGCGGCGCCCGGCCGCTGCTGGACACACTGGCGGCGTACTTCGACTCGGGGTGTGTGGCGGCGGAGGCGGCGCGGCGGCTGAACCTGAGCGTGCGGGCGCTGACGTACCGGCTGGAGCGCATACACAAACTGACCGGATCGGACCCGGCGGACCCGTTCCACCGCTACACGCTCCAGACGGCCGTGATCGGCGCGCGGTTGCTGGACTGGCCGGCGAGGGAACTCTGAGGGCGAGGGAACTCCGAGAAGGAGAATCCGAGAAGGAGAATCCTGGAGAGGAGCCCGGAAGCGGGGTTCGGGAGCGTGGTCCGGGACCGGGGTTCGGACCCTGGGAGCGATCACCGCCCGACGGCACGGAAGCGAGATGAGTCACTCTTTGTGACCGATCTGGGCCCTCCCTTTCCATTTGCCATTCCTTTACCATGTTCTTCCGTCCCTTCGGCCGACCATGGCGGGGACACCCGACCGACCAAGAAGGAAGCAGCAGTTCCACGATGGAGCCTCCTAGTACCAGCCGTGCCAGTTCCCCTCCGCGTTGTGCGACCGGCGGAGCGGAGGTGGCACGGTGACCGAGATCCTTTTCCTGCTGACAGCCCTCGCGCTGACACTCGCCTGCGCCGTCTTCGTCGCCGCCGAGTTCTCCCTGACCACGGTCGAGCGCGACAGCCTGGAGCGCGCCGCCGAGGCCGGTGAGCGCGGCGCCGAGAGCGCCCTCAAGGCCGTCCGGCGGCTCACCCTCCAGCTGTCGGGCGCCCAGCTGGGCATCACCGTCACCTCCCTGGTCATCGGCATGCTCGCCGAGCCGTCGATGGCCGTGCTGCTGCGCGGCCCGCTGGAGGCGATCGGCCTCGGTTCGGCCGCCCCGGTGGTGGCCACCGTCCTCGGTGTCGCCGTCTCCACGGTCGTGCTGATGGTCATCGGCGAACTGGTCCCCAAGAACTGGGCGATCTCGCGGCCCCTGGCCGTCGCCAAGGTCGTCGCCGGCCCGCAGCGCGGCTTCACCGCCGCCTTCGGCCCGCTCATCCGGCATCTCAACAGCACCGCGAACCGGTTCGTCCGCCGGATGGGCCTGGAGCCCACCGACGAGCTGACCTCCGCCCGTACGCCCGACGAGCTGATCGCCCTGGCCCGGCACTCCGCCGCCGAGGGCGCGCTGGAGCAGGACTCGGCCGAGCTTTTCGTACGGACGCTGCGTCTCGGCGAGCTGACCGCCGAGAACGTGATGACGCCCCGCGTCGACGTCCAGGCGCTGGAGGCGGGCGCGACGGCCGCCGACGCCGCCAACCTCACGTACGCCACCGGCCTCTCCCGCTTCCCGGTCTACCGGGTCAGCCTGGACGAGGTGATCGGTACGGTCCACATCCGGGACGTCCTCGCCCTGGAGCCGGAGCGGCGCTCCCTCGTGTCCGTCACCGAGCTGGCGACCGAGCCGCTGCTGGTGCCCGACACCCTGCCCGCCGACCGGCTGCTGGACCGGCTGCGCGCCGCGCGCACGATGGCCGTGGTCATCGACGAGTACGGCGGCACGGCCGGGGTGGCCACCATGGAGGACATCGTCGAGGAGGTCGTCGGCGAGGTCCGCGACGAGCACGACCCCGTCGAGACCCCCGACCTGCTGCCCGCGCAGCCGAGCGCGGACGGGCGCGCGACCTGGGAGGCGGACGGCGGCGTACGGATCGACGAGCTGGCGCGGATCGGGCTGGCCGCCCCGGAGGGTCCGTACGAGACCGTCGCCGGGCTCGTCGCCGCCCGGCTGGCGCGCATCCCCGTCGAGGGCGACACCGTCGAGCTGGACGGCTGGCGGCTGGATGTCCTGGACATCGAGCACCATGTCGCGGAGCGCGTACGCGTCACCGCGCCGGCACGGGCCCGCACGACGGGTTCCGCAGACCCGGACGCGGAATCCCGGACGGACCCGAAGCCGGACCCGAAGGCCGACGCGAAGACCGATCCGGACCCGGACACCGGCGTGAAGACCGATCCGGACCCCGGCACCGGCTCCGGCGCCGACACACGCACCGCCTCACGCCAGTTCGCGGGAGAGACCCGATGACCGCCCTGCAACTCGCCATCGGCGCACTGACGCTGCTCACCAACGCCTTCTTCGTCGGCGCGGAGTTCGCCCTCATCGCGGTCCGCCGCAGCCAGGTCGAGCCGGACGCCCACAAGGGCGACAAGCGGGCCCGGACCGTCCTGTACGGGCTGGAACACCTGTCGGCCATGATGGCGACCGCCCAGCTCGGCATCACCGTCTCGTCGCTGGTCCTCGGCGCCGTCGCCGAACCGGCCATCGCGCACCTGCTGGAGCCCGGCTTCGAGGCGGCGCGGGTCCCCGAGGCGCTGGTGCACCCCATCGCGTTCGTGATCGCGCTGACCGTCGCCACGTATCTGCACATGCTCTTCGGCGAGATGGTCCCGAAGAACATCGCGCTCGCCGCGCCCGCCCGGACGGCGCTGCTGCTCGGCCCGCCGCTGGTCGCGCTGACCCGGGCGCTGCGTCCGCTGATCTTCGGCATCAACGCGTTCGCCAACGTCCTGCTGCGGCTGATCAAGGTGGAGCCCAAGGACGAGGTCGCCGCCGTCTTCAACGACGACGAACTCGCCCGTATGGTCGCCGTCTCCAGCGAGGCGGGGCTGCTCTCGCCGGCCGACGGCGAACGGCTGCGGGACGCGCTGGAGCTGGGCACCCGCCCGGTCGGCGACATCCTCGTACCGCTGCGCCGGATGGTCACCGCCGACCACCGGGTGACGCCCGAGGAGCTGGAGCGGATCGCGTCGTCCGCCGGTTTCTCGCGGATACCGGTCACCGGGCCCGCCGGAGCCGTCCTGGGCTATCTGCACATCAAGGACACGCTCGGCGTCGCCGACCGGACCAAGCCGTTCCCGCGCTCGGCGCTGCACACGGTGACCCGGGTCCGCATCGACACCCCGCTCGACGACACGCTGACCGCGCTGCGGGCCGCGGACAGTCATCTGGCGGCGGTGACGGGTGAGGCGGGCACGGTGCTCGGCTTCGTGACGATGGACGACGTGCTCGGCGAACTGGTGGGCGAGGCCGCCACGAGCTGACGGACCGTCACCTCCGTCCGGCACCCGGCGGCCGTCCTCCTGAAGAGGACGGCCGCCGGGGCGCGTTCCGCGTGCCTCCTGAAGCGCGCGCCTACTAAAGAGGACGCCCGACGCGCACGTTCCAAGCGTTCTGAGGAGCGCGCCTCCTAGAGAGGGCGCCCGACGCGCACGTTCCACCGGCCGTTCCGCCCGCTCAACTCCGTGGCCGTCAGCGGCAGTACGTCGAGCCGCCAGAACGCCCCCGGCGCCGCGCCCAGCGCGTGCACCGTCAGCGCCCGTACGACATCGGGCTCGGCCACCGCGACCAGGCGCCCCGACGCGGGGCTCCCGTCGGCCCCCAGCCCGTCGAGCCAGCGGCCGAGGCGGGTGATCAGCGACTCCAGCGGCTCGCCGCCGTGCGGGGCCGCCGCAGGGTCAACCAACCAGGCCGCGACGGCCTCCGGTTCCGCGGCGGCCACCTCGTCCAGCCGCCTCCCGTGCCACCGGCCCATCGCGCAGGAGCGCAGGTCGTCCAGCGGCTCCGCCGCCAGACCGAGGGCCGCCGCCGTCTGCCGGCAGCGCTCGGCGGGAGACGCGAACACCCGCCCGGAGCCGCCCCCTTCCCCGTCGGCGTCGGCCAACGTGCCCGGAGCGGTGGCGCCTTTCCCGTCGGCGTCGGCCAACGTGCCGGGAGCGGTGGCCCCTTCCCGGTCGGCGAACGCGTCCCGCGCCGCCTCGGCCGCGCGCAGCCCGGCCGGATCCAGCGGCCCGTCGCCGAAGCGCGCCTCCCGCAACGCGGTGCTGAGCGCGGGTGAGATCAACGTCACGCGGGTGGTCACAGGCTGCCCCTCCAGGCTCGTCAGGGTCGTACGGCCCCCGGTGTACGGCCCGCGCGGGGCACCCGGGCGGGACCTCCGGGAGCCCTCCCGCACCGGCCGTCTCCGGGATGCCCGAGCGGTCGGCCTCTTGGCCCACCTGCCCGATCGCGGTACGTTCACGTCGATATCACGACGGCGAGACGGAAGCCCGGTGGAATTCCGGCACGGTCGCGCCACTGTATGCCCGGCGGCTCCCGCGTACGCGCGGCGGGACGGCCTGGTGAGTCAGACCCGATGGCCGTCGTGCGAGCTCCACCGAACGGGACGCGAGTTCCCAAGGAGGTTGTGCCGTGGCTGAGTCCATCGTGCCCCCGGCCGTTTCTTCGTCCGCCGGATCGGCGATACCCCAGTTGACTCCCTTGCCCTTGCGGGCGGTTCTGCCCTGGGCGGTCTTCGTGGGGACGCTGATGCTGGTGCTGCTGTACTTCGTCGGTGCCGAACAGGGCGCGACGTCGGTGTTCTCCGGGGCGGGTGTGCACGAGTGGGTGCACGACGGCCGTCACCTTCTCGGCTTCCCCTGCCACTGATCCGACGGACGGAGCCCTTCGGAGAACACCACCATGCACACGTCCACCGTGAGAAACCTTCTGGTCCGCGGCATGATCGCCGGCGTCGTCGCCGGTCTGCTCGCCTTCGCCCTCGCGTACGTGGTGGGGGAGCCGTCCATCGACTCCTCCATCGCCCTGGAGGAGTCGCAGTCCGCGCCCGCGCACGAGCACGACGAGGCGGGTGCGCCGCCCGCCGAGGAGGAGGAAGCGGAACTGGTCACCCGGCCCGTGCAGTCGACCTTCGGCCTCGCCACCGGCGTCCTCGTGTACGGGGTCGCCCTGGGCGGCATCGCCTCGCTGGCGTTCGCCGTCTGTGTCGGCCGGGCCGGCCGGTTCCGGCCCCGGGCGACGGCCGCGCTGGTCGCGGGTGCCGCCTTCACCACCGTCTATCTGGTGCCGTTCCTCAAGTACCCCGCGACCCCGCCCGCCGTGGGCAATCCCGACACCATCGGGAAGCGCACGACGCTGTTCTTCCTGATGATCGTGCTGAGCGTGCTGGTCGCGGTCATCGCCGTCATCGCCGGGCGGCGGCTCGCCCCGACGCTCGGCAACTGGAACGCGACCGTCGCCGCCGGCGGCGGCTACGTACTGGTCATGGCGGTGGCCTGTCTGCTGCTGCCCGCCAACACCGACGCGGTACGGGAGACCTTCCCGGCCGCGCTGCTCTGGGAGTTCAGGCTGGCCTCGCTGGCGGTCCAGGCCGTGCTGTGGACGGCCTTCGGGCTGATCTTCGGGGCGCTCGCGGAGCGTGTCCTCAGTCCCGGTTCCGCCGATGTCCGGGCGGCCGGGCAGGGCGGGCAGGGTGATCGGGAGGCCGTCACCGGGACCTCGGCGGCGCGCACCGGCTGACGCCGGAGAGTGACGACCGTTCGTCTCCCAGTCTCCCCGTCTGCCTGCTTTTCTTGTGTTCGTGTGCCTGTGTGCCCGGCGGAATTCCCGCCGGGCACACAGGCACACGTCACGCAGGGCCCATCCGTATATGGGAACCGTCAAACGCGCCCCTCGCGCCGTATGGGACCCGTCAACGTCGCCGGCGTCCGGGAAAAAAGAGGATTCCCTCTAGAGGTCCACGACTTTCCGACCTCATTCAGGAGTCCACGATGGCCGATCCGGCCTTCGTCGCCATCACGATCGCACTGTTCGCGGTGGTGGCTCTCGTCGCCAAAGGTGTGGCGAAGCTGTGACCGCCGACAACATCGCCGGTCTCGTCGTCGCCGTCGCCCTGCTGGGCTATCTCGTCCTCGCCCTTCTCTTTCCCGAGAGGTTCTGAGGCCCGATGAGTCCCGTCCTCTCCGGTGTGTTCCAACTGCTCGCGCTCCTGGTGGCGCTGGCCCTGGCACACCGACCGCTCGGCGAATACATGGCACGTGTCTATTCCTCCCCGCGACATTTGCGGGCGGAGAAATGGATCTACCGTGCCATCGGTGCAGATCCGGCCACCGACATGCGCTGGCCCGCCTATCTGCGCGGAGTTCTCGGCTTCTCGCTGGTAAGCGTCCTCTTCCTCTACGCCCTGCAACGGGTCCAGGGCGCGCTGCCCGGCTCGCTCGGCTTCTCGTCGATCGATCCGGACCAGGCGTTCAACACCGCCGCCTCGTTCGTCTCGAACACCAACTGGCAGTCCTACTACGGCGAACAGGCCATGGGTCATGTCGTGCAGACCGGCGGCCTCGCGGTGCAGAACTTCCTGTCGGCCGCCGTGGGCATGGCCGTCGCCGTCGCCCTCGTACGGGGCTTCGCCCGCTCCCGTACCGGTGAACTCGGCAACTTCTGGGCCGACCTCGTCCGCGGCACGGTCCGTATCCTGCTGCCGATCTCGCTGGTCGCGGCCGTTCTGCTGGTCGCCTGCGGCGTGATCCAGAACTTCGCCGGCATCCACCCCGTCGGCCGGTTCACCGGCGGCGTCCAGCAGTGGAACGGCGGCGCCGTCGCCTCCCAGGAGGCCATCAAGGAACTGGGCACCAACGGCGGCGGCTACTTCAACGCCAACTCCGCGCACCCCTTCGAGAACCCCGGCGGACTCTCGAACCTCCTCGAAATCTTTCTGATCCTGCTCATTCCCCTCTCCCTCACCCGGACCTTCGGCCGGATGGTCGGCAGCGTCAAGCAGGGCTACGCGATCCTCGCCACGACGGTGATGATCTGGCTCGCCTTCACCGCGTTGATGATGTGGACCGAATTCCACCACGGCGGCCCGGCGTTCGACATCGCCGGAGGCGCGACGGAGGGCAAGGAGACCCGGTTCGGGATCGGTGCCTCGGCCATTTTCTCCGTGGCGACGACCCTCACCTCGACCGGTGCGGTCAATTCCTTCCTCTCCTCCTACACCGGCTTCGGCGGCGGAATCGCCATGCTGGGCATGCAGTTGGGCGAGATCGCACCCGGCGGAGTGGGATCGGGGCTGTACGGAATTCTCATCATGGCCGTCATCGCGGTATTCCTCGCGGGTCTGATGGTCGGCCGCACCCCCGAATACCTCGGAAAGAAGATCGGCACCCGCCAGATAAAATTCGCCGCCTGCTACATCCTCGTCACCCCGGCCCTGGTGCTCTGCTTCACCGGAATCGCGATGGCGATGGACACCCCGGAGAACTCGCTGACGAACAGCGGCGCGCACGGATTCTCCGAAATTCTCTACGCCTACACGTCCGGCGCCAACAACAACGGTTCGGCGTTCGCCGGGCTCAACGCCGACACGCAATGGTTCAACACCTCCCTCGGCATCGCCATGCTGCTCGGCCGCTTCCTGCCCATGGTGTTCGTCCTGGCGCTGGCCGGGTCGCTCGCCGAACAGCGGCCGGTGCCGACGACCTCGGGCACCCTGCGCACCGACAAACCGCTTTTCAGCGGTCTGCTCGTCGGCACGATCATGATCGTCGCCGGACTGACCTACTTCCCGGCGCTGGCGCTGGGCCCGCTCGCCGAAGGACTCGCGTCATGAGCACCGTCACCTCCACCCGCGCCACCCCCGCGCCCCGCTCCGGTCCGGGCGGCGACCGGCGCGTCGGGGGCGGTCTGTTCGACCCCCGGCAGCTGCTCGCGTCGCTCCCCGACGCCCTGCGCAAGCTCGACCCTCGCGTGATGGTCAGGTCACCCGTGATGTTCGTGGTCGAGGTCGGCTCCGTGGTGACCACCGCCCTCGCGATCACCGAGCCCGGCGACTGGTTCGGCTGGGCGATCGCCGTTTGGCTGTGGCTGACCACGATCTTCGCCAATCTCGCGGAGGCCGTCGCCGAGGGCCGCGGCAAGGCACAGGCCGACACGCTCCGCAGGGCGAAGACGGACTCGGTCGCACGGCGCCTGCGGGGGCGGAACGCGGAGCCCGTAACAGAAAATCGTGGGGCCGAGGCCGAGCGGAGGGCCTCCGGGGAGGACCCGCACGCGGACCGGGGTGCCGGGGCGCTGGAGGAACGGGCGCGCGGAACGCTGGAGGCGCGGGGCGCAGGGACCGAGCCGGGTGCGGGGACACTGGAGGCCCGGGGCGCAGGGGCCGAGCCGGGTGCCGGGGCGGTGGAGGAGCGGGTGCCCGGGACCGAGCTGCGGGTCGGCGACCTCGTCGTCTGCGAGGCGGGCGACATCATCCCCGGGGACGGCGACGTCGTACGGGGCGTCGCCTCCGTCGACGAGTCGGCGATCACCGGCGAATCGGCCCCCGTCATCCGCGAGTCGGGCGGCGACCGCAGCGCGGTCACCGGCGGGACGAAGGTCCTCTCCGACCGGATCGTCGTCCGGATCACCACCAAACCGGGCGAGACGTTCATCGACCGGATGATCGCCCTGGTCGAGGGCGCGGCCCGGCAGAAGACACCCAACGAGATCGCGCTGAACATCCTCCTCGCCTCCCTCACCGTCGTCTTCCTGCTGGCGGTGGTCACCCTCCAGCCGTTCGCGATCTACGCGGGCGCCGAACAGTCGATGATCGTGCTCACCGCGCTGCTCGTCTGTCTGATCCCCACCACCATCGGCGCGCTGCTCTCCGCCATCGGCATCGCCGGCATGGACCGGCTCGTGCAGCGCAACGTCCTCGCGATGTCGGGGCGCGCCGTCGAGGCGGCCGGTGACGTCTCGACGCTGCTGCTCGACAAGACCGGCACGATCACCCTCGGCAACCGCCGGGCCGCCGCCTTCCTCCCGGTCGAGGGCGTCACCGCCACCGAACTCGCCGACGCCGCCCAGCTCTCGTCGCTGGCCGACGAGACACCCGAGGGCCGCTCCGTGGTGGCGCTGGCGCGGGAGGCGTACGGCCTGCGGGAGCACGGGCGGGGCGAGCCGTCCCACGAGGAGTTGACAGGAGCGGAGTCGACGGGTGTGGATTCGACATACGAGGAGTTGACGCACGCGGAGTCGACGGGCGCCGCCGTGAGGGAGGCCGGTGCGACGGACACCGGCGCGACGGGCGCCGATCTGACGGGCGCCGAGTGGGTGCCGTTCACCGCGCAGACCCGCATGTCGGGCGTGGACGTGGACGGCCGCATGATCCGCAAGGGCGCGGCCGGTTCGGTCGTCGCCTGGGTCGAACGGCAGGGCGGCGGGCGCGTCGCGCCGGACGCGGGCGCCCTCGCCGACCGTATCGCCGAGGACGGCGGTACGCCCCTGCTCGTCGGCGTCCACGACGAACGCGGCGCACGCGTCCTGGGCGTCGTCCACCTCAAGGACGTCGTCAAGGACGGGATGCGCGAACGGTTCGGCGAACTGCGCCGCATGGGCATCAGAACCGTCATGATCACGGGCGACAACCCGCTGACGGCCCGCGCCATCGCGGCCGAGGCGGGCGTCGACGACTTCCTCGCCGAGGCCACACCCGAGGACAAGATGGCGCTGATCCGCCGCGAACAGGCGGGCGGCAAGCTCGTCGCGATGACCGGCGACGGCACCAACGACGCGCCCGCCCTCGCCCAGGCGGACGTCGGCGTCGCCATGAACACCGGCACCTCGGCCGCCAAGGAGGCCGGGAACATGGTGGACCTGGACTCCGACCCGACCAAGCTGATCGAGATCGTGGAGATCGGCAAGCAACTGCTGATCACCCGGGGAGCGTTGACGACGTTCTCGATCGCCAACGACGTCGCCAAGTACTTCGCGATCATCCCCGCGATGTTCGCCGTCGCGTACCCCGGCCTGGACAGGCTCAACATCATGGGCCTGTCCTCGCCCGAGTCCGCCATCCTCTCGGCGGTGATCTTCAACGCGCTGATCATCGTCGCGCTCGTCCCGCTGGCCCTGCGCGGCGTGCGCTACCGCCCGCTGAGCGCCGACCGGATGCTGCGGCGCAACATCGGGATCTACGGCGTGGGCGGCCTCATCGCCCCGTTCGCCGGCATCAAACTCATCGACCTGCTCATCTCCCTCATCCCCGGAATCGGCTGACGCCCATGAACATCTCCGTCAGAAGCACCGCACGGCTCCTCGGAGCGGGGCTGCGCGCCCTGCTCGTCCTCAGCGTCGTGTGCGGCGTGCTCTACCCGCTCGCCGTGACAGGCCTCGGGCAGGCCCTCTTCCCCCATCAGGCGAACGGCTCCGAGATCACCTCGAACGGGAAAGTCGTGGGCTCCGCGCTCATCGGCCAGCGCTACGACCTGCCCCTGAAGAAGGGCGAGGAGACACCGGCGCCGGACCTGAAGTGGTTCCAGCCGCGGCCGTCCAACGGGCTCGGCACCAACTCCGTCAACACGCGGTACCAGTTGATCCTGTCCGGCGCGACGAACCGGGCCGGCGACAACGCCGAGCTGATCCAGTGGATCAAGGACGCCAAGGCGGCGGTCATCAGGGACAACTCCGTGGACGGCCACCGCGTCAGGCCCTCGGACGTGCCGCCGGACGCGGTCACCTCGTCGGGCTCGGGCCTGGACCCGGCGATCTCCCCGGAGTACGCCGACCTCCAGGTCCCCCGGGTCGCGAAGCTGAACGGCCTGGACGAGGCGGCGGTACAGCGGCTGGTGGACAGGCACACGGACGGCCGCGTCCTCGGCTTCGTGGGCGAACCACAGGTGAACGTCCTGAAGTTGAACATCGCGCTCAAGGCGCTCGACGAAACGTAAGGCGAGGTGACGTGAGTTGAGGTGAGGTGAGGTGAGCCGGTGTGGCGGTCGCGGTGGCGCCGCACGACACGCCACACGGCACGACGGACCGGCGCGGCGCCATCGGCGAACACCGCACCGGTCCGTACCGGTTGGGCCGGAGTCCGTACCGGTCGGGACAGAGTCCGTACCGGTCGTACGGATCCGGAGTCAGGTCAGAAGGGCATCCGGCCACGCGTGCGGCGTCCGGCGGAGCCGCTGCGCCCGACGGCGCGCGAACTGCTGCTGAACGGCTTGCGCAGCAGCCTGCCGAGCGGCCCGGGGGCCTTGCCCGCGGCGCGTCCGCCGGCACCGAGCGTGCGCTGGGTGCCACGTTCGGGGTGGCGGGAGAGACGGGGTACCAGAAAGGCGAGCACGAGTAGTACTGCGCAGACGGCAACGATACCGACGATCATCATGTGCGGCCTCCTTGTGTGGTCTTCGTGGCGTTCGACGCGGCTTGGTGCGCGGAACGGTGCTGTGTTGCGGGTACCCGAAGGCCCGCCCCGTACGCGGCGGGAGTCCTTCCGGTACGCGGACGGACTCGTTCGCGTGTGCGGCCGGACCTGTTCGCGCATGCGGCTGGACCGTTCCGGTACGGGACCGGAGCCGGTGCCGTACGCGTCTTGACCTGGTCCCGTACCCGGCCGGTGCCGGTGCCGGTGCCGTACCCGGCCGGACCTGGTCCCGTACGCCGCCGGACCTGGTGCCGTACCCGGCCGGTGCCGTTCCCGTACCCGGCCGGACCTGGTCCCGTACGCCGCCGGACCTGGTGCCGTACCCGGCCGGAGCCGTTCCCGTACGCGCTGGTTGCCCTGTACCAACTCCGTCCGTGCCGTCGCGCGGCTACTCTGCATATCCGTAAATCTGGGTATGTACGCGGGGGCCGGGCGATGCGCCGATTACTGCTGTTGTTCGCCGTCACCGGGCTCCTCGCGCTCTCCCCGCTCTCCCCGCTGTCTCCGCTGTCTCCGCTCGCCCCGGCGGACCTCGCCTCGGCCGCCGAGGACAGCTGCCGGTCCGGGCAGTTGAAGACGGCGAGGGTCGCCACCTCGGTACGGCTCAAGCACGAGGGCGAGACGTACACGAAGGCGCAGACCGACCTCGTCGTACAGGTGCCGAAGTCCTGGAAGTTCGCGCGGGATCTGCTGCTGAACGGGGACACCGAGCGGTACCGGTCGGCGATGCGGTGCGTCCTGCGCTACCCCGACGACCCCTACACGTACCGCGACACGGAGGCCCGCCCCCGGCCGCCCGAGGTGACCGTCCAGAAGAAGTGGATCACGGTACGGCTGCGTGCCGTCACCTACGTGGACGGCACCAGGGACCGGGACTTCGGGGTCTGGCGCATCACCGCCGGCAAGCGCCACTGGACACTGACCCTGATGCGCCCGCCCGCCCTCGACACGGCGTGGTGGCAGAAGATCACGGTCGACCTGGGCGGACGTGCGGCCCGCAGCATGTCCCCGACCCCGACCGAGGGGTCCCCCACCCACCTCACCTGGGTCCGCGACAAGCCGGGCGGCGCACCGCCCGGGATCCGGATCGTGGTCCAGCCGCCGGCGAGCAAGTCCCTGATCACCGTGTGGGGCGAGAAGCCCTGGTACCTGGCGCAGTCGGTGATCTGGATGTCCTGGGACCTGGTGCTCCTGCCCGTCATGCTGTGCCTGGCTCGCACCCTCCGCCGTACCCCCGTCGCCACCCTGCCCACGCCGGCCGAGGAGGCCACCGGGCGCAATCTGCTCCTGTGGGTGTACGCGGGGTTCGCCGTGGTTCTGCTCTCCACACTGGACGACCTGCTCCCCAACCTGGCCGGCGACTACGGCGTGTTCATGTGGCTCCCGGACCACCGGACGGCCGTCCACCTGGTCGTCGCGGCGTGCGGCGGCGCAGCCCTCTGCCTGGTGGGCAGGCCCCGGATCGCCGCGTGGGCGGCCGTTCTGACCGCGACGGCGTTTCCGGTGGTGGTGGCGAGCGCGCCGCACTGGTTCGGGCTGCCCGCCGATTTCTGGCTGAACGATCACGACCTCGCCGCGGTCGAACTCCTCCGGCGGACGGGCGGGTTCCTCTGGCTCGCGTCAGCGTGCTGCTGCGTCGTCTTCGTCTGGCTCGTGGGCAGCGCGTCGGTGGCGCGACGGCTTCGAACCGCACCCGGCACCACCACGCCGGGGACGCCCCAGCGGGGCCACGTCCCCTGGTGGCTGCTGGTCGTCTGCGTCTTTCTGGCGGCCGTGATCGTGGCGCTCGCCGTGTGGGCCAAACAGAACACCTGGGAGCAGGAGTCATGGCTCGCGGCCACAGACGACCGGTACGACCGCTGGCACCTCTCCAACCTCCTCAACGCGGTGGCGTGGCTGCCCTCCGACTGGCCGGACTGGTTCACCGGCTGGATGGCGTGGGTTCTTCGTGCGGGAGCGCTCCTCGCCGTACTCGCGGCCCGGACCAGGGCGCCCCACGCGTCCCCGGTCCTGCCGGACACCCCGGAGACGCGGGTGCTCGCCGTGCTGTTCGTGACGTCGATCTCGCCGGTTCCGGGCTGGTACCTGGGTGTCTCCACTTCCGTGCTGGACGCGCTGCTGCTCCTGCTCGCCTGGTGGCTCCTGCTCGCTCTGGGACACCGGCGGTCGGTGCTGTCCAGGCAGCTGCCGACGGGTACGCCCCTGCGCGAGGTGATACGCGAGTCGGACCGCCCCTGGCTGGTGGAGTCCGCGCGCACCTACCGCGACTTGCACCTGCAACTGCGCCGCTGGGAACAGGGCGACCAGGAGGGCAACCGCGCCGACCTGGAGCAGAAACTGGACAGCCTGCACCGCTGGAACCCCGGCGACACCACCTCCCCGCACGCGGGCGAAGACCTGCCCGACTCCGTGGACGCCATAGAACTGATCCTGGCCTGGGGCCCCAGAGACACCTGGTGGCACAACGCCTGCCGGGCCGCGTTCCTCGCCGCGGTCGTCGCCCTGCCGGCCACGGCGGTCGCCTTCTGGGCGGACCTGGTGCGGGGGCCGCTGTGGAGCAACGTGGCCAGGGACCAGTTCGGGGTGATCAACCTCGTGCAGTACGTGCTCGCGTCGGAACTGATCTGGGGGGCCGCCGGCTTCGTCCTCGGCGCCCTCTGGCGTGTCCTGCCGGGCCGCCGCGGCCCGGCGAAGGCGCTGGGCCTCACCCTCGTGTACGCGGCCCCGGTCGGCCTCTACTGGATCGGCAGCCGCGCGCTCGGGGACACCATCGGCACCCTGGCCCTCGATGTCGCGCTGACCCTGCTCATCCTCACGACGACGGGCGTCGCGATGGACATCGACACCTTCCGCCAGGAGGGCCACCACTGGCCGACGAAGGCGGCCCTGCTCCTCTCCATCTACCAACTCCGCACGGCCTCCGTCCAACTGGCGTTCTTCGTGGCCCAGGTGGTGGCCCTGGTGAGCGTCTGGCAGCAGCTGAAGGGCAACGACCCGATGATCCTGATCGACCCCCAGGGCCCGACGGGCACCCAGGGCGGGCCGTCGACGGAGGACGGGCCGTGAGGTCACGCCGTCAGCTTGCCGCCCGGCCCGCCCAGACCCGGCGCTCCGTGCGGACCGTCAGGTCGTCGCGGCGCAGGACGCTGTGCGGGCCGGTGGTGTCGAGGAGACGGTCGAGGGCGGCGAGATCCTCCGGCGGGAGCGCTTCGGCGGCGGTGTCGCGCAGGCCGCGCAGGGATCTCAGGGCGTAGCGGGCGATCACCTCGTCGCCGGAGCCCTCGATGTCCACGGCGACGGTGCGTTCGCCGTCGACCGAGAAGCCGGCGGCGGTCAGCATCGGCCCCCAGTCGGCGCCCCGGTGGGGCACGTGCTCGGCGTGGAAACGGTCGGACGCCGCGTGACAGCGGTCCTCCAGACCGGGCCGGTCCTCGGGGGCGTCCGGGGGGAGGAAGCGGGGGAAACCGGCGAGCTCCACGACGGCGAACAGGCCGTCGGGCGCGAGGAGTTCGCGGACCCGGCGCAGGGTACGGGCCGGGTCGGCCATGTGGTGCATCGAGGCGGATGCCCAGACGAGGTCGGGTGAGCCGAGGTCGGGCCAGCTGTCCCCGTCGAGATCGGCCCACGTCGTACGGACCCGGTCCTCCACACCACGGGCGCACGCCTTCTCGCGCAGCCGTTGGAGATGCTCGGGGGAGGAGTCGACGGCGGTGATCCGCGCGTCGGGGAACCGGTCGAGGAGGGCGAAGGTGCCCGTTCCGGTGCCGCAGCCGAGGTCCACGACGTGGCGGGGATCGCCGGTGAGGGGCAGCCACGCGGTGATGGCGGCGATGTGCTCGGCGAGTACGTCCGCGTCCAGATCGAGGATCTCCGCCTGGGCGTCGGTGTCGGGCTGGCCGGGGTGTCCGTGCTGGCCGGGGTGTCCGGGGTGGGCCGGGTGGCGGTGGGCGTGGACGTGCGGGTGTGAGTGGGTCATGGCGTCACCGTAGGGCGGCGATGCGCGCTTGGCACGGTCTCTTTCGTATGACGCAAGACGATGGCCGTCTGTGCTGCCGCAGGCGCAAGATCACGCCGCCGCCGTCACTCGACGGGCTCCGGAGTTTCGCCGCCACGGTTGTCGCGCTGGTGCCCCCGGCGGGCGTCACGGTCGAAGATCCCCAGCAGCTCACACGGTCCCCCCTCCGCGCCGATCGCATGCGGCATCATCGTCGGGAACTCGGCGGCCTGGTTCGTCTCCACTCGGATACGCCGATTGCCCAGCATCAGGATCGCCGTGCCCGACAGAACGACGAGCCACTCCCGGCCGGGATGGGCGCGCATCCGCCCCGGATTGTCGGGCGGCGGCTCGGTCATCCGCTGGCGGATGACGCTCATACCCGGATCGCTCCTGACGGGCCAGCGCATCCGACCCCGGGCGGCATCGATCGTCGGGCTGATGACGACATCGTCCGTGGCGGTCTCGACGAGCTGATCGAGCGTGGTGTCCAGCGCACGGGCGAGCGTGACGAGCTGATCGAGCGCGAGCCGGCGCTGCCCGTTCTCGATCCGGCTCAACGAGGACTGACTGATCCGCGCCCGCCCGGCCAACTCCCCCAAGGACCACCCCTGCGCGAGCCGCAGCGCGCGGATGCGTCTGCGTACGAGGCTGTCCAGGCTGTCCGCCCCGCCGTCACTTTGCGTCATGGGCAACAGGGTATGCCTGAGGGGCGGGGGTGGTGGGGGTGGAGAGCGGGGGCGGGGCGGGCCTTGGGGTGGCCGGCGGGGGGTGTCGGCGCGCGGGCGGGCCGGCGCGTTGCTGGGGTGACAGCCGCACGCCCGAGGGCCAAGCCCCGCGTGGGCGGGGACTACACCGAGGCCGGGACCACCCGACAATTGGAGTTGTTGTCGGCTACCCGGGACTGACCCCGCATGCGCGGGGACCACGCGGTGTGCTGCTGGTTTGGCAGGGCAGCGGCGGGACCAACCCCGCATGCGCGGGGAACACCGGTCCCAGCGAGTGCCCGCCCGGCGGGGGCGGTGACCACCGTGACCGATCCAGCCAATGCTGGGCGAAGTTCATGGAACTCACGAGTGGTTACGTGCCGTCATCGTCTCGCCACGGTCCCGTGCCCCCGTCGCCGGGAACACGGGCCCGGCGAGCACTACCAGCCGTGCTCGGCCAGCACTCCGGAGCCGCTCAGGTAGCCGAGAAGTCCTCCTTCGGGGTACTCGATGATGTCCTCGGGCAGTTCGTGGACGCTGAACCACTGGAGCGCGAGGCATTTCGAGGGCTCCCTGTTGACGGGCTGCCCGGTCCAGTCGGTGGCTTCGAAGAAGAACCCGATCCGATCGACGGTCTCGCTCTGCTTGTGGTGCACGACGTGCACCAGGCGCAACCTGGCCGGGTCGACCTCGACACCGGTCTCCTCCAGCAACTCACGGGCGGCGCCCGCGCTGAGGGTCTCCATCTGATCCAGCTTGCCGGACGGCAGGTGCCATCGGCCGCGCCCGTACGGGCCTCCGCGCTGGGAGAAGAGGAGCTTGTCTCCATCGCGTAGAAGGACGTGCGTGTCGATAACGGGCTGTGCGGGGTGCGAGTTCATGGTTCCTGTGGGGTGCTCAGCGGTGTCGGGGCGGCCGACGTTACCGAGGGACGGGGAATCGCGTCGGCGATCGAGGCCGCGATCTCCGATGGGGTGACGTTGTCGGTGCCGACGATCAGTACCTTCACGTCCGCCGCCCTGAGCATCCGGGCTGTCCGCTCGTACAGCTCGACTTCGCGGCCGGGTGCGGTCGGGTCGAGGTGGAAGCGGTTGCGGGGGCCGCGTGCGGCTATTCGTTCGGCGACAAGGCGAGGGGAGGCGGTGAGGATAACTGCGAGGTCAGGCATCAGGACGTGCGCGTTCAGGTCGAGCAGGAACTTGACGGGCACGCCGTCGAGTTGTTGCATCACAAGCGTCGAGGCGAGGTAACGGTCGCAGACGACGGTGTCGCCGGCAATGAGCCGGGGCTCGATCTCGTGCTCGATGTGTTCGTACCGGTCGGCGGCGACAAGGCAGGCCAGGGCGCGCCCTCGGATGTGACTGAAGTGGTCACGGATGAAGGCGCCGAGGGGGCTGGTGGTCGGTTCCACGGTCTCGTGGACGGCCTGCCCCCGTCTGGCCAGTTCTTGGCTCAGGGCTTGGACGGTGGTGGTCTTTCCGGCGCCGCTGGGGCCGTCGAGGGTGATGAACCGACCGCGTGCCGACGTGATGGTCATGCCGCGGTCTCCCGGTTCGGCTGATTGCGTTCGTGCTGTTCGCGGGTGAGCGCGGCCAGGGTGCTGCGGACATCGGCCAGGGGAACGTCGCCGAACTGGATCCCGACGGAGAAGTTGAACTCGTCTCGCTGGCGCATCGACTCGTCGGCCCCGTCAGCGGTCAGGTCGACGTCTGTGTAGGCGAGCAGTGTGTCGGGGTCGTGACCGGCGTCCGTAAGGGTCTTCCATACGGGTGTTCCGGGGTAGGGACGGAATTCGAAGACACTGGCCCGTACGTCGCCAGGGGCTCGATCGGCGATGCTCCAGAGGTTGCGGATGTGTCGCACGGTCGCCCGGATGTCGTCCTGAGTCTCGCCGGGAAAGCCGAGGATGAAGTACCCCTTGACTCCGATTCCGTGTTCGACAAGGCGGCGGGTGACACGCTCGGTCATCTCGGCGTCGATGCGCTTGTCCATCGCGCTGAGGATACGGTCGCTTCCTGATTCGATTCCGAGGGCAACTTCTCGCAGGCCGTTCTTGACGAGCAGTTCGAGTTCGCTGTTGTCGAGCCGGTCCAGGACGTTGATACGTCCTGTCGCGTCCCACACGTACCGTTCGCCGATGTGGTGCCGTGCGCAGGCCGCCATCTGTGTGGTGATGACGCGTGAGACGCCGAGAAAGAGGTCATCGACGAACCGGAAGGCGCTGACACCGTACGCGGCGTGCAGCGTGTCGAGTTCGCCGATGATGTTCTCGGGCTCGCGAACCCGGATCGTGACATCGGGGTTGGCGCTGAACGCGGCTCCGCAGAAGGCGCAGTTGTAGGGGCAGCCTCTGGAGCCGACGATGTTGGCTTCCAGATGCCCGGTGCGGGCGGCCTTCGTCAGGAAGTCGGTGCCACGGCTGGTCGCGAGGTGGTGGTCGGCCCGGGTGGGTGTGGCCCGGTAGGGGTCCTGGGGCAGGAAGCCACGGTTGACGTATGGCAGGGCGTTGATGTCGGGACCGAGCAGGTGCGCACTCGATCTTCCGACCGGGGGGATCCCTGCGGCTCGGGTTCCGAGCAGGGGGTCACGCCACAGGACCCCAGGCAGTTCACGTCGGCGCTGTTCGTCGTCCAGGAGAGCGGCGACGCGCAGTTCACCCTCGCCGAGAACCAGCGCCCGCAGGTTGGCCATGCGCGGATCGGCCAGCACACGGTCCGGCATGGCCTTGGCATGGTGGCCGCCGACCATGAGGGCGATGCCCGGAGAGAGACCGGCCGCGATGCGGGCTGACATCTCGTAGGTGGGGGCGAGCAGGTTCATGGCAGCCCACCGGGGCTGCGCCGCGTTGACGAGTTCCGCTGTTTCCGCGACTCCCAGCCCGTGGGCTTCCGCGTCGAGGACGCCCACGTTGAAGCCGCCGACCTCCTTCGCGTACGTGGCGATGTAGGCCATGCCCAGTACGGGAAGCGTGTAGTCGTTGGTCCGGGGCCGTTGCCCGTAGTCACGCAGTGGCGCGTTCACGAAAAGCGCGTCAAGTGGGTGGGCCGGATCGGCACCGTTGATCAGCGATAACCGTGACATGGATCCTCCAGGTCAGCGGGCATGGGAGCCCCAGGTGAGTGTGGAGAGGGTCAGGGTGTGCAGGGCGGTGCGGTCAGGGCCGGCCATGGCGGCCCACTTCGGGCCGAACGACTTGTCCTTCTTTCCGGGCCAGTCGTGGCCAGGCGCGATCCGCGCGGCCCAGGTGCGTACAGCGAGATCGTCGTGGGGGTAGACGCTGAAATCGCCGGTGTAGTCGGCGGTCGCCGCAGCGGCCGTCCAGGGGCCGATGCGCGGGACACTCGTGAGCGCGGACACCAGATCGTGGGAATCCATTCGCTCCCACTCGGTACGGTGCCGCTGGTACGCGGCGGCGGCGGCCCGCAGGACGCCGCAGTGGAACTTGGCCCCGACATGCGCGAATTGAGTGTCGTCCAGTTCCAGGACCCGAGTGGCGGTCGGGGCGACGGACAACGTGCCCGCAGGACCCTCGACGGTGGTGCCGAAGGCGTCGCACCATGCCCGGTACAGCTTGCGAGCCTGCCCGGCCCGGACGACTTGCCGCAGGATCGCGGTGGTGAGGGCGTCCCACAGCCAGGGATTGGCCGGACGCCACGTCGGGCCGAGGTCGTCGAGGCCCCGCCGGAGTTCAGGGGGCACACTGCCGGGCAGGCAGCGGGGGTCCGTGGTGATGAACACCGGCTTTGCGTCTTCGGCGCCCTGCACGCACACCGTGTGCGGGCCTTCCTGATCCCACGACAGCACCCAGACACCGGAGGCCGTACGCGTGGCTCGTGCGTGGGCGCCGACGCTGGTCTCGGTCCAGGCGGGGTGATCAGTCGTCAGAACGCCGGGCATGGGTACTCCTCGTGGTGGGCGGGTGCTGCGTCGTAGCTTCCCGCGTTTGGATGGCGGACAGGAGGAGTTCCGCTTCCCGTGGGCCGATCGGGCCCAGCGTCAGAGCCGCGTCGCTGTCGCAGCGGACACAGTCGTGATGGAAATACAGATCGAGAAAGCCTCCGCCGGTGACGGTTCTGAAGGCGGCACCGAGTCTGCGCATGAGCTGTTGAGCCTCGGGCCACTGGTCCAGGTTCCGTTGGACCTGCTGCGCGGGCGCGCCCAGGAGGAGCGCGAGGTGGTCGGCGGTCGTGACGGTGACATCGCCGAGGACGATGCTGTCCTGGCGGGCGGCGAGACCGGGGATGTGGAGTCTGTGCTGTCGCAGCTTGGCGCTCAGGGCGTCGGCGGTCTGCTGGGTTTTCATGGAGTCTCCGGTGCGATGGAGGCCAGGCCGGTACCGGGTTTCATGCCCGAGCCGCGATCGCGGCGGTCAGGGCGAGGAGAAGTCCGGTGACGCTGAGGCAGGTGAAAAGGCCGTGGACGATGACGGGGTGCGTGTGGTGGGCGGTAAGGAAGCGGCCCGGTCGACGGGGATTCGGCATGTGTGGTTGTTCCTTGTCCGAAGGTGACGCGGCGGGTTCAGCCGGAGGAGTACTGCCGCTCCGTTTCGGCCCCGGCGCGGTGCGGTCGGGCTCGGTTCGCCCCGCTGGAGAGAACCGGGGCGTTCGTCGTGCTTGGACGCCTGCCGGCGTCGAAGGGTCTCCAGCAGGCGCCGCAAGGAGTCGATGTCCGTCTGTCGTTCGTGCTCGGCCACGACGAGGGGGAAGCCGGGCCGAGGCAAGGTCATCTCCCAGAATGCGCAGGGCACATGGGGTCCGTCGCCACTGTTCGCCAGCCGTGTGTCCTGCCCGGTCGCCATCAGTCCGGCACCGGTCCGACCGTGACCGTGCACCAGGTGCACGTCCCCTTCCGTCCCCACTCGCGTGCCAGGTACGCGACGAGCCGCAGTCCGCGTCCGCCCTCGTCGTCCGGGCCCGGGTCCCGCACTTCCGGAGTGCCGGTCGAGTGGTCGTCCACCTCGATCCGTACCTCACGGGTGCCGTCGCAGGTGAGCCGGAGCGACACCGAGCCGGCGTTGCCGTGCACGATCGCGTTCGTCACGATCTCACTGACCACCAACTGCACGGTCCCGATGGTGTCGTGGTCCGTGACACCGGCCTCGTCCAGTACGGCGGAGGTGACGCGGCGTGCGGTCGCCACATGCCTCGGCCGGGCGTCGAGTGACAAAAGAGCGTGCGCAGTTCTCATCGGGCCCATCCCAGTTGCCGTCTCGTCAACCTCCCGCGTGGTGTGGAGAGAAGCCGGTAAGCGACCGGACTCGACGGCCGAAGGGGGATCCGTCAACGGCACCAGGGGCATGGGACTCCTCCGAGATCCTGATTCACGGGTCATAGAACAACCCACGTCAGGAGATGTACTCACGCCCTGGATTCGCAGGGCGATCGGTGGGAGGACCAGTTGACCCCGAAGCTTCGTCACGCGAACAGGTCACTGTGGTTACCCAACGTGGGTAATCTTGAACGTGCCTGACCATCCGTTCAACGACGTCGTTCGTCCCGTGCAGCAGAGGAGTGCCAGTGCCCGGACCACTGCCTCAACCGCTTCCGCCGGAGCTGCTGACGAGCCCCGAGTGGCAACGAGCTTGTCGAGAGCGCGACTTCGAGACCGTATTCCGCCTGGTGAAGGTGAAGGCCGGTATCTATCCGTCTCGGGTGGCTGCCCTGTGCGGCCTGACTCCGAGCCGGGTCGGCGAGATCATGTCCGGGCAGCGCAGGCTCGCGCACATCGATGTCATCGAGCGCGTCGCGGACGGTCTGCGTATCCCTGGCGCCATGCTGGGACTTGCTCATCGACCCTGGGAAGTTCCTTCATCGGCCCCGATAAGTCCGACATCGCAGGCACGCTCAGCACCGAGAGACGGTGTCATGGGCTCCGACCCGGACAGTGACGTCGAACACCAGGAGGAACTGGACGAGTTGCTGTCGCTCGCCGACGGCAAGGTCACGCGATCGACGCTTCTCGCCCTCAAGTCGTCAGTGGAGGACTACTGGCGCCGAGACGACGAGCACGGAGGCGCGCCGTTGCGTCCGGCGGTCGTGGGGCATTTGCGTTATGTGATGGAGATGATGGGAAGCGTCCGCGCTCCCTTGCGTCAGGATCTCCAGTCACTCGCCGCCGAACTTGCCCGTCTTGCCGGATGGGCCTACTTCGACGCTTGCCAGTACAGCACCGCACGCACGTACTTCACGCAGGCGCTGCGGCTCTCCCACGGGCAGGACGATTACCTCTTCATGGCCAACGTGCTGTCCTGCATGAGTCTCCAAGCCACGTATGAGGGGCAACCCTCGGATGCTGTCGCACTGGCTTGTAAGGCTCAGGACACGGCCCGAGCGGCCGGGGACCAGCCACTCGTGATGTCGATGCTCCATATGCGCGAAGCGTTCGCTCACGCCACTCTCGGCGATGGTTCTTCCTGTCACCAATCCATTGGGCGGTCTCGGGACGCGTATGAGAATGCCCGTGACCGGGAAGACGAAGCGCCGTCCTGGGTCAGGTACTTCGACGAGACGAAGCTGATCGTTGACACTGGTATTGCGCTGGCCAAGCTGGGCGACTGCCATCGAGCAGAGCCGTTGATCGCCGAGGGTTTGCGCCGAGAGACCGACGCGCAGCAGCGCGGGCGCGCGTTCCACGCCTTCTGGCTGGCCACGGCCCAGCTGCAACAGGGACGGCTGGAAGCCGCGTGCGAGAGCGCCGGCTTTGCTCTGGATCTCAGCGCATCGCTCGACTCACCCCGCGTGGCGGGCCACGTTCGCGAATTTCACCGGCGCCTCGCCCCGTACGCGCGCGAGACGCCGGTGATTGTGTTTGAGCAGCGTCTCCGCGCGGCAGTCGGCTGACTGCTGTCGGCAGGGGACAGGCGTGCTAACCGACGGTTCCGGTCGCCTCGTCCAGCAGGAGGTACAGCAGGCCGACAAGGCTGCCACTGCTGACCACTTCACGACGGTCGATCATTCCGCGGATCTCCGAAAGCGGAATCCACTCGATGCGGTCGGTTTCGTTCTGCTCGGTCGGTGGCCCGATATAGGTGGCCGCGTCAGCGCGAAAGACGTGGTGCTCGGAGTCGGTGATCCCGTTCGCGGGCTGTGCGTACACCAGGGGTTTGAGAGACTCCACCCGCCATCCGGTCTCCTCCTCCACCTCCCGCGCCGCCGCCTCTTCGGGAGTTTCGTCGGCCTCGATCAGGCCCATCGGCAACTCCCAGCCCCACGTGTCCGTGATGAAACGGTGGCGCCACATCATCAGCACCCGTTTCTGCTCGTCCACGACCGCGGCGACAGCGAGATGCCGCATGCGGACCACATGGTGTTCCCAGCGCCGACCGTCCGGCTGCTGGACGTCGACCATCCAAAGGTTGACCCACGGGTTGCTGTAAATCTGGCGTTCGCCGTGAACTGTCCACCGCATGGGTCGACTCCCTTTCGCCTAAACGGGGCACACCCCCGGATGCGCGGCGACCAACCTGACTGCCTGGAGAGGGACTTGACGCAGTGGGACCAACCCCGCCTGCGCGGGGACCACAGCACCCAGCCGAGCAGCGAGTTGACGTCCGCAGGACCAACCCCGCGTGCGCGGGGACCGCCGGCCGGTGGGGCACGGTCACGGTGATGGCCTGGGACCACCTCCGCAATCGCGGGGACCGCAGCCCTCGCAGGCGGTGAGGCCAATGCTAAGGCGGACCAACCCCGCGTGTGCGGGGATCACAAGGTCCGACCTCGGCTTTTGCGCCCTCGGCCGGAAACCCCCCGCGTGGGCGGGAACCAACGCGGTGGTCACACCGTTCCAACGGCGGTGGGTCCACTTGACGTCGATGAGCGCGCGATCTCGCTGATTGCGGAACCAACTCGCGCACGCACGGGCCACTCCTGAGCGACTGTGGGCCGGCGGTGTGGGAACGGGTCCCCCTGATGCGTGGCCTTTGCGGAAAAACTGCAACACGCACCCGGACACGCCGATCTCCACCCGCATTCGCTGTGCGCGTTGCTGACGGCTCCCAGTTGGTTCCGGATCCGTCGCCCGGTATTTCCGACCGGCTCGGCGAACTGCTCGTTCAACTTTTCGACGTCGGCTCGATCTCCCCACGATCGAGGGGGGAACTGGCAGCCTTGCACTACGTTCTACGCGAGAGCCGAATGTAACGGACCGGAGGAAACGCCACATGGCTGACGAGACAGAGCAGGCCAAGGGCACTGCGGGATTCCTGCTCGAAATGGGAATGCTTAAGCGTGCCAAACGGAGCGGATGGTGGATCGCCGGAGTCAAAGACCCCGAGACGATCGCGGAACACAGCTTCCGCGTCGGTCTCATCGGCTCCGTGCTCGCGATGATGGAAGGGGCGGACCCAGCCAAGACCGCGCTCCTCGGCCTGTGGCACGACACCCAGGAGACCCGCGTCGGCGACATTCCGCACATTGGCCGGCGCTATCTGGAAGCCGCCTCGAACGAGAAGGTCACGGCGGACCAGGTTTCCGCCGCGCATGCGGCCGTACGCGAGGGCGCCCGGCGCATCGTTGAGGAATACGAGAACGGCGACTCGCTCGAAGTGACTTGCGCCCATGACGCGGACAAGCTCGAATGCCTCATCCAGGCCGTTGAATACCGCGAACAGGGCTACGCGAATGTTCAGGGCTGGATCGACAGCAGTCGGCAGGCACTCAAGACCGCTTCCGCTCAAGCGCTTGCCGAAGCGGCCTTGGCCATGACGTCGGTGGAGTGGCAGAAGACGTATCTCCGCTGACGCGGAGGCACGAACGGTAGGCGGTCCCCTCCATTCGGTCGGCGAATCTGGTTGCGATGGGAGGAACGGGTGACCCCGCGTGCGCGGGGACCACGTCACCCCGGCGAGGGGGTGGACGGTGTCCACGGGACCAACCCCGCGTGCGCGGGGACCACAGTGCGCGACCTGCGTCGTTAGTTGGGCGGGCTGCTGACTTTACTTACTTTGCACAGAGCTGACCTTTGGCGCAGAACGGGAAAAGGATGACTCATCGCCAACCCCCTCCCGTCACACGGCTTTCCAGGTCCTTCTGCGCCCAGAAGCCAAGCCGGCATGGCACCCCCCGAGCGTACCGGTCGAGTGATCAGCCGCACCGGCAAGGACCTCGCCCATGCCGCCGCGGGCACCCCGGAGCCACACCCCGTAGCGCGTTTCCCGGGGGCCGCGCGTTCGCGCCATCGCGTCGTCCTCCATCCCGGAATCGGAACCGCCCGCCGAACTCCCTCGCCCAGCGTCCGACTTGGTGCCCGCGCTGGCACACTGACCCCCGTGATGGAACTCAACGGCCGCGTCCCCGACCCCGAGCAGTTGAAGGCCCTGGGGCTGACCAACTACGGGCACTTCACCACCATGCGGGTCGACGGCCAGCGGGTGCGGGGGATGGAGTTGCACATGGAGCGGCTGGGGCGGGACTGCCGGGTCGTGTTCGGTGCCGCGCTCGATACCGGTCGCGTACGGGAGTACGTGCGTCGTGCCGTGCGTGCGCATGGCGACGGGACGTCGTTCGTGGTCCGGGTCAGTGTGTTCGATCCCGGGCTCGACATCGGGCACCCCTCGTCGCCCGCGACGCCGCACGTGCTGGTGACCACCCGGCCGGCCGGGGCCATGGCGCTTCCGCCGCTGCGGGTGAAGACCGTTCCGTATGTACGTGATCTGCCCGCGGTCAAGCATCTCGGGCTGTTCGGGGCCCTGCACGCCCGGCGGGAGGCGCAGTTGGCCGGATATGACGACGCGTTGTTCCACGGCTCCGACGGGCTCGTGTCCGAGGGAGGGACCTGGAACGTCGGGTTCGTCGATGCCGCCGGCTCCGTCGTGTGGCCCGAGGGCGACGTACTGCCGGGCGTCACCATGGCGTTGCTCCAGCGGCACCACGCGCACATCACCGCTCCCGTGACGCTCGGCGCCGTCGGCGCGATGGCGGCGGCGTTCGCCACCAACACGAGCATCGGTGTCCGGGCGGTCGCGGCCGTCGACGACATCGCACTGCCCACCGACCATCCGGTGCTCACGGCGATGCGCGAGACCTACCTGAGCCTGCCCGGCGAGGCGGTCTGAGGAGCGGCGGCCCGCCCCGAAGGCCCCGCCCGCTCAGGTGGACTCGCCGCTCACGGCCACACCAAGCAGTACGGCTGGTGCCCCGCCTCGTGCAACCGGTGGCTGAAGTCCTGCCACTCGTGAAGCAGTTGGTAGACGTTGAACGCGTCCCGGGGGCCGCCCCGGTCCGGGACCGTGGACCAGATGAAGGCCGCCGCGCCCACCGATTCCTCGCCGATGCCGCGCAGGGGGTCCACCGCCGTCATGGGGAGTTTGACCACCGCGTAGTCGGGGTGCAGCACCACCAGTTCCAGTGGCGGGACCTTGTTCAGGGGCATGCCCTGGATGCCCGTGAGGACCATCGCGGCTATCGTCTCGGGCTTGATCTTGGTGAACATGCCGCCCATGCCCAGCTCGTCGCCGCCCAGTTCCTCCGGGCGCATCGAGATCGGGACGCGGGCCGCCGTGGCGCCGTCCGGGGCGCCGAAGTACTTGTAGGTCACTCCCACCCGGCCGCTCCCGGGGATCCGGCCCTCGGTTCCGCCGACAGGGGGCAGGCCGCCGGCCTCGCGCTCGCGGCGCCGGTGCTTCCCCCGCCGGGCAGGGTCGGGCCCGAGGTCATCGGTCCCCTCGCCCAGTCCGCCACCGCGATGCATATCTCCACCCGACCACTCGCAGCCCTGGCCGCGCAACCCGATCATCGTGACAGTGACCTCCCCCACGGACGACCGGTGAAACACCCGTCCGCAGATACGTCGAAGCCTCTGACACCATGGATTGCGTGAGCTTCACCTATGCGCCCCAGTTTCGCAGACGCGGGGGCGTTGACGCCCTTATGTAATACGAGGAGACCGCGCGCCCCGCTCATCGGTGGCCGAGATCCTTCGCCCAGGCCGCCCGACCCCGAATCGCAGATCAGGACCAAAGTGTCGTATTCATACGAAGCCCCCGTATCGCAGGCCCTTTTCGACCGTGCGTCGATCGTGACCCCCGGTGGTGTGAATTCCCCCGTCCGGGCTTTCCGGGCCGTGGGCGGTACGCCCCGGTTCATGGTGTCCGGTGACGGTCCGTACCTCACCGACGCGGACGGGCGGGACTACGTCGACCTCGTCTGCTCCTGGGGGCCGATGATCCTCGGGCACGCGCGGCCCGAGGTGATCGAGGCGGTGCAGGCGGCCGTCGCGCGCGGGACGTCCTTCGGTACGCCGGGGGAGGGCGAGGTCGCGCTCGCCGAGGAGATCACCGGCCGGGTCGGGCCCGTCGAGCAGGTGCGGCTCGTGTCGTCCGGCACGGAGGCCACCATGTCGGCGATCCGGCTGGCCCGGGGGTTCACCGGGCGAGCCAAGATCGTGAAGTTCGCCGGCTGCTACCACGGGCACGTGGACGCGCTGCTCGCCGCCGCCGGCTCCGGGGTCGCGACGTTCGGGCTGCCCGACACGCCCGGCGTGACCGGCGCGCAGGCCGGGGACACCGTCGTACTGCCGTACAACGACCTGGACGCCGTCCGCGCCGCCTTCGCCGCGCACCCCGGCGAGATCGCCTGTGTGATCACCGAGGCGTCCCCCGGCAACATGGGCGTCGTGCCGCCGCGCGACGGGTTCAACGCCGGGCTCAAGGAGCTGTGCGCGGCCAACGGGGCGCTGTTCGTCTCCGACGAGGTGATGACGGGATTCCGTACGTCCCGGGCGGGCTGGTACGGCATCGACGGCGTCGCCCCCGACCTGATGACCTTCGGCAAGGTCATGGGCGGCGGCTTCCCCGCCGCGGCCTTCGGCGGGCGCGCCGACGTGATGGCGCACCTCGCGCCCGCCGGCCCCGTCTACCAGGCGGGCACGCTCTCCGGGAACCCGGTCGCCACCGCCGCCGGGCTCGCGCAGCTGAGGCTGCTGGACGACGCGGCGTACGCGAAGGTCGACGCCGTCTCCGCCGAGATCCGGGGCCTGGTCTCCGACGCCCTCGGTAAGGAGGGCGTCGCGCACCGGGTGCAGACCGCGGGCAACATGTTCTCCGTCTTCTTCACCGCCGACGAGGTCCGGGACTACGCGGACGCCAAGCGGCAGGAAGCCTTCCGCTTCACCGCCTTCTTCCACTCGATGCTCGCCGACGGTGTGTATCTGCCGCCGTCCGCCTTCGAGTCCTGGTTCGTCTCCACCGCCCACGACGAGCGGGCCCTCGAACGCGTCGCCGCCGCGCTGCCCGCCGCCGCCCGAGCCGCCGCGGAGGCCACCGAGGGCGGAGCGGGCGCATGAGCGAGCACCTGAGCGAGGAAGCGAACGAGCCGGTGAACGGGCGAGCGGACGGGCCGGTGAACGGGCGAGCGGACGAGCCGGTGAACGGGAGCGTGAACGGGCCGACCACCGTCGTCCATGTCGTACGGCACGGAGAGGTCGAGAACCCGGACGGCATCCTCTACGGGCGGCGCTCCGGCTACCACCTCTCCGAACTCGGCCGCCGGATGGCCGACCGCGTCGCCGAGCACCTCGCGGGCCGCGACATCACGTACGCCGTCGCCTCCCCGCTGGAGCGCGCCCAGGAGACCGCGGTGCCCGTCGCGGCGTCCCACGGCCTGACCCTGCACACCGACGACCGGCTCATCGAGGCCGCGAACGTCTTCGAGGGCAAGACCTTCGGCGTCGGTGACGGCGCGCTGCGCTCGCCCGCCAACTGGCGCCATCTGACGAACCCGTTCCGGCCCTCCTGGGGCGAGGCGTACGTCGACCAGGTCGCCCGCATGAAGGCCGCCCTGGCCGACGCGCGCGACGCGGCCCTCGGGCACGAGGCCGTGTGTGTCAGCCATCAGCTGCCGATCTGGATCGTGCGCAGCCACTTCGAGCGCCGGCGGCTGTGGCACGACCCGCGCCGCAGACAGTGCACGCTCGCGTCGCTGACCACGTTCACCTACGAGGGGGAGAAGCTGATCTCCGTCGCCTATACGGAACCGGCGCGCGACCTCGTACCCGCGCATCTGCTCGCCGGTGCCAAACCCGTGAAAGGCGCGTCGAAAGCCTTCGGAGCGTAGCCGCGCGAACGCCCACCGTTCTCGGCGGGGAGGGGCGCCGGAATGTCACCCTCGACCGTTCCCGAATGTCACAACGGCTGTCGCAGAGCAATGCTTTGTTCATATCTGGAAACAGTCGGAACCTGTGAGTTCCCTGTGCCCTCTCCCCTCATGTCATCCGCAGGACCGGCGGACGTGAGATGAGCGAGCGCGAATGGGGACGTGATGCGCGACCTGAGCCGAAGGAAGCTGCTCGGAGCCGGAATCGGGGCGGCGGCCACCGCGATCGGAATCGGAGGCTGCGGGAACCGGAGCGGTGTGCCCTGGGACACCGGTGCGGGCTCCGGCGCCGGCTCCGGTTCGGGCCCGGACGGAGGCAAGAAGGACGGCGGCCGGGCGGGCGCGAAGCCGAGTGGGAAGAACATGCGGCTGATCGGTGACGGTTCGACCGCCGACACCGGAAAGCAGCCGCACCAGCCGCCCGCGCCCGTACCGCTCGAACCGGGCCAGACCCCGCCGCAGTTCGTGGTCTTCTCCTGGGACGGCGCGGGCGAGGTCGGCAACGGCCTCTTCCCGCGCTTCCTCGACCTCGCCAAGGAGCACGGCGCGGCGATGACGTTCTTCCTCTCCGGCGTCTATCTGCTGCCGGAGTCGAAGAAGCGGCTCTACCGCCCGCCGGGCAACCCCGTCGGCGCCTCCGACATCGGCTATCTCACCGACCCGCACATCAAGGAGACCCTGGCGTGCGTCCGCCGGGCCTGGCTCGACGGCCACGAGATAGGCACCCACTTCAACGGGCACTTCTGCGGCGGGTCCGGCTCCGTCGGCAACTGGTCGCCGCGGCAGTGGCGCGACGAGACCGAGCAGGCCGTGAACTTCGTCACCGAATGGAAGACGAACACCGGCTGGAAGGACCTCGACCCGCTGCCGTTCGACTACCGCAAGGAGCTGGTCGGCGGCCGTACGCCGTGCCTGCTCGGCCAGGACCGGCTGCTGCCCACCGCCCGCACGATGGGCTGGCGGTACGACGCGAGTTCACCGGGCGGCCGGCAGACCTGGCCGGTGAAGCGGCTGGGGCTGTGGGATCTGCCGTTGCAGGCCGTGCCGTTCCCCGGGCATTCCTTCGAGGTGCTGTCGATGGACTACAACATGCTCGCCAATCAGTCCCGCGATTCGACGCAGGGGGTGCCCTCGAATTATCCGGCCTGGCGCACCCAGGCCACCGAGGCGTATCTCGCCGGATTCCACCGCGCGTACGAGTCGAATCGCGCGCCCTTCTTCATAGGCAATCACTTCGAGAAGTGGAACGGCGGCATATACATGGACGCCGTCGAGGAGGCCCTGAAGAAGATGGCGGACAAGAAGGACGTACGGCTCGTCTCCTTCCGGCAGTTCACCGACTGGCTCGACGTACAGGACCCGGCGGTCCTCGCGAAACTCCGTACGCTGGATGTCGGGCAGAGTCCGGCGGGGGGCTGGAGCGGGTTCCTGGGGGCCGCGTGAGGCGTACGGGCCACGGGTGAGGGGGGCGAACAAGATCCCCGAACGGCCCATGCGAAACTTTTCACATGAACTTCGGCCGAGCTCTCCCAAGCCGTTCGAACCGACGCCGCGCCGTACTCCCGGCCGTCGCCGCGCCGGTGGCCCTGCTCACCCTCGCGGCGTGCGGCGGCGGAGCCACCTCCGGCGGTGGCGGCGACACCAACTTCGTGACGAACACCGGCGGGATGCAGACCGTCGCCTCCGCCGACCGCGAACCGGTCAACAAGATCGCCGGGGAGACGCTCGACGGCAAGCGGCTCGACGTGGCCGACCTCAGGGGCAAGGTCGTCGTGCTCAACGTCTGGGGCTCGTGGTGCGGACCCTGCCGCGCCGAGGCACCGTACTTCGCGAAGGTCGCCAAGGAGACCGAGGCCAAGGGGCAGGACATCGTCTTCGTCGGGCTGAACGCCCGCGACGCCAACAAGGGCAACGCCATCGCCTTCGAGAAGGACTACGGCGTCACCTACCCGAGCATCTACGACCCGGCCGGCCGGCTCATCGTCAACGGCTTCCCGAAGGGCAGTCTCAACCCGCAGGCCATCCCCTCCACGATCGTGCTCGACCGGGACGGGAAGATCGCGGCCCGCTCGCTCAAGGCGCTGGACGACAAGAAGCTGCGCGAGCTGATCGACCCGCTGATCGCGGAGAAGTGATCCCGTGGAGGCACTGGCCGCGCTGCCCGACCTGAGCGGGACGATCACCGACGGGGCTCTGCTGGCCGCGCTGCCGATCGCGCTGCTCGGCGGGCTGGTCTCGTTCTTCTCGCCGTGCGTGCTGCCGCTCGTGCCGGGCTACCTCTCGTACGTCACCGGCATCAGCGGCACGGATCTGGCCGGGGCCCGGCGCGGGCGGATGGTCGCCGGCGCGGTGCTGTTCATCCTCGGCTTCACCGCGGTCTTCGTCTCCACCGGCGCGTTCTTCGGCTACATCGGCGGCAACCTCCAGGACGACCGGGGGCTGATCTCCCGGATCCTCGGCGTGCTCATGATCGCGATGGGCCTGTTCTTCATGGGGCTGATGCCCTGGCTGACGCAGCGCGAATTCCGCATCCACCGGCGGCCGGTGACCGGTCTGGCCGGCGCCCCGCTGCTGGGCGCGCTCTTCGGGGTCGGCTGGGCGCCGTGCATCGGCCCGACGTTCTCCGCCGTGAACATGCTGGCCTTCGATCAGGCGACCGCGGGGCGAGGGGCCATACTGACCGTCGCGTACTGCTTCGGTCTCGGGGTGCCCTTCGTGATCGCCGCCGTGGCGTTCCGCAAGGCGCTGGGGCTCTTCGGCTGGATCAAGCGGCACTACGTGTGGGTGATGCGGACCGGCGGCGTGATGATGATCGTGACCGGGCTGCTGCTGGTGACCGGCGTGTGGGACGGCATCATGCAGAACATGCAGACGTGGACCAACGGCTTCACGGTGGGGATCTAGTTCCATGAGCACGAGCACGAGCAGGACAGAGAGCAAGTCAAAGGGCGCGGCAGAGAGCACGGCGGAGCGCGCGGCGGACACAACGGACACGACGGCCGCCGGGACGCCCGACGTGGCCGACGCGCCCGACGCCTCCGACGTGACCGCCGAGGAGAGCGCGGCGGACGCCCAGGACCTGGGCGCCGCCGGGTCGCAGCTCTCCACCGCCCCCCGCGAGGAGTTGCCCGTCGGCGGCCCGAGTCTCGGCCCGCTCGGCTGGGCCCGCTGGTTCTGGCGGCAGCTGACGTCGATGCGCGTCGCGCTGATCCTGCTCTTCCTGCTCTCGCTCGCCGCGATCCCCGGCTCGCTCATCCCGCAGAACAGCGTGGACGAGCTCAAGGTCCGTACGTTCCAGGAGAAGCACGGGACGGTCACCCCGATCTACGAGAAGCTCCAGCTGTTCGACGTCTACAGCTCGGTCTGGTTCTCGGCGATCTATCTGCTCCTCTTCATCTCGCTGATCGGCTGTATCGTCCCGCGCACCTGGCAGTTCACCGGCCAGCTGCGCGGCCGTCCGCCGGGCGCCCCCAAGCGGCTGACCAGGCTTCCCGCGTACACGACGTGGCGTACGACAGCCGGTCCCGACGAGGCCCGTGAGGCGGCGCTCGCCCTGCTGAAGCGGCGGCGCTTCCGCGCGCACACCGTCGGGGACGCGGTCGCCGCCGAGAAGGGATATCTGCGCGAGGCGGGCAATCTGATCTTCCACGTCGCGCTGATCGTGATGCTGGTCGCGTTCGCCACCGGGCAGCTCCTCAAGTCCGAGGGCGGCAAGCTGATCCTGGAGGGGGACGGTTTCTCCAACACCCTCACGCAGTACGACGACTTCAGGTCGGGCTCGATGTACGACACCGACGACCTGGAACCGTTCAGCTTCACCCTCGACAAGTTCATCGGGACCTTCGAGCGCAACGGGCCGCAGATCGGTACGGCCCGCGAGTTCGAGGCGCACGTCAGTTACACGACGGACGCCGGCGGCAAGGAGCGCAAGGCGGTCATCGAGGTCAACGAGCCCCTGGAGATCAAGGGTTCGAAGGTCTATCTGATCGGGCACGGTTACGCGCCCGTCGTCACCGTCCGCGACGGCGCGGGCAAGGTCGTCTTCAAGGGCGCGACCCCGCTCCTGCCGATCGACAACAACATCACCTCGACCGGCGCGATCAAGGTGATGGACGGCTACCGCGACCGGAACGGCAAGAAGCAGCAGCTCGGCTTCAACGCCTTCTTCGTCCCGACGTTCGCGGGCAAGGGCAACGGCAACATGTTCAGCCAGTTCCCCGAACTGGACTATCCCGTGCTGGCGCTCACCGGTTACGTGGGCAGCCTCGGCGTCGACTCCGGGCTGCCGCAGAACGTGTACCAGCTCGACACGTCCAAGATGAAGCAGTTCAAGGACGCCGACGGCAACAAGCTGGCGAAGCGGCTGCTGCCCGGCGAGACGATGACCCTGCCGGGCGGCGCGGGCACGGTGACGTTCGAGAAGGACATCAAGGAGTGGGCGACCTTCCAGGTCTCCCAGCAGCCCGGCAACGGACTCGCCCTCGCGGGCGCGATCGGCGCCGTCCTCGGCCTGGTCGGCTCGCTCTTCATCCAGCGGCGCCGGATCTGGGTCCGTACGACGGCGGGCCCGGACGGGGTCACCGTCGTGGAGATGGCCGGGCTGGGGCGCAGCGAGTCGGCGAAACTCCCCGAGGAACTGGGGGACCTGGCGCTGACACTGATCGCCGGGACCCCGATCGCCCCGGCGGCGTCGTCGTCCGGACCGGCGTCGTCGTCGGAACCGGCGGTGTCGTCCGGACCGGCCGCCGAGGCGGCGCAGGACGCCCCGGGCGCCCGCGCCCTACCGGGCACGTCCACCACCGCCACCGCGAACCCCACCGCCACCACCACCGGAGAGCCTGTCGAAGGGGCTGAGAAGTGATCCTCGCCGCCACCACCAACGAGAGCCTGGCGAACACCGCCAACGTGCTGGTCTATTCGTCCATGGCCGTCTACACCCTGGCCTTCCTCGCCCACATCGCCGAGTGGGTCCTGGGCAGCCGCAGCAAGGTCGGCCGCACCGCCGCCGCGCTCACCGGCGCCGGGACCGCCACCGGCACCGGCACGACGGCCTCCGTCACCGTCGAGACGCGCACGGCGGAGCAGGACAACGGCGGCGGCACCACCGTCCTGGCGCGCCCCAAGGTCGTCACGCGCTCGTCCGGCGGGCGCCGCGACGTGCCCGACGGCCCCGGCGCCGCGGGCGGCACGCTCAAGGGCGATCTGTACGGCCGTATCGCCGTCGCCCTGACCGTGCTCGGCTTCCTGATCGAGGCGGCGGGCGTGATCAGCCGCGCGATGGCGGTGCAGCGCGCGCCCTGGGGCAACATGTACGAGTTCTCCACCACCTTCTCGACGGTGGCGGTCGGCACGTACCTCGCCTTCCTGCTCACCAAGAAGAACGTCCGCTGGATCGGACTGCCGCTGGTCACCACGGTCCTGCTCAACCTGGGCGTCGCGACGACCGTGCTCTACACCGAGAGCGACCAGCTGGTCCCCGCCCTCCACTCGTACTGGCTCTGGATCCACGTCTCCACCGCGATCTTCTGCGGCGCGGTCTTCTACCTCGGCGCCGTGGGCACGCTCTTCTACCTGCTGCGCGACGGGTACGAGTCCAAGATCGCCCGGGGCGCCACCGTCGGCCGCGCCTGGGCCTCGGTCATGGAACGGCTGCCCGCCGCCGCCACGCTCGACAAGTTCTCGTACCGCGTGAACGCCGCCGTCTTCCCCCTCTGGACCTTCACGATCATCGCGGGCGCGATCTGGGCGGGCGACGCCTGGGGCCGCTACTGGGGCTGGGACCCCAAGGAGGTCTGGTCCTTCATCACCTGGGTCGCCTACGCCTGTTATCTGCACGCGCGCGCCACGGCGGGCTGGAAGGGCCGCAAGGCCGCGACGCTGGCCCTGGTCGCCTTCGGCTGCTGGCTGTTCAACTACTACGGCGTCAACATCTTCGTCACCGGAAAGCACTCGTACGCGGGCGTCTGACCGGGTTCACGTCTACGACGCGACACAGCGGCGCGCCCCCGGATCACCGGGGGCGCGCCGCTGTCGTACGTGCGGAGACTCAGGCCGTCGGCGGGGCCTCGTCGGCGCTGCCGCCCTTCTCACGGCGCTCGATCTCGGCCTCCCGGCGGCGCAGCTCCGCCTCGCGCCGCGCCGGATCGGCCGGCGGACCGGCGTCGGTGCCGGACTTGGTGTCGGTCTCCGCGTCTGCGTCGGCGGAGGACTTCGCCTTGTCGTCGTCCTTCGCGGCCCCGTCCTTCGCGGCCCCGTCCTTCGCGGCCCCGTCCTTCACGGACGCGTCCTTCGCGGACCGGTCCGTCCCGGTCTCCTTCTCAAGGGACTTGAGGAAGTCGGGGTTGTCGTCCGGCGCGACCCAGCCGCCCCGGCGGCCCGCCCCGTCCGTGGAGGCGGTGCGGACCCTGCCGACGAGCAGCCAAGCGATCGAGCCGACCAGCGGGAAGAGCAGCACCAGAATGGCCCAGAGCGGCTTGGGGATGTGGCGGATGTCTTTCTCGTCGGTGGTGATGCAGTCGATGAAGGCATAGATGCTGAGAGCCAGCGGCACCAGAATCATCAGTACCCGAAGCATGGGCGGTCCCCCTGTGCGTGGAGATCGAGTACGGAGCGGTGGCCCCGGTTACCGGACCAGGGTAGCGAGTAGCAGATACTTGACGGCATGGCTTATGACGATCTTCGCTCCCTGCTCCGGGCGCTGGAGCGCGACGGTGACCTCAAGCGCGTCAAGGCGGAGGTCGATCCCCATCTGGAGGTCGGCGAGATCGTCGACCGGGTCAACAAGGCCGGAGGGCCCGCGCTGCTCTTCGAGAACGTCAAGGGCTCCGACATGCCCCTGGCGATGAACGTGTACGGGACGGACCGCCGGCTCCTGAAGGCGCTCGGGCTCAAGGCGTACACCGACATCAGCGACAAGATCGGCGGGCTGCTGAAGCCCGAACTGCCGCAGGGTTTCGTGGGGATGCGGGAGGCGTTCGGGAAGCTCGGCACGATGACGCACGTGCCGCCGAAGAAGGTGAAGCCCGGCAGCGCGCCCGTGCAGGAGGTCGTGCTCACCGGCGACGACGTGGATCTGGACCGGCTGCCCGCGCTGTTCACCTGGCCCGAGGACGGCGGCTCGTTCTTCAACCTCGGTCTGACGCACACCAAGCACCCGGAGACCGGCGTCCGCAACCTCGGGCTCTACCGGCTCCAGCGGCACGACAAGCGCACCATCGGAATGCACTGGCAGATCCACAAGGACAGCGCGAACCACTACCAGGTCGCGGCCCGGCGCGGTGAACGGCTGCCCGTCGCCATCGCCTTCGGCTGCCCGCCCGCCGTGACGTACGCCTCCACGGCTCCGCTGCCGGGGGACATCGACGAGTACCTGTTCGCCGGTTTCGTCCAGGGCAAGCGGGTCGAGATGGTCGACTGCCGTACGGTGCCGCTCCAGGTGCCCGCCCACGCCGAGGTCGTCATCGAGGGCTGGCTGGAGCCGGGGGAGATGCTGCCCGAGGGCCCGTTCGGCGACCACACGGGTTTCTACACGCCCCAGGAGCCGTTCCCCGCGCTGACGATCGACTGTGTGACGATGCGCGAGCGCCCGCTGCTCCAGTCGATCGTGGTCGGCCGGCCGCCGACGGAGGACGGCCCGCTGGGACGTGCGACGGAACGGTTCTTCCTGCCGCTGCTCAAGATCATCGTGCCTGACATCGTGGACTACCACCTGCCGGAGTCCGGTGGTTTCCACAACTGCGCGATCGTCTCGATCGACAAGAAGTACCCGAAGCACGCGCAGAAGGTGATGCACGCCATCTGGGGCGCCCACATGATGTCGCTCACGAAACTGATCGTGGTCGTGGACGCCGACTGCGACGTCCACGATCTGCACGAGGTGTCCTGGCGGGCGCTGGGCAACACCGACTACTCGCGGGACCTGACGGTCGTGGAGGGCCCGGTCGACCACCTCGACCACTCCTCGTACCAGCAGTTCTGGGGTGGCAAGGCGGGCATCGACGCGACGCGCAAACTCCCCGAGGAGGGATACACGCGGGACGGCGGCTGGCCGGAGATGGTCGTGTCCGACCCGGCGACCGCGGACCGGGTGACGAAGCGCTGGAGGGAGTACGGCCTGTGAGCAGTGCCGCCGAGGGAGCCGACGGACTCGTCGGGCAGGGACGGCAGGGAGGGCAGGGCCGCCGGGCAACGCCCGGTCGCCAGGGACGGCGGGGCCCGAAGGAACAGCAGGGGCCCCGGGAGCGGCGGGAACAGCCGCCGGGGCCCGGACCCGCGCGGTCCGGCAGCCGTACCCGGGCGTTCCTGCGCCTGGTGATGATCGAGCACTCGGTGTTCGCGCTGCCGTTCGCGTACATCGCCGCGCTGACCGCCATGTTCCAGGTCGACCGGTCCATCCACTGGGTCACGCTGCTGCTCGTCACGGTCGCCATGGTGGGCCTGCGGACCTTCGCGATGGCCTGCAACCGGATCATCGACCGCGAGATCGACGCCCGTAACCCCCGCACCGCCGGGCGCGAGTTGGTGACCGGCGCGGTGTCGGTGCGCTCCGCGTGGACGGGCGCGCTGGTCGCCCTCGTGGTGTTCCTGGGCGCCGCCGCCCTGCTCAACCCGCTCTGTCTGGTGCTCGCCCCGGTCGCCGTGGTCCCGATGGTCGTCTATCCGTACGGGAAGCGGTTCACCAACTTCCCGCACGCCATCCTCGGGTTCGCCCAGGCCATGGGCCCGGTGGGCGCCTGGATCGCGGTCACGGGGGAGTGGTCCTGGGACGCGGTGATCCTCGGGCTGGCCGTGGGCGTCTGGATCGGCGGCTTCGACCTGATCTTCGCCAGCCAGGACGTCGAGGCGGACCGCGCGCACGGGGTCAAGTCCGTGCCCGCGCGCTTCGGCATCCCGGCGGCGCTGTACGGCGCGCGGGGCGCGCACGTCGTGACGACGGGCCTGCTGGTCTGGTACGCGCTGGCCACCGGCGCGGGCGTGTTCTTCTGGGTCGGGCTGCTGATCGTGGCCGCCGCGTTCCTCTACGAGCACCAGGTCGTGAAGCCGCACGACCTGTCGCGGCTGAACCGGGCCTTCTTCACGGTGAACGGCTTCATCGGGATCACGCTGTTCCTGTGCGGGCTGCTCGACCTGCTCGTGCGTGGCCTGACCGCCTGACCGTACGGCGCCTGACCGTCGGGTCGTCGGGTCGTCCGGGCGCCCGGTCGTCCGGGCGCCCGGCCGTCGGCCGGTCAGCGCAGGGGCGCGACCGCCGGCTGTTTCGGCCGGCGGAAGAGGAACGCCGCCAGCACCCCGCCGATCAGCCCGAAGAGATGCCCCTGCCAGCTCACCGACGGATTCGACGGCAGGACGCCCCAGAGCGCCGAGCCGTACATCACCAGCACCAGCAGTCCCACGACGATGTCCACGGCCCGGCGGTTCACGAAGCCGCGTACCAGCAGATAGCCCAGCAGTCCGAAGACCACACCGGACGCGCCCGCCGTGACGGAGTTGTCCGCCGCCGTGAGCCAGACGCCCAGCCCGCCGACCACCATGATCGTGAGGACCACGCGCAGGAACAGGCCGATGCCGCTGAGCGCCGCGAGGAAGCCCAGCACCAGCAGCGGCACCGCGTTGGACGCCAGATGGTCGAAGCCGTGGTGCAGGAACGCCATCGGGATGATGTCGCGCAGCTCACCGGTGTCACGCGGGCTCAGCCCGTACGTGGCGAGCGCGCCCGTCGAGGAGTCCACCGCCTCCAGGACCCAGAGCAGCGCCACCCAGCCCAGCATCAGTCCGGCCGCCGCCTTGAGACGGCGCACCGCGGTTCTGTCGACGGATGAATCCGGCATGTCGCCCCCAAGGGTCGTCCTGCTCCCAACCCCTGGAACGCGCGAGGGACCGTCCCCGGTTCCTGCCCCGGGCCGCCGGATAGGGTCGGACGCGTGAAAGCCGGATCGGACCACGAGAGCCAAGAGGACCACGGGGGCCGACGGCGCGCCGAGCGGCCCGGGACGCGGCCCCGGCGGCCGTGGGTCGTCGGAGTCTCCGGCGCGTCGGGGACCCCGTACGCGGCGGCCGTGCTGCGCGGGCTGCTCGACGCCGGCGAGAGCGTCGATCTGATCGTCAGCCGCGCGTCGCGCCTCACCCTGCTGGACGAGACGGGGATCTCCTACCGGGACGCGCACTGGCGGGAGGACCTGCGGGCGTGGCTGGCGCGCGGCGCCGACGGGAAGCCGGGCACCTTCGCCCCCGACGTGTCGGACGTACGGCACTGGGCCGCCGGTGATCTGGCCGCCGGGCCGTCCTCGGGGTCGTACCCGGTCAAGGGGATGCTGATCGTCCCCGCCTCCACGGCGTGTGTGGCGGGTGTGGCGCTCGGCCTGTCGAAGGATCTGCTGCAACGCGCGGCGAGCGTCACCCTCAAGGAGCGCCGCGCGCTGGTCGTCGCCGTCCGGGAGACCCCGCTGGGCGGCGGGACCCTCAAGCACCTGGTGGCCCTGGACGAGGCGGGCGCCGTGGTGCTGCCCGCGTCCCCGGGCTTCTACGCGGGGGCGACGCACATCCAGGACCTGGTGGACTTCGTGGCCGGGCGCGTGCTGGACGCGGTGGGGGTGCCGCACGGGCTGTACCGCCGCTGGGAGGGGGAGCTGGGGGGCTCCCGTACCGAGTCGGAGGGCTCCAGCACGGGGTCGGAGGGCTTCCGTACCGAGTCGGAGGATTCCCGTACGGGGTCGGAGGGCTCCCGTACCGGGCGGGGAGCGGTGCGCGGGCCGGGCCCGGATTCCGACGGACGCTGACCACGTGCCGCCGTCCCGTCCCCCGGAGACTCGCCACCCTGCCTTAGATTGCATACGTCAATTTGCGAGATCGCTGAACAATGGAAGGCTTCAGGCATATGGACGCCGTGGATAGGCAGCTCATCCAGGCCCTCAGGGAGAACGGCAGAGCTTCGTACGCCGAACTCGGCCGGCTCGTCGGGCTCTCCGGGCCCAGCGTGACCGACCGCATCAACCGGCTGGAGGCGGCGGGCGTCATCATCGGCTACCGCGCCACCGTCGACTCCGCCTCGCTCGGTCTCGGGGTCACCGCGCTCATCGGCATCTCGCTCTCCGACGCCGCCGACCACGAGGACGTCGCGCACCGGCTGCGCGGGCTGGGCGAGATCGAGGACTGCTGGTTCATCGCGGGCGACGACTCGTACATGCTCAAGGTCCGCGCCGGGGACGTCGACGGGCTGGAGAAGACGATCCGCCGCCTCGGCAGTACGAAGGGCGTCTCGCGGACCCGTACCACCATCGTGCTCTCCACGAAATGGGAGAACCGGGTCGGGGAGCTTCCCGACGAAACGTAGGCGTACGGTGGGTCGCAGCCCGGTCACGTTCGGGCGTTCGGCGGGTTTTCGGGACAGCGGTCGGCACAACGGTCGGCATACACGGCACACAGTGGGAGGCGCCGCATGACTGCATCTGTCATGGATGTGGGGCTCAAGCGCGAGCTGGAGGAGAAGGTCAGAACCGGCGAACGGCTGACCCGTGAGGACGGCATCGCCCTCTACGAGTCCGACGACCTGGCCTGGCTGGGCGGTCTCGCGCACGAGGTGCGGACCCGCAAGAACGGTGACGTGGTCCACTTCAACGTCAACCGTCACCTCAACATGACGAACGTCTGCACGGCGTCCTGCGCCTACTGCTCGTTCCAGCGCAAGCCGGGCGAGAAGGACGCGTACACGATGCGCATCGAGGAGGCCGTACGGCTGGCCACGGAGATGCGCGGCGAGAGCCTGACGGAGCTGCACATCGTCAACGGGCTCCACCCGACGCTGCCTTGGCGCTACTACCCGCGTTCGCTCAAGGCGCTCAAGGAGGCGCTGCCGGAGGTCTCGCTGAAGGCGTTCACCGCCACCGAGATCCACCACTTCGAGACCATCTCGAAGCTGTCGGCCAGCGAGATCCTGGACGAACTGATCGACGCCGGGCTCGAATCGCTGACGGGCGGCGGCGCCGAGATCTTCGACTGGGAGGTCCGGCAGCACATCGTCGACCACCGCACCCACTGGGAGGACTGGTCGCGCATCCACCGGCTCGCGCACGAGAAGGGTCTCAAGACCCCGTGCACGATGCTGTACGGGCACATCGAGGAGCCCCGGCACCGGGTCGACCACGTGCTGCGGCTGCGTGAACTCCAGGACGAGACCGGCGGGTTCCAGGTCTTCATCCCGCTGCGCTACCAGCACGACTTCGTGGACATGCAGGACGGCAAGGTCCGCAACGTCCTCCAGGCCCGGACGACGATGGCGACCGGCGCCGAGGCGCTGAAGACGTTCGCGGTCTCGCGGCTGCTGTTCGACAACGTCCCGCACGTGAAGGTCTTCTGGGTGATGCACGGGGTGCAGACCGCCCAACTGGCGCTCCAGCACGGCGCGGACGACATGGACGGCTCGGTGGTCGAGTACAAGATCACGCACGACGCCGACAACTACGGCACACCGAACAAGCTGGGCCGCGAGGATCTGCTCGAACTGATCCGCGACGCGGGCTTCCGGCCGGTGGAGCGGAACACGCGCTACGAGATCATCCGGGAGTACCCGGGCCCGGACGACGGCCGGCGCGAGACGCCGCAGCCGATGCGGGTCTGAGAGCGGGACAGAGCCGGTCCCGTCCGGCCCGGCTTGGTTTCGTGAGGTGGCCCCGGCTCGTCGAGCCGGGGCTTCTCGCGTTCTGGAATGGGCTTGAGCGCGCGGCCGGGTAATGGCTAGCGTGCGCGTATGCCACTTACGTTCGTACTGGACCCGCCCGTCGGCCCGGCCCTGCGCGACGGTGTCGTCGCCCTCTGGACCGATGTCTCCGAGGCGGGCGGCGCCGTCGGGTTCGTCCCGCCGGTCAACCCCGACGACGTCCAGGCCGAGCTGGCCAAGCACCTCGTGGCGATGGTCGAGGGGCGGACCCGGCTGGTCGTCGGGTACGACGAGGCGGGCGCGGTGGCCGCCACCGCCTTCCTCACGCTCAACACCCACCGGCTGATGCGCCACTGGCTCTGGCTCTACACGGTGATGGTCCACCCCGGGCACCAGGGCAGGGGGTACGGCCGCGACCTGATGGACGCGGCGGCCCGCGCCGCGCGCGGCATCGACGGCATCGAGGCGATCCGCCTCACCTGCCGGGGCGGCACCGGCCTGGACCGCTTCTACGCGTCGTGCGGCTACAAGGAGGTGGGCCGGGTGCCGGACGCCATACGGGTGGGGCCCGGCGACGACCGCGACGACATCACGATGCTGCTGCCGCTGCACTGAGCGGTGCGGGCGGTGCGGGCGGTGCGGACCGTACGGGGCTGCCGGGGCTGTACGGGGACGGGCCGGGGGCCGGTCCAACCCCCGTACGGGCGGCGGCGCGCGGCGTGCTTCACTGGACGGGTACGTCGCCGCAGACGCCACCACGAGGAGAGAGGGCCGCCGTGACCGCCCGAACGAGCGCCACCATCCGCTACACCGCGATGCGCCTGGGCATCTTCGTCGGCTCCTTCGTCGTCGTCGCCCTGCTGGTCCAGTTCGGTGTGCTGCCCAAGGGGCTCGGCGACTCGAACGCCGTCTGGGTGCTGCTGCTCTCGCTCGTGATCTCGGCGCCGCTCAGCTTCGTCCTGCTCCGCAAGCAGCGTGACGAGATGTCCGCGCAGATCGTCGGCAGGGTCGACTCGGCGAAGGCCAAACTGGAGGCCAACCGTACGCAGGAGGACGGCGCGACGAGCTGACGCCCGTCGTTCGGGTCGGTCCGGGGCCCCGGTCCGGCCGCTCCCGCCTCCGCGCACGGTACGGCGGTGGTGCGGGGCCCGTTCGTCCCGTATGTCCCGTCGGCCGCGCATAAGCGTCGCGTAAGGGCCGGGTAAGTTTGGTCACACCCGTACGCCGTCCCCCGACACCCCGGCACCCGTCCGTGCCGGGGTTTCCTTGTGTCCAGGGGCAGTTCGCGCATCCCGTCGCGGACCGATATCTCAAAGCAGACCTTTCAGTATCCCAAAGCCCTGGTGTTAATGTATCGGCCATGAAGACATCAGTGCGCCCTCATGCCGTGAGCCTCGTGCTCGTGGCGCGCCTGCATGTCGACCTCTGCCGCTGCATGTCCGCGGTCTGTCGCCGCTCGCTCTGATCCGAGCTGGCTCCATGCGGCGGCGCCACCTCTGAGGCGCGGGCGCCGCACCCCCCAGTTCCACCCCTCGTCCCCGTACCCCCGTATGCCCAACTGGAGTGTGTCCGTGTCCACGAACTCCGAGCCCACCACCACCGGCAAGGCCGACCAGGCCGAACAGCCGGCCGGATCGGGCCCCGGTTTCTCCCTGCGCAAGGTCCCGTTCTGGGCCCAGATAGTCGCCGGTCTCGTCCTCGGTGTCCTGCTCGGCTGGCTCGCCCGCAGCCAGGACATCAGCTGGCTCTACAGCACCCTGGACCACATAGGCGGGATCTTCGTCCAGCTGCTGAAGCTGGCCGTCGCCCCGCTGGTCTTCTTCGCGATCCTGGTCTCCATCACCAACCTGCGCAAGGTCAACAACGCCGCCCGGCTGGCCTCGCGCACCCTGCTCTGGTTCCTGATCACCTCACTGATCGCCGTCGTCATCGGCATCGTGATCGGCCTCCTCACCAACCCCGGCTCCGGCACCGGCCTCACGCCCAAGGACGGCGGGAAGCCCGAGGGTTCGGGCTCCTGGATCGACTTCCTCACCGGCATCGTGCCGACGGACGTCATCACCCCGTTCACCGAGCTGAACGTCCTCCAGATCGTCTTCCTGGCCGCCGTCGCCGGTATCGCCGCGCTCAAGCTCGGCGACCGCGCCGCACCGGTCCTCGCGCTCAGCGAGTCCGTGCTCGAACTGCTCCAGAAGGCCCTGTGGTGGGTCATCCGGCTCGCCCCGCTCGGCACCGTCGGCCTCATCGGCACCGCCATCGCGGGCTACGGCTGGGACCTCCTCGGCGACTACGCGACCTTCACCGCCGACGTCTACATCGGCTGCGCGCTGGTCCTGTTCGGGGTCTACCCGCTGCTGCTGGTGACGGTCGCCAAGGTCAGCCCGCTCCAGTTCTTCAAGGGCGCGTGGCCCGCGATCCAGCTGGCGTTCGTCTCCCGCTCCTCGGTCGGCACGATGCCCGTCACCGTGCGGGTCACCGAGCGGCTCGGCGTGCCGAAGGAATACACCAGCTTCGCCGTCCCGTTCGGCGCCACCACCAAGATGGACGGCTGCGCCGCGATCTACCCGTCGCTGGCGGCGATCTTCATCGCGGAGATCTTCAACGTCCAACTCGGCATCCAGGACTACCTGCTGATCGCCTTCGTCTCGGTCGTCGGCTCGGCGGCCACGGCGGGCCTCACCGGCGCGACGGTCATGCTGACCCTGACCCTCTCCACGCTGGGCCTGCCCCTGGAGGGCGTGGGTCTGCTGCTCGCCATCGACCCGATCCTGGACATGATGCGTACGGCGACGAACGTGGCGGGCCAGGCCCTGGTCCCGGTGATCGTGGCCGCCCGCGAGAAGATCCTGGACCACGACAAGTACAACTCGGCGTCGGCGTCCCCGATCGACGAGCCGGAGCCCGAGCCGGAACCGACGGCCAAGAACGCGGTCCCGGTCGCCGCGTGACCCGCTGAACCCGCTGTCCCGAGGCGGCGCCCCCGGCCCTTCCCGGCCGGGGGCGCCGCCTCGTCGTGCCCACGGCGGGCCCCGGAGGCACGAAAAGGCAGGAGCGGGAAGGGCGGGACCGGGAAAAGGCAGGAGCCCTGCTCCCCGCACTGGACGTGCGGGGAGCAGGGCTCCTTGATACTGCGTGTTTTCCGTGCGCGATCGACCGACCCGGGCAACTAGGCCGGGGTGACGTTCTCCGCCTGCGGGCCCTTGGGGCCCTGGGTGACGTCGAAGTTCACGACCTGGTTCTCCTCGAGGGAGCGGAAGCCGGTCGCGTTGATCGCGGAGTAGTGGACGAAGACATCCGGGCCGCCGCCGTCCTGGGCGATGAAGCCGAAGCCCTTTTCAGCGTTGAACCACTTGACGGTTCCGGTAGCCATAAGCCCTCCTTGGGCCAAAGGGTTGCCCTGCTCCAGAACCTGCATACAAGTCTGAAAACTACAAAAGCCTGCGGGTCACATGCTCCGCAGGCTCTGTACTGCAAGGGAAACCAAACTGCAACTTGCGGCGAGCCTAGCACGCGTCTCACGGGCTGCGGTAGGGGGAAAAGATCACTCAAGGATCACCTCACCCGGATGTTTGAACAGCCCCTGGGACGCCTACGGGACCCGGTCCCCGGCCCGTCGCGGAGACCCGCCCGGCACCCCCTTCCGCCCCCCGCCGCCCCACGGGTCTAGCCTCGCGGTGTGGACAGCTCATCTGAAAGCACAGCGCGCCCCGGGGTGGACGGAAGCGATCACTCCCGTGTCCGGCCGCGCGTCGGTCACATCCAGTTCCTGAACTGCCTTCCCCTTTACTGGGGCCTCGGCAGAACGGGAGCGCTCTTCGATCTTGAGCTGACGAAGGACACCCCGGAGAAGCTCAGTGAACGTCTCGTCCGCGGTGATCTCGATATCGGTCCCGTCACCGTGGTCGAATTCCTGCGCAATGCCGAGGACCTTGTCGCATTCCCCGATCTCGCGGTCGGCTGCGACGGTCCCGTCATGTCCTGTCTGATCGTCTCCCAGGTGCCGCTCGACCAACTCGACGGCGCCCGCGTCGCCCTCGGCTCGACCTCCCGGACCGCCGTTCGGCTCGCGCAGCTGCTGCTGGCCGAGCAGTACCGGGTCAAGCCCGACTACTTCACCTGCCCGCCCGACCTCGGCGTGATGATGCAGGAGGCCGAGGCGGCCGTCCTGATCGGCGACGCCGCCCTGCGCGCCTCGCTGCACGACGCCCCCCGCCTCGGTCTCCAGGTCCATGACCTCGGGCAGATGTGGAAGGACTGGACGGGGCTGCCGTTCGTGTTCGCCGTGTGGGCGGCGCGCAAGGACTACCTGGCGCGGGAGCCGGAGACCGTACGCCTCGTGCACCAGGCGTTCCTCGCCTCCCGGGACCTGTCGCTGGAGGAGGTCACCAAGGTCGCCGAGCAGGCCGCGCGCTGGGAGACCTTCGACGCCGAACTGCTGGAGCGCTACTTCACGACTCTCGATTTCCGCTTCGGGCCCGAACAGCTCGCGGGGGTACGGGAGTTCGCCCGGCGCACCGGACCGACGACCGGATATCCCGCCGACCCCCGGGTCGAACTGCTCCGGGCCTGAGAAGGTAGGGGCAGTACGTACGGGGGACGGCGGCACGGGGAGGGGACGGGTATGCGCCCGCTCGACACGGACGAACCGCGCGTCATCGGCCCGTACCGGCTGCTCGGCAGACTCGGCGCCGGCGGCATGGGGCGGGTCTATCTCGCCCGCTCGGAGGGCGGCCGTACGGTCGCCGTGAAGATCGTCCATCCGCACTTCGCCCTGGACGACGAGTTCCGCACCCGGTTCCGCCGCGAGGTCACGGCGGCCCGCCGGGTCGGCGGCGCCTGGACGGCGCCGGTCCTCGACGCCGACCCGGACGCCGCCACACCCTGGGTCGCCACCGGCTACGTCGCCGGCCCCTCGCTGACCCAGGCCGTCGCCGCACACGGCCCGCTGCCCGCGCCGACGGTACGGGCGCTGGGCGCCGGGCTCGCCGAGGCACTGGGCGCGGTCCACGCGCTGGGCCTCGTCCACCGCGACGTCAAACCGTCGAACGTCCTGCTGCCCCTCGAAGGCCCCCGGCTCATCGACTTCGGCATCGCACGCGCCACGGACGGCACCGCCTCACTCACCTCGACCGGCGTCTCCGTCGGCTCGCCCGGCTACATGGCGCCCGAGCAGATACTCGGCAAGGGCGTCACGGGCGCCGCCGACGTCTTCTCGCTGGGCGCGGTGCTCGCGTACGCCACCGCCGGGGTGGGCCCCTTCACCGGCGACTCGTCCGCCGCGCTGCTCTACCAGGTGGTCCACGGGGAGCCCGAACTGGGCGCGCTGAACGGCGGGCTGAAGGACCTGGTGGCCCACTGCCTGGCCAAGGACCCGGGCGCGCGCCCGGCCCTGGCCGAGATCGCCGCGCGCCTCGCACCCGGCGGCGCGGCCCCCCTGATGGACGCGGGCTGGCTGCCGGACCCGCTGGTACGGGAGGTCGGCCGGGCCGCCGTACGAATCCTGGACCTGGAGACGGCCGCGCCCGTACGGGACACCTCCGGGCCGCAGCCGGTGTACTGGCCCGCGCCGCCGGGGCCCGACATCCACCCGCCGACGGCCGGGTCCGCCGGATCGGCGCCCCCGCTCGGCGAGTTCGGGGCACCGACGTACGACGACGCGCGGGGCGGCCCGGACCCCCGGATGTCCCTCTCCGTCACGGCGGGCCCAGACGGGCCGCGCCGCCGCAAGGTGAGCTGCACCGTCGTCCTCGCCGTCGCGGGGGCGCTGGCCGCCGTGATGCTCGGCGGCGTCCTGCTGTTCGACCAGCTCCGTACGTCCGGCCTGTCCGACCGCAAGGACTCGGCGGGCGGCGCCCCGAGCGCGTCGGCGCCGAGCGCGTCGGCGCCGAGCGCGTCGGATCCGGGGGACACCGACCCGGGCACACCGACACCGGGCTCACCGGCGCCCGGTACGTCGGCGCCGGGCGACAGCGCCACGGGCGCGCCCGCCGCCGTACCCCAGGGCTTCGTCGGCACCTGGACCGGCCCGACGACCACCGAGGACGGGCTGCCGCACGGCGACTACACGGTCGAGATCAGCGCGGGCGGCAAGGGCGACCCCGTCCTGCGGTCGACCAGTTCCCTCTCGCTCCTCGGGGTCGAGGCCGAGTGCCACGGGGTGGGCACCCTCGTCTCCGCCACCACGAAGGAGATCCGGATCGAGGAATCGACCGACCCCGAGCGGCCCGGCGACGAGGGGCTGTGCACGACCACGGAGGACGCCCCGCTGACGTTCGCCCTCACCGACGGCGGCGAACTGCGCTTCACCTCCCGCGAGGAGGCGGCGGGCAACCCGAGGGGCACCCTGACGAAGCGGTAGGCCGTACGCGTCCGGCCGCCGCCGCACGCCACCCCCGCCACCCCGCCAGCCCGCCACCCGGAGCGCGCGGGCCCCTGGCGTACGCTGGATCGGACCGTAGATCCACTGATACACCGCCGAAAGGTGACGCCCCGGTGACCGAGAAGGCCGACCAGCAGTCTGTGCTCGACCGTGCTGCCGAGGGTGGCCGGATCACCCCCGAAGAGGCGCTCGACCTCTACCGGTCGGCCCCCCTCCACGCGCTCGGCGCCGCCGCCGACCGGGCGCGCCGCCGGCGTTACGCCGGTACGGAGCACATCGCGACGTACATCATCGAGCGGAACATCAACTACACCAACGTCTGCGTGACGGCCTGCAAGTTCTGCGCCTTCTACGCGGCCCCCAAGGACACCGACAAGGGCTGGACCCGCGACCTCGACGACATCCTGCGCCGCTGCGCGGAGACCGTCGAACTCGGCGGCACCCAGATCATGTTCCAGGGCGGCCACCACCCCGACTTCGGTGTGGAGTACTACGAGGAGCACTTCGGCGCCATCAAGGCCGCCTTCCCGCAGCTGGTCATCCACTCCCTCGGCGCGTCCGAGGTCGAGCACATGGCCCGGATCTCGGACGTCTCCGTGGAGGAGGCGATCCGCCGGATCCACGCGGCGGGGCTCGACTCGTTCGCGGGCGCCGGCGCCGAGCTGCTGCCCGCCCGGCCGCGCAAGGCGATCGCGCCGCTGAAGGAGTCCGGCGAGCGGTGGCTGGAGATCATGGAGACCGCGCACGGACTGGGCGTCGAGTCGACGTCCACGATGCTCATGGGCACCGGCGAGACCAACGCCGAGCGGATCGAGCACCTGCGGATGATCCGTGACACACAGGACCGGACGGGCGGCTTCCGGGCGTTCATCCCGTACACCTACCAGCCGGAGAACAACAAGCTGAAGGGGCAGACGCAGGCCACGCTCTTCGAGTATCTGCGGATGATCGCCATCGCCCGGCTCTTCCTCGACAACGTCGCCCACATCCAGGGTTCCTGGCTCACCACCGGCAAGGAGGTCGGCCAGCTGTCCCTGCACTACGGCGCCGACGACCTCGGCTCGATCATGCTGGAGGAGAACGTCGTCTCGTCGGCGGGGGCGAAGCACCGCTCCAACCGGCTGGAGATCATCGACCTGATCCGCAAGTCGGGCCGGGTGCCCGCGCAGCGGACCACGACGTACGAGCACATCGTCGTGCACGACGACCCGGCGGACGACCCGGTGGACCGGCGCGTCGTCTCGCACATCTCCTCCACGGCGATCGCGGGCGGCACGGCGCACCCGGAACTCAAGCTGCTCGACGCCAACTAGCCGCCCCGTAACGAGCCACCCCGTGCTGACGATCCACGCCGCGCCACTGGTCCTGCCGGTCGGCGCGGCGGCCGTCGCGGACGGTGCGGTCGCGGTGGACGGCGACCGGATCGCGGCCCTCGGCCCGTACGACGAGGTCCTCGCCGCGCACCCGGCCGCCCGGGTCCGCCGCTGGCCCGGCCTCCTCACGCCCGGACTGCGCCAGGACCGGGCCCGCGAACTGCTCACCCGCTGCTACCACCCGGACCCCCGCGAGGCCGGCGAACTGGGCGAACTCCCGCTGTGGGGCGAGGAGTTCGCACGGCTCACGGCCACGATGGACGCGACCCGGCGGGCCGGCAGCGTCCGGCGCGGGCTCCAGCGGATGCTGCGGCACGGCACCACGCACCTGGCCGGCCCCTTCGACGCGGACGACGCGGCGCTGCGGACGGCCGTCTCCCGGTCGGGGCTGATCCCGGTCCGCGCCCCGGGCCTGCCCACGGGCCCGCCGGACCTGGACCCCTTCGCGGCGGGCGGCGATCTGGCCCGTACGGCGCACGGACCGCTCACCCCGGGAGGACGCGCGGACTTCGCGGTCTTCGACGTGCCCGACGAGACGGCCCTGTACGCGGGCGGGGCGGGGACCTGCGTGGCGACGGTGCTCGCGGGGCGGCTCGTGCACCGCGCCCGCTGACGCCGGCTCCTCGCCGGCTCGACGGCGTCCCGGGGCTCACGGCGTGCGACGAGCCCTCCAGGCGGCGCCCCGTGGCGCGGGACGACCACCGCCCGTGCCCGGGGCGGGAGTCCGGCGAGCGGTGAGAGCGGTACGACCCGGGGGCCCGCGCCCGGTGCGGGACTGGCCGCGAAGGGGGCGCGTCGCGGTGGTGGGCGAGCGGATCGCGTACGGTGCGGCGGCGTTCGGCCACGCAGGTGCGGACGACCACGGCCCTGGCGTGGACATCGGGGTTGTCCGCCCGGCTCGCCCACGCCCGTGCCGCAACGGCTTGACCAGTTCAAGGGCGGTGCGGCGGGTCAACCCCCCTGTCCGGGCGCGTCTCACTCCCTGGCGGCGCCCTGGTGCCCCCGCGAAGCGCTGTGCTAGAACAGCGCCCGTGACGGATCGTTTTCTGGTGGAGTGCCTCCCCATCGATCTCTGCCGCGTTTCCAGCGCTTGCTGTTGAGCCTGCCGCGGCATCCTCGGCGATGCCCGCGCAGTGCCCGCGCGCGTCCCCGGTAACCACGTTCCTCGCGCCTTCCGCGTCTCCGGTCCGCGCCCCCGGCGCCCCTCGCGCTTCTCCTTCTTCCGGCCTGCCCGCAGGTCCGGCGACGCTCCATGACTCCGGAGACCCCTCCATGCCGACCTCTCCGTCCTTACGGGAACGGACCCCCCGACCCCGCCACCCCCCTGACACCGGGCCCCTCGGCCGGGGAGCGCCGCCACCGTCCCGAACGCGCCGCCCGGCTGCGCCGCACCGGACTGCGCGTCGTCGCGCTCGCCGTCCTCCTCGGCGCCTGGCAACTGGTGACCGCCCTCCAGCTGTGGCCGCCGGTGCTGGTGCCCTCGCGGTCAGCAGCAGCGCGTCGCCATCGCCCGCGCCCTGGCGGGCGGCAAGCGGCTCCTGCTGCTGGACGAGCCGTTCGCCGCGCTCGACGTCCCTGACCCGGGAACGACTCCAGGAGGACCTGCGCACGGTGAGCGCCGAGGCCGGGACCACCTCGGTCTTCGTCACCCACAGCGTGGACGAGGCGGTCTTCCTCGGCACCCGGGCGATCGTCCTCACCAACCGCCCGGGAACGGTCGCCCTGGACATCCCGATCGACCTGCCCCGCACCGGCGCGGACCCCGACGAACTACGCGGCCTGCCCGCGTACGCCGCCCTGCGCGCCGAGATCGGCACAGCGGTGCGTCACGCGGCCCGCTGAGCCGACCAGCCACATCCGCCCCACCGGAGGAGGAGAACCATGACGACCACCACGACACCCCCCGCCCCGGCCCTGCGCGAACACCGCATCCCCGCCGACGGGCTGTACGAGGGCCCGCGCGAGCTGCGCCGTGTCCCGGAGGGCTGGACCGACCGCCCGTACGAGCGCTTCCGCCTGGTCCCGCTCGGCCGGGTCATCGGCGCCGAGATCCACGGCGTCGACCTGACCCGCCCGCTGGAGGCGGCCGTACGCGCCGAGCTGGACCGGGCGCTGCTGGAGTGGAAGGTGCTGTTCTTCCGTGACCAGCACCTGACCTCGCGGCAGCAGCGGGCGTTCGCCGGGCACTGGGGCGAGCTGGAGACCAACCCGCTGCTCGCCACCGGCGACGACCCGCAGGTCGCCCGGCTCGACCGGACCGCCGTCCCCACCTTCGAGAACGTCTGGCACGCCGACGTCACCTTCCGCGAGCGCCCCGCCCTCGGCGCGGTCCTCCATCTGCGCGAGGTCCCGCCGACGGGCGGCGACACCCTGTGGGCGGACATGGCCGCCGCGTACGACAACCTCCCCCGGGACGTGAAGGAGCGCATCGAGGGAGCGCGGGCGGTGCACGACTTCATCCCCGGCTTCTCCCGCTTCTACCCGCCGGAGCGGCTCGCGGCGCACCAGGAGCGGTTCCCGCCCGTCGAGCACCCGGTGGTGCGCCGCCACCCGGTCACCGGCCGCCGGACGATCTTCGTCAACGCCTCGTTCACCACCCGGATCGTGGGCTTCGCGCGGGAGGAGAGCGACCGGCTGCTGCGGCTGCTCTTCCAGCAGGCGCACGCCCCCGAGTTCCAGGTGCGGTTCGCCTGGCGCGCCGGCGATGTCGCGTTCTGGGACAACCGGGCCACCCAGCACTACGCGGTCAACGACTACGCCCCGCACCGCCGGGTCGCCGAACGTGTCGCCATCGCCGGGGACCGCCCCCACTGACGCGTACGGCGGGGCTGCTTGAATGGAAGGGTGACCCGAGCCTCTCTGGACAAGCAGCCGCACGAAGTCGCCGCGATGTTCGACGGCGTGGCGGCGAACTACGACCTCACCAACGACGTGATCTCCCTCGGGCTGGACCGGCTCTGGCGCAGGGAGGTCGCCAAGGCGGTCGGCGCACGCCCCGCGCAGAAGATCCTCGACCTCGCCGCCGGGACGGCCACCTCGTCCCTGCCGTTCGCCGCCACCGGCGCCTACGTCGTGCCGTGCGACTTCTCGCTGGGCATGCTCCGGGAGGGCAGGAAGCGGTACCCCTGGCTGCCGCTGACCGCCGGGGACGCGACGAAACTCCCCTTCCGGGACGGTGTCTTCGACTCCGTCACCATCTCCTTCGGGCTGCGCAACGTGCAGGACACGGACAGCGCGCTGCGTGAGCTGTACCGGGTGACCAAGCCGGGCGGGAAGGTCGTGATCTGTGAGTTCTCGCAGCCGACCTGGGAGCCCTTCCGGACCGTCTACACCGAGTACCTGATGCGCGCGCTGCCGCCCACGGCGCGGGCCGTGTCCTCCAACCCGGACGCGTACGTGTACCTCGCCGAGTCCATCCGCGCCTGGCCCGACCAGCCGGGCCTCGCCGGGCTGCTCCAGAAGGCCGGCTGGACGAAGGTCGCGTGGCGGAACCTGACCGGCGGCGTGGTGGCCCTGCACCGGGGGACCAGGCCCGCCGAGGTCTGAGCACGGGCGGGCCGGCCGGAACCGTACGAACGAACGGGACCGGGCCGGGCTCGCGCCGAGTGGGCGTGGCGCGGCCGGACCCGCCCCGCCCCCGGGCCGGGTCGGTCCGGTCACCGAGTTCCGGGGGACATCGCCCGCCGGGAGAGCCCTTCAACTCGTCGTCCGGGGCCCACCCCTAGACTGCTTCCGCACCTACATCTGCATCTGCGTCCGTACCTGTATCTGTCCAGTGCCGAACATTCACCGCCGTCGGTACGCCACGACCGGACCCGCCAGCCGAGTCCCACGAGTCTTCGGGAGATCCCGCCGTGACCGAGCCCCGCTCCGAACACACCGCGGACGTCATCGTCGTGGGGGCGGGCCCGGCCGGCTCCACCACGGCGTACCACCTGGCCAAGGCGGGACTGGACGTCCTGCTCCTGGAGAAGACCGCGTTCCCGCGCGAGAAGGTGTGCGGCGACGGTCTGACCCCGCGCGCCACCAAGCAGCTCGTCGGGATGGGCATCGACATCTCCGAGGAGGCCGGCTGGCTGCGCAACAAGGGCCTGCGGATCATCGGCGGCGGCGTACGGCTCCAGCTCGACTGGCCCGATCTGGCCAGCTACCCGGACTACGGACTCGTCCGCAAGCGCGACGACTTCGACGAGCAGCTGGCCCGGCAGGCGCAGAAGGCCGGGGCCCGGCTGCACGAGCGCTGCAACGTCGGCGCGCCGATCGTGGACCCGCGCACCGGCCGGATCACCGGCGTCAACGCCCGGATGGGCGAGGAGAAGACGCCCGTCACCTTCCACGCCCCGCTGGTCGTCGCCGCCGACGGCAACTCCACGCGGCTGTCGCTCGCGATGGGGCTGCACCGGCGCGAGGACCGGCCGATGGGCGTCGCCGTCCGTACGTACTTCACCTCGCCCCGGCACGACGACGACTACCTGGAGTCGTGGCTGGAGCTGTGGGACCGGCGCGGTACCGAGGACCGGCTGCTGCCCGGCTACGGCTGGATCTTCGGCATGGGCGACGGCACCTCCAACGTGGGCCTCGGCATCCTCAACTCGTCGTCCGCCTTCAAGGAGCTGGACTGGCGCGAGGTGCTCAAGGCGTGGTGCGCCTCGATGCCGGAGGACTGGGGCTACACCCCCGACAACATGACGACGCCGATCCGGGGGGCCGCCCTCCCGATGGCCTTCAACCGCAAGCCGCACTACACCAAGGGCCTGCTGCTGGTCGGCGACGCGGGCGGGCTGGTCAACCCGTTCAACGGCGAGGGCATCGCGTACGCCATGGAGTCCGGCCAGATCGCGGCCGAGGTCATCGTGCAGGCGCAGTCCCGGCAGACACCGGGGCAGCGCGAGATGGCCCTGCACCGCTATCCGCAGATCCTCAAGGACACCTACGGCGGCTACTACACGCTGGGCCGGGCCTTCGTGAAGCTGATCGGCAACCCGAAGGTGATGAAGGTCGCCACGCAGCGGGGCCTGACGCATCCGCTGCTGATGAAGTTCACGCTGAAGATGCTGGCGAACCTGACCGACCCGACGGGCGGCGACGCGATGGACCGCATCATCAACGGCCTGAGCAAGGTCGCTCCCAAGTCCTGACCGGCACCCTCTGGACCGTGTCGGACACCGCCTACTCCTCGGCGCCGCTGACCTGGAAGCCCTCGTCGGCGAGCGCCGCCAGGCTCTTGCCGCCGGCGCCCCCGGCCCAGCTCCGCAGGGCCGCGGCGTCGGCGAACCGGCCGACGTTCGTGTCGATCGGGGTGTCCGTGTACTGGTGGAACTTCCACGCGGCCTTGATCCGCGGCTTGCCCGCCGTCACGTAGTCCGCGATCCACAGGGCGTCGCCGGCCTCGCTGGTGGTCGGTGAGCAACGGACTCAACCGGGATCCACAGCAGGCAGGTCGCTTCTCGATCTGACGGCCTCGATCACTTCACGCGCCGCCTCCTCCGGGTCTTCGTGTTCCCACACACGGACGACCAGCCAACCGGCCTGGCGTAGCGCCTCGTTGGTTTCGGTGTCGCGTGCCCTGTTACCAGCGATTTTCTCCTGCCAGAATGCCGCACCCTTCTTGGCGGGACGGTAATGTTCGGGGCAGCCGTGCCAGTAGCAGCCATCGACGAAAACGGCGACGCGCGCCTTCGTGAACACCACATCGGCTGTGCGGCGCAGGTCCGAGACCGGTCTCACCCCCACGCGATAGCGCAGCCCCCGTCTGTGGAGGGCGGAACGCAGCAGCTTCTCGGGCTTCGTGTCCCGTCCCTTGTTGGCGGACATGACCGCTCGGGAAGCGGGCGAAGTGGCCCAGGAGTCAGGGGGAACGGTCTCGGTGGTCACGTAACCGGCGGCACGAGCCATCTGCCATGCCTGTGCCAGATTGGCCGCGCGAGTCGCACCGTCAACCTCGCCGACGTACCGTTCCCGCGTCTGGCCTTCCTGCGACCACCGCAGGTAGGCACGGACGCGACGGGTGCTGCGGTACAGACGCAGCGCGATGGACGCGCGCGCGTACCGACCTCCACCCCGCTCGACCGCGCGTGCCAGTCGACTGCCGGCGGCTCGATCCTGCTCAGCCGCCCGAGCCTCCCTGCTTCCGCCCGCCCTCGGCTTCCATGCCTGATCGGGAGGTGTCTGATCCTTCCACCGCCTCTGCCGATCGCTCGCGGGGCTGGTCACTTCCGCTTCTCCGGGGTCTCCAAAAGGCCAACGGACTTGAGAGCGTTCGCGACAGCCTCTGAGAAAGCCGTCCCCAGCTTGACGGGGACGGCGTTGCCCAACTGCCGCATCTTCTCTCCCCGTGGCCCATCGAGAATCCAACGGTCCGGGAAGGTCATGACTCGCGCCGTTTCTCGCACGGTCATGTATCGGTATCCGTCTCCTCCCCCGTAATTGACGAAGTCGACGTTGTCGAGCCGCATGACGGATTCCCCGCCAGGTACGCCGTGGACGCCCGCCTTCACGGTCTTGGCGGGCCGGTCCAGCAGGTTTGGCGTGTGCCCGGTATACATGCGCGCACCAGGCCATCCGACGTGGTCGGGGAAGCCGCCCACTTGGATTTTTTCCTTGACGGCTTCCTCCGTAATGTACGGAAGCGGTTTTCCTTCGTTCTCGTCGACTCCCGCGATGGCGTCGCGCAACGTACGCCACGGCTCCAGGTCCAGCTTCTTCTTGACTTTCTTGTTCTCGTAGTCGAGGTCGGGAAGGCCGGCGATGACACGATCGCGAACATCCGCAGGCACATTGTGCCGGTTCCAGTACGGTCCGCCCTCGCGCATGGAGTGGATCAGCGATTCCTGGGAGTGGGTCTCCCTCGGCATGAACTCGCCCCAGTCGACATCGAGGTCAGAGCGAAACGCTACGATGATCACTCGATTCCGAATCTGCGGGACACCGTAGTCGGCCGCGTTGACTTCCGCCTCGGTGACTACGTATCGCTGCGACGGCTCAACCGATTCGTTCGCGATCAGTTTTTCAAGTATGTCGTTGTGGTCTTCCCAGGTCGCGTTCTTTTCACGTTCCACGAACGGAAGCCGCATCTCGTTCAAGATGTAGTTGAAGTAGGGTTTGAAAGAAGGTCGGAGCAAGCCGCGAACATTCTCGCAGATGACCGCCTTCGGCTTCATCTCCCGGATGGCGCGGAACATCTCCGGGAACATGTTCCGTTCGTCCTCCATGCCTTTGTGCGCACCCCCGAGGCTGAACGGCTGGCAGGGAGGGCCGCCCGCGAGGACATCGACCTCCTCCGTGACAAGGTCGGTGAAGTCGATGTCGCGTACATCGCCCTGGACGAGCGGCCAGGGCTTCTCCGGCTCATCCGGGTCCGGTGGGTTCGATCTCAACGACTCACATGCTCGCTTGGCGTACTCGTTCACCAGCAGCGGGCGGAAGCCAGCGGCATGCACAGCCATCGCGAGTCCCCCGCCGCCGGCGAACAACTCGACGCAGGATCCGACCTCTTGGCGCTCTTCGCGCAGATCAGGCATGGAAGAACCATACCGCGGAGTGTGTGATCATGGTGTCACGTCTGGCAACTTGGCTCCCATGTGCCCCAGTTGGACCAGATAAGCTGTGTCGCGATCAAGGGTTTCAACGGAACGGGGTGCGCAGATGGGCGACGGCTACAGTGATCAGTTCCGGCTCAGTATCACGGAGGCGCTGAGCACGCAGCTGTACGCCGCCCTGAAGAAATTGGAGCCGGCTCCTCTCACCGCGGAGAATCTTGGCGCGCTCGCTCCGCAGGCTGAGAAGCTCGGCCTTCCCAACATGTCCGGGGTCTACCAGATCTTCCGCCAGGAATCAGGCAATGAGCGACAGCTCGCCTACGTCGGGAAGGCCGATGAGCCGCTTCCCGACCGTCTTGGGAATCACCTCTACAAGTTGTCCGGCCGAGAAGGCATTTCCATCGACGAGATGTCATTCAAGTGTTTGTTCGTTGAAGAAGATCTTTCCTCTGTATCTCCGGAAAAAATGCTGATCAAAAAGCATCTCAAGGAGGGAAAGATCGTCTGGAACAATCGTGGATTCGGAAACAACGATCCTGGGCGCAACCGCGACAAGACCGTGATCAAGAGAAATCACTTCGACCTTGAGTTTCCCATCGACCTTTCTCGCCACGTGGAAGGGCTCAAGCCGGGTGTTCAGTCGCTGCATGACGTGCTGGTGACGATCAAGCGCGGCATACCGTTCCTCTTCCGCTTCAAGCAGGCGGCCGCGTTCAGGGAACGAATGGTCAACGTCCCCGAGGGGGAAATTAACGTTGACCAAGCGCTTCGTTTCGTGGCGCGACACTTGACCGGCAGATGGCAAATCTGCTCTTTGCTCGGTTGGGTGATCATGTACGACGACAGCCCGACGTCCTATCCCAGTGCCCGTCGCTACTACCGGCCGGAGGGAGTTTTCGACCAGGAGCCGAGGACTCGGAAGCCTGGCAAGAACGAGGCCGAGGACGGGATCGAGAGCGAGGACGAGGATGGCACACTCGACGAGTGACGCCACGGAACCGAGAGCGCGTCTTTCTCGACCCTTTCTAGTGGGCCGACCGGGGAACGGGCGGGACCAACTCGAATCGCCTGTTTCTACTCCTCGGCGCCGCTGACCTGGAAGCCCTCGTCGGCGAGCGCCGCCAGGCTCTTGCCGCCGGCGCCCCCGGCCCAGCTCCGCAGGGCCGCGGCGTCGGCGAACCGGCCGACGTTCGTGTCGATCGGGGTGTCCGTGTACTGGTGGAACTTCCACGCGGCCTTGATCCGCGGCTTGCCCGCCGTCACGTAGTCCGCGATCCACAGGGCGTCGCCGGCCTCGCTGGTGGTGTCGTGGTTGAGCCAGAAGTCCCGGTTGCAGTACAGCCCGACGCGGTGGTCCGCGCCCCGCAGCCGCTGGACCTCCGCCAGGAAGGCGTCCTTCGACGCGCAGGAGACGTCCGGGTCCTCCCAGTCGGCGAACAGCGGGTCGCCCGCGTGTTCGGCGGCCTGCTTCACGAAGTACTCCGCCTGCGCCTTCACGCCGCCGGGCCGCAGGAAGTGGTAGAAGCCGACCACCAGCCCGGCGTCCCGCGCGTGCGAAGCCTGCGCCGCCATGCGGGGGTTGAGGTACGAGGTGCCCTCGGTGGCCTTGACGATCGCGAAGTCGAGGCCCTTCGTGGCGAACGACGAGCTCTGGTACGACGATACGTCGACGCCTTTGACAGTCATCGGTGGTGCCTCCTGCGTGGTGCCTGTGGGGGGAGAGGTCGTGCCCTGTCCTTCCGATGCCCGTGCGAGGCGGCGGGCACTCTCGAACACGCGTGTCGCGAGGGACCGTTGGGGGTACGCCGGGGCGCGGGGACGGTACGGAGGCGGGTACGGACCCCGGCGCCGTACGGAGGCGTACGGCACGGCGCCCACGGAGGCGGTACGGACCCCGGCGCCACGGCACGGCGAAGGGCCGCCGTTCCCCGGGGCGGGGGAGCGACGGCCCTTCGGTGGTGCCGGAGGTGCGTTCAGAGGAGCCGGACCGCGCCGGTCGGCGGGTCCCAGTCCAGCGACTTCTCGACCACGCCCGTACCGGAGTTCTGCGCGCCGATGAAGTTGCCGCCGCCGGAGTAGATCGCCACGTGGTACGCGCCGCCCGCCCCGCCCCAGTAAAGGATGTCGCCGGGCTGGAGGTTGTCCAGGGAGACCTGCGTACCGGCGGTCGACTGCGGGCCCGAGGTGCGGGGCAGTTCGACCCCGGCCTGGCGGTAGGCGGCCTGGACGAGGCCGGAGCAGTCCCACGAGTTGGGCCCGGTGGAGCCGAGCACGTACGCGTCGCCGACCTGGGCACGCGCGAACGCCAGCACGGCGGCGGCCGAACCGCTGGCCTGCGTGGTGCTGTACGAGGCCGGGGCGGCGGAGCCGGAGGCGGAGAGCGTGGTCCGCTCCTCGGAGCGCGAGGCGCGCTCCGAGGCGGCCCGGGCGCGGTCGGCGGCTGCCGCCTTCTCCTTCGCCTCGGCCTTGCGCTCGGCCTCGGCCTTGGCCTTCTTGGCGAGCTTCGCGGCGTGGGCGGCGGCGGAGTCCTGCCGTACCCGCAGGTCCAGGTCCGCGGCGATCCGCTGGGTCACCTCGGCGGAACGCGCGGTGCTGTCGGCCAGACCCGAGGTGAGCGTGGGCATCTCGATGGTCTCGGTGACCGGCTCGGCGTTGGCCGGAGCGGCGGCACCGGCCAGCGCCATGGTGCTGAGGACGCCACCGGCAACTCCGGACCGGATCGCCGTTTTCGACGCGCTTCGGCGGGGCTTCCGGTGGCTGGGTATGTGAGCGGTGTGGGACATGGGACCTATCGCTATCAGGGCCTCCGGGTTCCCTTCAAGAAACGTGTGTTGCGCCACAGTTACGTTCGGAATAGATCAATCCGCTTGACAGCGGCCTTTATTGACGCCGTAACGGTCATAACGGACACTCGTGATCATGGCTGTGATCAGAGCCTTTCGGCGAATCACCCCAATTGCCCGCCACCTACCATCCGTTCGCTCCGATGGCCAAGCCCCGCAAATGTCGGGGTTGGGTGGAGTGGTGCAGGTCACAGGAAGGTGACGGCTGAGAATCGTCGGTGAACCGCTCGTGAACGCGTGCACGTGATCCGCCCCCGGGGCCGGCCCCGGCGTCCCGCCGGTCCGTCCCGTCGACGCTCCGGCGTCCCGCGGGCCGATCGCGGACTCCTCCCGGACCTCTCCCGCGCTCCGCCTTCCCTCCGCTCCCGGGAGCCTCCCGGGCGGGCGTGAGACCCATCTATCACTCGCCCGTGTCCATCTCCAATTTGCTGCTCTCCGTGCCGCCTTGATAGGGACCGCACGCCTCCGACCAGCGGTGACTCTCCGCGTTGTTACCTCAAGTGACCGTGCGGGCGCTCCCTGTTCGGTGATCCGAGGGCGCTCCGACACATGATCGATCGTCGGGTGGTGGAGATCACAAACTCCTTCCCCCACCCCGTGTCGCAGATCACAGACCCTGAGGCATAGGATGCGGGGCAGTCCGGCTTGTGAACTGCCTCACATACGCGTGATCTTCGCGGGGCGGCGAGACAGAAGCTCGGTTGAGGACCAACGGTCAGGGACGACTGGAAGGAGCGAGGAGCGTGAATGCCTACGCGCCAATCCTCGTGCTCGGCGCTCTCGGTGCCGCGTTTGCGATCTTCTCCGTGGTGGCGGCCACGCTTATCGGCCCGAAAAGGTACAACCGGGCAAAACTCGAAGCGTACGAGTGCGGCATCGAGCCCACTCCCACGCCGGCCGGAGGTGGCCGCTTTCCCATCAAGTACTACCTGACGGCGATGCTCTTCATCATTTTCGACATCGAAGTCGTCTTCCTTTACCCCTGGGCCGTCACCTTCGACGCGCTCGGGCTTTTCGGGCTCGTGGAGATGCTGCTCTTCGTGCTCACCGTCTTCGTCGCCTACGCGTATGTGTGGCGGCGCGGCGGTCTGGAATGGGACTAAAGGCGCGGAGGGGCTAACCAATGGGACTCGAAGAGAAGCTGCCGAGCGGATTTCTGCTCACCACCGTCGAGCAGGCCGCGGGCTGGGTGCGCAAGTCGTCCATGTTCCCGGCGACCTTCGGCCTCGCCTGCTGCGCCATCGAGATGATGACGACGGGCGCCGGCCGGTACGACCTCGCGCGGTTCGGCATGGAGGTCTTCCGCGGTTCGCCGCGCCAGGCGGACCTGATGATCGTCGCGGGACGGGTGAGCCAGAAGATGGCGCCCGTGCTGCGGCAGGTCTACGACCAGATGCCGAATCCCAAGTGGGTCATCTCCATGGGGGTGTGCGCGTCGTCCGGCGGCATGTTCAACAACTACGCGATCGTCCAGGGCGTCGACCACATCGTCCCTGTCGACATCTACCTGCCGGGCTGCCCGCCGCGTCCGGAAATGCTGATGGACGCCATCCTCAAGCTCCACCAGAAGGTCCAGGGCTCCAAGCTCGGGGTCAACGCGGAGGAAGCCGCCCGCGAGGCGGAGGAGGCGGCGCTCAGGGCGCTTCCCATGATCGAGATGAAGGGGCTGCTGCGGTGAGTGACGAGCAGCGATCCGGGAGCACACCGGAAGACAACCAGCCCGGCGCGAACGTGCCGTCCGAGGTCGGCCGGGCCGGCGAGGTCATCGGCGTACGCAAGGGCATGTTCGGCACCGACACCGGTGGCGGTGACACCAGCGGTTACGGCGGTCTCGTCCGGACCGTGAGCCTGCCCGGTGCCGCGTCCCGTCCGTACGGCGGCCCCGACGGGGTCTTCGACGAGATCGCCGACGAACTCGAAGGCGCGCTGGAGGAGCAGGGACTGCTCCCCGCCCACGCCATCGAGAAGACGGTCGTCGACCGGAAGGAACTCACCTTCCACATCGCCCGTGAGCACCTGCTCCAAGTCGCCCGGACGCTCCGCGACGACCCGGCGCTCCGCTTCGAGCTGTGTACGGGTGTGTCCGGCGTCCACTACCTGGGTGACAAGGGCCGTGAACTGCACGCCGTCTACCACCTGCGGTCCCTGACGCACGGCCGGGTGATCCGCCTGGAGGTCTCCGCGCCGGACAGTGACCCGCACGTGCCGTCCCTGGTCGAGGTCTATCCGACCAACGACTGGCACGAGCGTGAGACGTACGACTTCTTCGGCCTGATCTTCGACGGCCACCCCGCCCTCACCCGGATCATGATGCCGGACGACTGGCAGGGCTTCCCGCAGCGCAAGGACTATCCCCTCGGCGGTATCGCCGTCGAGTACAAGGGCGCCCAGATCCCGGCTCCGGACCAGCGGAGGTCGTACTCGTGACCACCCCACACTCCACCCCACACGCCACTCCTCGTGCCACCACCGAGGGCACCGTCTACACCGTCACCGGTGGCGACTGGGACGAGGTCGTCGAGACCGCGGCCAAGTCGGACGACGAGCGCATCATCGTCAACATGGGTCCCCAGCACCCGTCGACGCACGGTGTGCTGCGGCTGATCCTGGAGATCGAGGGCGAGACCGTCACCGAGGCCCGCTGCGGCATCGGTTACCTGCACACCGGTATCGAGAAGAACCTCGAATTCCGCAACTGGACGCAGGGCACCACCTTCGTCACGCGCATGGACTACCTGACGTCGTTCTTCAACGAGACGGCGTACTGCCGTGCCGTGGAGACGCTGCTGGGCATCGAGGACGACATCCCGGACCGGGCGAACATCATCCGCGTCCTGCTGATGGAGCTGAACCGGCTCTCCTCGCACCTGGTCTGCCTCGCGACCGGCGGCATGGAACTCGGCGCGACCACGATCATGATCTACGGCTTCCGTGATCGTGAAATGATTCTCGACGCCTACGAGCTGATCACCGGACTGCGCATGAACCACGCGTACATCCGGCCCGGCGGCCTCGCCCAGGACCTTCCCCCGGGCGCCGTCGACCACCTGCGCGAGCTGGTGAAGACGCTCCGCAAGAACCTGCCGGAGTACGACGCGCTCGCCACCGGCAACCCGATCTTCAAGGCCCGTATGCAGGACGTCGGCTATCTCGACCTGGCCGGCTGCATGGCGCTCGGCGCCACCGGACCGATCCTGCGCTCGGCCGGCCTGCCGCACGACCTGCGCAAGACCGACCCGTACTGCGGTTACGAGACGTACGACTTCGACATCCCGACCGCCGACACGTGCGACGCCTACGGGCGTTTCCTCATCCGGCTGGAGGAGATGCGGCAGTCGCTGCGCATCGTCGAGCAGTGCCTGGACCGGCTGGAGCCGGGCCCGGTCATGGTCGGCGACAAGAAGATCGCCTGGCCCGCGCAGCTCGCGCTCGGCCCGGACGGCCTCGGCAACTCGCTCGACCACATCAAGAACATCATGGGCACCTCCATGGAGGCTCTGATCCATCACTTCAAGCTGGTGACGGAGGGCTTCCGGGTGCCGCCGGGGCAGGCGTACGCCGCCGTCGAATCGCCCAAGGGCGAACTCGGCGTGCACGTCGTCTCCGACGGGGGCACCCGCCCCTACCGGGTCCACTTCCGCGACCCGTCGTTCACCAATCTCCAGTCCATGGCGGCCATGTGTGAGGGCGGCCAGGTCGCCGACGTCATCGTCGCCGTCGCGTCCATCGACCCCGTGATGGGAGGCGTCGACCGGTGACCACCACACCGAATTCCGAGGTCAGCCTCGGAATGCCCCAACTCCCCGCCCCCGACTACCCGGCCGATGTGCGCGCCCGGCTGGAGACGGACGCCCGGGAGGTGATCGCCCGCTACCCCGACAGCCGCTCGGCCCTGCTGCCGCTGCTGCACCTGACCCAGTCCGAGGACGGGTACGTCACCCGTACCGGCGTCCGGTTCTGCGCCGAGATGCTCGGGCTGACCACCGCCGAGGTCACGGCCGTCTCGACCTTCTACTCGATGTACCGGCGCAAGCCGTCCGGCGACTACCAGGTCGGCGTCTGCACCAACACGCTCTGCGCGGTGATGGGCGGCGACGCCATCTTCGACGAGCTGAAGGAGCACCTCGGGGTCGGCAACAACGAGACCACCGAGGACGGCAAGGTCACGCTGGAGCACATCGAGTGCAACGCGGCCTGCGACTTCGCGCCGGTGGTGATGGTCAACTGGGAGTTCTTCGACAACCAGACCGTCGAGTCGGCGAAGCAGCTCGTGGACGACCTGCGGGCCGGCGAACAGGTCAGCCCCACGCGTGGCGCGCCCCTGTGCACGTACAAGGAGACCGCGCGCATCCTCGCGGGCTTCCCCGACGAGCGCCCCGGCGCCGTCGACGCCACCGGCGGCGCCGGCCCCGCCTCGCTGATCGGCCTCAAGCTCGCCAAGGGCGAGGCGATCCCGGCCCGTACGCCGCGCCCGCGCGACGGAGCGGCCCCGCGGGACACGCCCCAGCCCGGTGCCGAGCACCTCAGCTCGCACGACGCGCCGCAGCAGACCGCGGCGTCCGACCCCGCGAACCCCACGGGCCCCGCGGCCGAGGAGGGGGAGTGATGACCACCGCACCCGCCATGAACGACACCGGCCCGGAGAAGCTCCTCTCGCCGGTCCTGTCCGCGTTCTGGGACCAGCCCGACGCGTGGACCCTGGAGACGTACAAGAGGCACGAGGGGTACGAGGGGCTGCGCAAGGCCCTCGCCATGACCCCGGACGACCTCATCGCGTACGTGAAGGACTCCGGGCTGCGCGGCCGGGGCGGCGCCGGCTTCCCCACCGGCATGAAGTGGCAGTTCATCCCGCAGGGCGACGGCAAGCCGCACTACCTCGTCGTCAACGCGGACGAGTCGGAGCCGGGCACCTGCAAGGACATCCCGCTCCTCTTCGCCAACCCGCACTCCCTCATCGAGGGAATGATCATCGCGTGCTACGCGATCCGCTCCTCGCACGCCTTCATCTATCTGCGCGGCGAGGTCGTGCCCGTCCTGCGCCGGCTGCACGAGGCCGTGCGCGAGGCGTACGCGGCGGGCTACCTCGGCAAGGACATCCTCGGCAGCGGGATCGACCTCGACATCACCGTGCACGCCGGAGCCGGCGCGTACATCTGCGGTGAGGAGACCGCGCTGCTGGACTCGCTGGAGGGACGGCGCGGACAGCCCCGGCTGCGCCCGCCGTTCCCCGCCGTCGCGGGTCTCTACGCCTGCCCCACCGTGGTGAACAACGTCGAGTCCATCGCCTCGGTTCCCGCGATCCTCAACCGCGGCAAGGACTGGTTCAAGTCGATGGGCAGCGAGAAGTCCGCGGGCTTCACGCTCTACTCGCTCAGCGGCCATGTCACCAGCCCCGGCCAGTACGAGGCCCCGCTCGGCATCACCCTGCGCCAGCTCCTCGACATGGGCGGCGGCATGCGTTCCGGCCACCGGCTCAAGTTCTGGACCCCCGGCGGCTCTTCCACGCCGATGTTCACCGACGAGCACCTCGACGTGCCCCTGGACTACGAGGGCGTCGGCGCCGCCGGCTCCATGCTCGGCACCAAGGCGCTCCAGTGCTTCGACGAGACCACCTGTGTGGTGCGGGCCGTCACCCGCTGGACCGAGTTCTACGCCCACGAGTCCTGCGGCAAGTGCACGCCGTGCCGTGAAGGCACCTACTGGCTGGTGCAGTTGCTGCGCGACATCGAGGCCGGCAAGGGCGTCCCCTCGGACCTCGACAAGCTCAACGACATCGCCGACAACATCAACGGCAAGTCGTTCTGCGCCCTCGGCGACGGCGCCGCCGCGCCGATCTTCTCCTCGCTCAAGTACTTCCGCGAGGAGTACGAGCAGCACATCACCGGCAAGGGCTGCCCCTTCGACCCGGCGAAGTCCACCCTGTGGGCCGACCGACACGCGCACCTGGAGGTGAACGCATGACAGTCACCACGTCTGCCCCCTCCGGCGGCGGCGAGGCGGCGGTCCCGCCCGAAGACCTCGTCTCCCTGACGATCGACGGCATCGGCATCTCGGTCCCCAAGGGGACCCTGGTGATCCGCGCCGCCGAACTCCTCGGCATCGAGATCCCCCGCTTCTGCGACCACCCGCTGCTCGACCCGGCCGGCGCCTGCCGCCAGTGCATCGTCGAGGTGGAGGGCCAGCGCAAGCCGATGGCGTCCTGCACCATCACCTGCACCGACGGCATGGTCGTCAAGTCGCAGATCACCTCGCCGGTCGCCGAGAAGGCCCAGCGCGGTGTGATGGAGCTGCTGCTCATCAACCACCCGCTGGACTGTCCGGTCTGCGACAAGGGCGGCGAGTGCCCGCTCCAGAACCAGGCCATGAGCCACGGCCAGTCGGACAGCCGGTTCGAGGGCAAGAAGCGGACCTTCGAGAAGCCCGTACCGATCTCCACCCAGGTCCTTCTCGACCGCGAGCGCTGTGTCCTGTGCGCCCGCTGCACCCGCTTCTCCAACCAGGTGGCCGGCGACCCGGTGATCGAGTTCCTGGAGCGCGGCGCGCTCCAGCAGGTCGGCATCGGCGTGGGCGACCCCTTCGAGTCGTACTTCTCCGGCAACACCATCCAGATCTGCCCGGTCGGCGCGCTGACCTCGGCGGCGTACCGCTTCCGCTCCCGCCCGTTCGACCTGGTCTCCTCGCCCAGCGTCTGCGAGCACTGCTCGGGCGGCTGCGCCACCCGCACCGACCACCGGCGCGGCAAGGTCATGCGGCGCATGGCCGCCGACGACCCCGAGGTCAACGAGGAGTGGATCTGCGACAAGGGGCGGTTCGGCTTCCGGTACGCGCAGCGGCCGGACCGGATCACCACCCCCCTCGTCCGGGGCGCCGACGGTGAACTGGCGCCCGCCAGCTGGCCCGAGGCCCTGGAGGCCGCCGCCAGCGGTCTGAACGCCGCGCGCGGCCGGGCCGCCGTCCTGGCGGGCGGCCGGCTGACGGTCGAGGACGCGTACGCGTACAGCAAGTTCGCCCGGGTCGCGCTCGACACCAACGACATCGACTTCCGCGCGCGCGTGCACAGCGCCGAGGAGGCCGAGTTCCTCGCCGCCCATGTCGCCGGCCGCGGCCTGGACCTGGACGGCACGGGGATCACCAACACGACGCTGGAGAAGGCCCCGGCCGTCCTGCTCGTCGGGTTCGAGTCCGAGGAGGAGGCGCCCGGCGTCTTCCTGCGGCTGCGCAAGGCCCGGCGCAAGCACGGCCAGCGCACCTTCTCCCTCGCCACGCACGTCACCCCCGGTCTGCGGAAGGCGGGCGGCACGCTGCTGCCGGCCGCGCCCGGCACCGAGACCGAATGGCTCGACGCGCTCGCCTCGCAGACCGGGCTGGAGGGCGCGGGAGTCCGCGCCGCCGACGCCCTGCGCGAGAGCGGCGCGGTGATCGTCGTCGGTGAACGGCTCGCCGCCGTCCCCGGCGGGCTCACCGCCGCCGCGCGGGCCGCCACCGCCACCGGCGCCCGGCTCGTCTGGATTCCGCGCCGGGCCGGTGAGCGCGGCGCGATCGAGGCCGGCGCGCTGCCGACCCTGCTGCCCGGCGGCCGTCCCGCCGACGACCCGCGGGCCCGTGAGGAGACCGCCGAGGTCTGGCGGGTACGCGAACTGCCGCACGGCACCGGCCGCGACACCGGCCGGATCGTCGAGGCCGCCGCGACCGGCGACCTCGGCGCGCTGGTCGTCGCGGGCGTCGAGGTCGCCGACCTGCCGGACCCGGCACGCGCGCGCGAGGCGCTCGCCGCCGTCGGCTTCCTGGTCTCCCTGGAACTGCGGCCCAGCGAGGTCACCGACCACGCCGACGTCGTCTTCCCGGTCGCGGCCGTCGCCGAGAAGGCCGGCACCTTCCTCAACTGGGAGGGCCGGGCGCGGCTGTTCGACTCCGCGCTCAAGCCCGAGCAGATGACGCGCAGGCTGGCCACGGACGACGCGCGGGTGCTGCACATGCTCGCCGACGCCATGGACATCCCGTTCGCGCTGCCGAACCTGAAGGCCGTACGGACCGAGATGGACCGGCTCGGCCAGTGGAGCGGCGAGCACGCCGAACCGCCCGTCGCGTCGTCGCGTCCGCTGCCCCGTCCGGGCGCGGGCGAGGCGGTGCTCGCCGGACACCGGCTGCTGCTCGACCAGGGCCGGCTCCAGGACGGCGACGAGGCCCTGGCCGGTACGCGCCACGCGGCCGTCGCCCGGCTCTCGCCCGCCACGGCGGCCGAGACGGGTGTCGCGGACGGCGACGTCCTGGCCGTCACCGGCCCCGCCGGCACGGTCGAACTGCCGCTCAGCGTCACGGAGATGCCCGACAAGGTCGTCTGGCTGCCGCTGAACTCGACCGGCGGCGGTGTCCTCGCGGACACCGGCTCCCGGCCGGGCACGCTCGTCCGGATCGGCCCCGCCGAGGCCCCGGCCCCGGCCGACGCCGTCCCGGCGGACTCGGCTCCGTCGGACGCCGCTCCGTCGGACGCGGTCCCGTCGGATGCCGTTCCGTCGGACGCCGTTCCCGCTTCCGACGGACCGGAGGTCCGCGCATGAGCGCCCTCGCCCCACTCGGCGCGGCCCCCGCGCAGAGCGTCCTCGCAGCCGAGGACCTGTCGATGTTCGGCACCGACCCCTGGTGGCTGGTGGCCGTCAAGGCCGTCTTCTGCTTCGCGTTCCTGATGGTGACCGTGCTGGTCGCCATCGTCTGGGAACGCAAGGTGGTGGCCTGGATGCAGCTGCGCATCGGGCCCAACCGGCACGGCCCCTGGGGCATGCTCCAGTCGCTCGCCGACGGCATCAAGCTGATGCTGAAGGAAGACGTCATCGTCAAGCGGGCCGACAAGGTCGTCTACATCCTGGCGCCGATCATCGCCGCGGTGCCCGCCTTCATGGCGATCGCGGTGATCCCCTTCGGCCCGGCCGGCAACGAGGTCTCGATCTTCGGCCACCGCACGACGATGCAGCTGACCGACCTGCCGATCGCGATGCTCTACGTCCTCGCGGTCGCCTCGGTCGGCATCTACGGCATCGTCCTGGCCGGCTGGTCGTCCGGATCGACGTACCCGCTGCTCGGCGGGCTGCGCTCGTGCGCGCAGATGATCTCCTACGAGATCGCCATGGGCGCCGCGTTCGCCTCGGTGTTCCTCTACTCCGGGACGATGTCGACCTCCGCGATCGTGGAGGCGCAGGCCGACCGCTGGTACATCGTCCTGCTGCCGGTCTCCTTCATCATCTACATCATCACCATGGTCGGCGAGACCAACCGGGCACCGTTCGACATGCCCGAGTCCGAGGGCGACCTCGTCGGCGGCTTCAACACCGAGTACTCGTCGATCAAGTTCGCGCTGTTCATGCTGGCCGAGTACGTCAACATGGTCACCGTCTCCGCCGTCGCCACCACCCTCTTCCTGGGCGGCTGGCGGGCGCCGTACCCGATCTCCACGTTCTGGGAGGGCGCGAACCACGGCTGGTGGCCGATGCTCTGGTTCATCATCAAGGTCCAGCTGCTGCTGTTCTTCTTCATCTGGCTGCGCGGCACCCTGCCGCGCGTGCGCTACGACCAGCTGATGAAGCTCGGCTGGAAGGTCCTGATCCCCGTCTCGGTCGTCTGGCTGATGCTGGTCGCGACCGTGCGGGCACTGCGCAACGAGAACTACGACTTCCAGGACATCGTGCTCTACGTCGCCTCGGCGGTCATCGCGATCCTGCTGCTCTCCTTCGTCGCGGACATCTTCCGCGACAAGAAGGACAAGGCCGCGGCCGCGGCCGAACCCCCACCGCCGCCGTTCGATCCGATGGCCGGTGGATTCCCGGTGCCTCCGCTGCCGGGACAGACGCTGCCGCCCGTGCCGCGCCGGCGCTCACGCGGTGAGCGGGAGCTGGTTGTCAGTGGCGGGGTCAATACTGAGAGTGACGGAAAGGAGGCTGACGGTGCCTGACAACGCTTCCAAGGGTCCGAAGGGTGACGACCCCAACGAGCGCCGGCTGAATCCGGTCGCCGGCTTCGGCGTGACCTTCAAGGCCATGTTCAAGAAGCGGCTGACCGAGCAGTATCCGGAGACGGAGAAGGTGACGGCGCCGCGCTTCCACGGCCGCCATCAGCTGAACCGGCACCCGGACGGGCTGGAGAAGTGCATCGGCTGCGAGCTGTGCGCCTGGGCCTGCCCGGCCGACGCGATCTACGTGGAAGGCGCGGACAACACCGAGGAGGAGCGCTACTCCCCGGGTGAGCGGTACGGCCGCGTCTACCAGATCAACTACGCGCGCTGCATCCTGTGCGGGCTGTGCATCGAGGCGTGCCCCACCCGGGCGCTCACGATGACCAACGAGTTCGAGCTGGCCGACAGTTCGCGCGAGAGCCTCATCTACACCAAGGAGCAGCTGCTCGCCGGTCTGGAGGAAGGCATGGTCGAGTCCCCGCACTCGATCTTCCCCGGCACGGACGAACAGGACTACTACCGGGGCCTGGTGACCGAGGCCGCTCCCGGCACGGTCAGGCAGGTCGCGTACACCAAGGACGGCCGCCCGCAGGAGAGCGCCTCCAGCTTCGGCGAGGACGAACCGGCGTCGAAGAAGGTGATCGGGGAATGAACACGCTCGCCGCTTCCCTCACCTCGACCGGCGAGGCCGTCCAGTTCTGGATCCTCGGCACCGTCGCCGTGATCGGCGCGCTCTGCACCATCCTGATGAGGCGGGCCGTGCACAGCGCGCTCTGCCTCGCCGGGACCATGATCATCCTGGCGGTCTTCTACCTGGCCAACGGGGCGTACTTCCTGGGCATCGTCCAGATCGTCGTCTACACCGGCGCGATCATGATGCTGTTCCTCTTCGTGGTCATGCTCGTCGGCGTCACCGCCGCCGACTCGCTCACGGAGACGATCAAGGGCCAGCGCTGGTGGGCCGCCCTCTGCGGGCTCGGCTTCGGTGTCCTGCTGATCGTCGGCATCGCCAACGCGTCGCTGACGACCTCCGCCGGCATCGGCGTCGCCAACGCCGGCGGCAACGTGGAGGGCATCGCCGCCCTCCTCTTCACCAAGTACGTGTTCGCGTTCGAGATCACCGGCGCCCTGCTGATCACGGCCTCGATCGGCGCGATGGTGCTCACGCACCGCGAGCGGACCGAACGGGCCCTGACCCAGCGGGAGATGTCCGAGCGCCGGACCCGCAGCAAGCACCTGCCGCCACTGCCCGCGCCCGGCGTCTACGCCCGGCACAACGCGGTGGACATCGCCGGTCTGCTGCCCGACGGCACCACGTCCGAGCTGACGGTCAACAAGACCCTGAAGGACCGCGGCCAGATCCGGGACGTCTCCGGAGAGGCCATCGCCGACCTGAAGGCGCTGGAGCAGCGGTCGTCGGAGCGCCTCGGCCGCGCCGAGCGCCGGGACCGTGAGGACCGCGAGGAGGGAGTCACCAAATGAATCCGGCCAACTACCTCTATCTCGCCGCCCTGTTGTTCACCATCGGCGCGGCCGGGGTCCTGATCAGGCGCAACGCGATCGTCGTCTTCATGTGTGTCGAGCTGATGCTCAACGCGTGCAACCTCGCGTTCGTCACCTTCTCCCGGATGCACGGCAATCTGGACGGCCAGATCATCGCGTTCTTCACGATGGTCGTGGCAGCGGCGGAAGTCGTCGTCGGGCTCGCGATCATCGTGTCGCTGTTCCGTTCACGCCACTCGGCCTCGGTCGACGACGCCAGCCTGATGAAGCTCTGAGGGGTCGCTGAATCGTGGAGAACTTGATTGCGCCGCTCATCGCGGCGCCCCTGCTCGGAGCAGGTCTTCTGCTGTGCGGCGGGCGACGCCTCGACCGGGTGGGACATCTGCTCGGCACGCTGCTGGCCGCCACCTCCTTCGTGATCGGCGTGGTGCTGTTCGCGGACATGCTGGGCAAGGGCGGCGAGGACCGCACCCTGCACCAGCACCTGTTCAGCTGGGTCCCGGTGGAGGGCTTCCAGGCGGACATCGCCTTCCAGCTCGACCAGCTGTCCATGACGTTCGTACTGCTGATCACGGGCGTCGGCACCCTGATCCACCTCTACTCCATCGGGTACATGGAGCACGACGAGCGGCGCCGCCGCTTCTTCGGGTACCTGAACCTGTTCCTCGCCGCGATGCTGCTGCTGGTCCTCGCGGACAACTACCTCCTGCTGTACTTCGGCTGGGAGGGCGTGGGCCTCGCGTCGTACCTGCTCATCGGCTTCTGGCAGCACAAGCCCAGCGCGGCCACCGCCGCGAAGAAGGCGTTCCTGGTCAACCGGGTCGGCGACATGGGCCTGTCGATCGCGATCATGCTGATGTTCACCACCTTCGGCACGTTCGCCTTCGCGCCGGTGCTCGCCTCGACCGACGAGGCGAGCGGCGGCACGATCACCGGCATCGCACTGATGCTGCTGCTCGCCGCCTGCGGCAAGTCGGCGCAGGTGCCGCTCCAGTCCTGGCTCGGCGACGCGATGGAGGGCCCGACCCCGGTCTCGGCCCTCATCCACGCGGCGACGATGGTGACGGCGGGCGTGTATCTGATCACCCGGTCCGGCGCGATCTTCAACGCCTCGCCGGACGCCCAGCTGGTGGTCGTGGTCGTCGGAGCGGTCACGCTCCTCTTCGGTGCGATCGTCGGTTGCGCGAAGGACGACATCAAGAAGGCCCTCGCGGGCTCGACGATGTCCCAGATCGGCTACATGGTGCTGGCCGCAGGCCTCGGCCCGATCGGCTACGTCTTCGCGATCATGCACCTGGTGACGCACGGCTTCTTCAAGGCCGGGCTCTTCCTCGGCGCCGGTTCGGTCATGCACGGCATGAACGACGAGGTCGACATGCGCAAGTACGGCGGCCTGCGGAAGTACATGCCGGTCACCTTCGTCACCTTCGGTCTCGGCTATCTCGCGATCATCGGCTTCCCCGGTCTCTCCGGCTTCTGGTCGAAGGACAAGATCATCGAGGCGGCGTTCGCCAAGGGCGGCACCGAGGGCTGGATCCTCGGCGCGGTCACCCTGCTGGGCGCGGCCCTCACGGCGTACTACATGACGCGCGTGATGCTGATGACCTTCTTCGGTGAGAAGCGCTGGCAGCCGGACGCGGAAGGACACGACCCGCACCCGCACGAGTCGCCGAAGACGATGACGATCCCGATGATCATCCTCGCCTTCGGCTCGGTCTTCGCGGGCGGACTGTTCTCGATCGGCGACTCCTTCGTGAACTGGCTGGAGCCGGTCACCGGGCACGAGCACGGCCACCCGCCGATCGGCGCGGCCGTCGTCACCACCTGCACCGTCGTGGTGATGCTCATCGGCGTCGGCGCCGCGTACCTCCAGTACGGCCGCAAGCCGGTGCCGGTCACCGCGCCGCGCGGCTCGCTGCTCACCCGCGCCGCCCGCCGCGATCTCCTCCAGGACGACTTCAACCACGTGGTCCTGGTCCGCGGCGGCGAGCACCTCACCCGCTCGCTCGTCTACGTCGACCACACCCTGGTCGACGGTGTCGTCAATGGCACCGCGGCGTCGTTCGGCGGGCTCTCGGGCCGGCTGCGCAAGCTGCAGAACGGCTACGCCCGCTCCTACGCGGTCTCGATGTTCGGAGGTACGGCAGTGCTCATCGCCGCGACCCTGCTGATGAGGGCGGTGTAATCGGATGTCGTTCCCTCTTCTGACGGCGACGGCGGCCGTCCCGGCGATCGGCGCGATCGTCACGGCGGCCGTCCCGGCCGCCCGGCGCACCGCCGCCAAGTGGATCGCGCTGGCCTTCTCGCTCGCCACGCTCGTCCTGGCGGCGATCGTGCTGGTCCGCTTCGAACCCGGTGGCGACCGCTACCAGCTGACGGAGTCGCACGCCTGGATCGCCGACTTCGGCGTCCGGTACGAGCTGGGTGTGGACGGCATCGGCGCGGTGCTCCTCGGACTGACCGCGCTGCTGATGCCCTTCATCATCGTCGCGGGCTGGCACGACGCCGACCCCGTCGAGACGAAGAACACCCGCTGGCGGCCGACGCAGGGCTTCTTCGCCCTGATCCTGATGGTCGAGGCGATGGTGATCCTCTCCTTCGAGGCCACCGACGTCTTCCTCTTCTACATCCTGTTCGAAGCCATGCTGATCCCGATGTACTTCCTCATCGGCGGCTTCGGGGACCGGGCCCACGCGGGCGGCGACGAGGCGGCCGCCACCCAGCGGTCGTACGCGGCCGTGAAGTTCCTCCTCTACAACCTGGCCGGCGGGCTGATCATGCTGGCCGCCGTCATCGGCCTGTTCGTGTCGGCGGGCACCTTCTCGCTGACCGAGATCGCCGAGGCCCGCGCCAACGGCTCGCTGGACATGGCGACGAGCACGGAGCGGTGGCTGTTCCTGGGCTTCTTCTTCGCGTTCGCCGTCAAGGCGCCGCTGTGGCCGGTGCACACCTGGCTGCCCAACGCCATGGGCGAGGCCACCGCGCCCGTCGCCGTCCTGATCACCGCGGTGGTCGACAAGGTCGGCACGTTCGCGATGCTGCGCTTCTGCCTCCAGCTCTTCCCGGAGGCGTCCAAGTGGGCCACCCCCGTGGTGCTGGTGCTGGCGCTGATCAGCATCGTCTACGGAGCGCTGCTTGCGGTCGGCCAGCGCGACATAAAGCGGCTCATCGCCTACGCGTCGATCTCGCACTTCGGCTTCATCATCATGGGCATCTTCGCGATGACCAGCCAGGGCCAGTCGGGCGCGACGCTGTACATGGTCAACCACGGCATCTCGACGGCCGCGCTGCTGCTGGTCGCCGGCTTCCTGATCTCCCGGCGCGGGTCGCGGCTCATCGCGGACTACGGCGGGGTGCAGAAGGTGGCCCCGGTGCTGGCCGGCACGTTCCTGATCGGTGGTCTGGCGACGCTCTCGCTGCCGGGGCTCGCCCCGTTCGTGAGCGAGTTCCTGGTCCTGGTCGGCACGTTCAGCGTGTATCCGGTGATCGGCATCATCGCGACCCTGGGCATCGTGCTCGCCGCGCTGTACGTCCTGGTGCTCTACCAGCGCACCATGACCGGCCCGGTGAACGAGTCGGTCCGCACCATGCCGGACCTGAAGCTCCGTGAGCTGGCGGTCGTCACGCCGCTGATCGTGCTCCTCCTCTTCCTGGGCGTCTACCCGAAGCCGCTGACCGACATCGTGAACCCGGCGGTGGAGCACACCATGAGTGACGTACAGAAGACCGACCCCAAGCCCGAGGTGGAGGCCGCCCCGTGAGTGCGACAGCTGTCCACAGCCTGTGGACAACGGCGGCGGCGCCGGGAATCGACAAGATCCCGGCCCCCGACATCGAATACGCGCAGCTGGCCCCCACACTGATCGTGCTGGGCGCCGCCGTCGTGGGCATCCTGCTGGAGGCGTTCGTCCCGAGGAAGGGGCGCTACTACGCGCAGCTCTTCCTCTCGGTCGTCTCGCTGGCCGCCGCGTTCGCCGCAGTGGTCGCCCTGGCGGCGAACGGGTACGGCGGCACCAAGGCGCAGCTCGCCGCGATGGGCGCGATCGCCGTGGACGGCCCCGCGCTGTTCCTCCAGGGCGTCATCCTCCTGACGGCGATCGTCGCGGTCTTCACGTTCGCCGAACGCCGCCTCGACCCGGCCAGCCACGGCAACCGGGTCGACTCCTTCGCCGCCCAGGGCGCCTCGGTGCCCGGCAGCGACAGCGAGAAGGCCGCCGTCAAGGCCGGGTTCACCACCACCGAGGTCTTCCCGATCGCGCTGTTCGCGGTGGCCGGCATGCTGGTCTTCCCGGCGGCCAACGACCTGCTGACGCTGTTCATCGCGCTGGAGGTCTTCTCCCTCCCGCTCTACCTCCTGTGCGCGCTGGCCCGCCGCAAGCGGCTCATGTCGCAGGAGGCCGCGGTGAAGTACTTCCTGCTCGGCGCCTTCTCGTCCGCGTTCCTGCTCTTCGGCATCGCGCTGCTCTACGGCTACGCGGGCTCGGTGTCGTACGCGCGCATCGCGGCCGTCGTCGACGGCTCGGTCACCACGGTCGACCCGGTCCTCGCGGACACCATGGGCAACGACGCGCTGCTGCTCATCGGCGGCGCGATGATCCTCATGGGCCTGCTCTTCAAGGTGGGCGCGGTGCCGTTCCACATGTGGACCCCGGACGTCTACCAGGGCGCGCCCACCCCGGTCACCGGCTTCATGGCCGCCGCGACGAAGGTGGCGGCGTTCGGCGCCCTGCTGCGGCTGCTGTACGTCGTCCTGCCGGGGCTGCGCTGGGACTTCCGGCCGGTGATGTTCGGTGTCGCGATCCTCACCATGGTCTTCGGTGCGATCGTCGCCATCACCCAGACGGACATCAAGCGGCTGCTGGCGTACTCGTCGATCGCGCACGCGGGCTTCATCCTGGCCGGTGTGATCGCGATGACCGACGAGGGCATCTCGTCCGTCCTCTTCTACCTGGCGGCGTACTCGTTCGTCACGGTGGGCGCGTTCGCCGTGGTCACACTGGTGCGCGACGCGGGCGGCGAGGCGACGCACCTGTCCAAGTGGGCGGGTCTCGGACGGCGTTCGCCGCTGGTGGCCGCGGTCTTCGCGGTGTTCCTGCTGGCCTTCGCCGGTATCCCGCTGACCTCGGGCTTCTCCGGCAAGTTCGCCGTCTTCAAGGCGGCGGCGGACGGTGGGGCCGGGGCGCTGGTGGTGGTCGGTGTGATCTCGTCGGCGATCGCCGCGTTCTTCTACATCCGGGTCATCGTGCTGATGTTCTTCAGCGAGCCGAAGGCGGACGGCCCCACGGTCGCCGTGCCCTCGCCGCTGACGATGACGACGATCGGGGTGGGTGTCGCGGTCACGCTGGTGCTGGGCGTCGCCCCGCAGTACTTCCTGGACCTGGCGAGCCAGGCGGGTGTCTTCGTGCGGTAGCGCGTATCCCGCGCCCGTCCGTACATGCCGAGGGGCCCCACCGACATCCGGTGGGGCCCCTCGGCGTTCACGGACCGCTCGCCGTTCACGCCGCTGAGCCGGGCCGGGCCCTTCGGCGTTCACGGGCCTCCCGGCCGGGCCGGGCTCCTCGGCGCCGACGGGCCGCTCGCCGAGGCCGGGCCTTCGCCGTTCACGGACCGCTCGCCGTTCACGCCGCTGAGCCGCGCCGCGCCCTTCGGCGCTCACGGACCTCCCGGCCGGGCCGCGCCCCTCGGCGCCGACGGGCCGCTCGCCGAGGCCGGGCCCCTCGGTGTCCACGGGCCGCTCGCCGAGGCCGCGCCCTTCGCCGTCCACCGGCCTCCCGGCCGGGACCGGCCGCTCAGGGGGCGGGCGGCGGATTCTTCGGCAGGCGCAGCGCGCCGTCCACGCAGCCGGCCGTCCAGCGGTCGTTCACGCGTATGCCGTCGCTCTCCCCGTGCTCGCCGCACTCGGACTCGGCCGCCCCGGTGTCGGACGCGTCGGCGCCGCCCAGATGGCCGGCCGGGCCCTTGTCACGGCCGAAGGTGTAGCCGTCCTCGTAGCCGGGCTCGGGCCCGCGGCCCCGCAGGGCGAGCGCCGCCGCCAGTACCCCCAGCAGCACCAGGAGCAGGGCCAGCAGCGGACGCAGGCCCGTCCTCACCCGGCGACCACCCGGCCGGTGACCTCGCCCAGGCCGACCCGGACGCCGTCCGGGCCCGGCGCCCAGGCGGTGAGGGTGACCTCGTCGCCGTCCTCCAGGAACGTCCGCACCCCCTCCGCCAGTTCGATCGGCTCGGTGCCGTTCCACGACAGCTCGATCAGGGACCCGCGCTGCGCGCGCTCGGGGCCGCTGACCGTGCCGGAGCCGTACAGGTCGCCCGTACGCAGCGAGGCGCCGTTCACCGTCATGTGGGCCAGCTGCTGGGCAGCCGTCCAGTACATGCCGGCGAAGGGCGGCTCGGCGAGGACCTGGCCGTTGAGGCTGACCGTGATCCGCAGGTCGAAGCCGCCGGGTACCTCCTCGTCCGCGTCGTCCAGATACGGCAGCAGCCGGTGCGTACGGGCCGGGGGAGCCACCCGCGCCGCGTCCAGGGCCTCCAGCGGGGTCACCCAGGCCGACACGGACGTGGCGAAGGACTTGCCCAGGAAGGGCCCCAGGGGCACGTTCTCCCAGCCCTGGATGTCCCGCGCCGACCAGTCGTTGAGCAGCGACAGACCGAAGACGTGGTCCTCGAAGGCGGACAGCGGGACCGGGCGGCCCATCGGCGACGGGGCGCCGACCACGAAGCCGACCTCCGTCTCGATGTCGAGCCTGACCGAGGGGCCGAAGACCGGTTCGGCGTCGGCGGGGCCCTTACGCTGCCCGGACGGGCGCACCACGTCCGTCCCCGAGACGACGACCGTGCCCGCGCGGCCGTGGTAACCGATCGGCAGGTGCTTCCAGTTGGGGGTCAGGGCCTCGCCGCCGGGCCGGAAGATCCGGCCGAGGTTGGTGGCGTGGTGCTCGCTGGCGTAGAAGTCGACCCAGTCGGCGACCTCGTACGGCAGGCGCATCGTGACGGCGCCGAGCGGGTGCAGCAGCGGCTCTATGTCCGGGCGGTGCGCGGGGACCGTGACCCAGGCGGTGAGGGCCCGGCGCACATCGCGCCAGGCGGTGCGTCCGGCGGCCATCAGCGGGTTGAGACAGGGCTGGGCCAGCAGCGCCGCGTACGGGGAGCCCAGTGTCTGCGCGGCGGCCCCGGCGTCGAGCACGTACCCGCCGATACGGACGCCGAGCCGGCGGCGGTCGGGCTCGTCGGCCGTGCTGAAGACGCCGTAGGGGAGGTTGTGCGGACCGAAGGGATCGCCCTCGGCCAGTTCGAGCGGGCTCTGCTCGGGCATGGGTACTGCCTCGCTTTCCGGATCGATGGGGGACACGTTACGTGGGGGCCGCCCGCCGACGGGAGGGGCGAAGCGCGCGCTATGACCTGAATGGCCGGACTGGGGAGGGGCGTTGGGGTGCCGTGCCGGGGTAGCCCGATCGGGCAGGACGTACCGGCAAATGGGGTCAGTTCCTGTCTTATTTACTTATCGCGAACATACGGGCGGAGCCGGGAAGGCGCCCATGGTGATCGAATCCCGACCGGATACGCTGACTTGAATGACAGCAGCGACACATCGACAATCCATGTGATCGTCAGCAGACAGGAGTATCCCTCGTGACCGTCGTCGGGCCGTTCGGGCTGAGCGTGCGGGACCCGGCTCTTGAAGCCGATGTCCTGAGCGGATTGTCGGCCGTGGAGGCGGGTCTCCTCGAAGCCACCAAGAGTGACGTCCCCTTCATCACGGAGGCGGCCCAGCACCTGGTGCGGGCGGGCGGCAAGCGGTTCCGGCCGCTGGTCGTGATGCTGGCGGCCCAGTTCGGCGACCCGTACGCCCCCGGCATCGTCCCGGCGGCCGTGGTCGTCGAGCTGACCCACCTGGCGACGCTCTACCACGACGACGTGATGGACGAGGCGGACGTTCGCCGGGGTGTCGGCAGCGCGAACAGCCGCTGGGGCAACTCCGTCGCGGTCCTCACCGGCGACTTCCTCTTCGCGCGCGCCTCGCACATCCTGGCCGACCTCGGCCCGGAGGCCGTACGCATCCAGGCCGAGGCGTTCGAACGGCTGGTGACGGGCCAGATCCTGGAGACGGCGGGACCGCGCGACGGGCGCGACCCGGTCGGCCACTACCTCGACGTGCTCGCCGGGAAGACCGGCGCGCTGTTCGCCGTGTCCGGCCGCTTCGGCGCCCTGACCTCCGGTGCGGGCGAGGCGGTCACCGACATCCTCACCCAGTACGGCGAACGGCTCGGCGTCGCCTTCCAGCTCGCCGACGACGTCCTCGACATCGCCAGCGACTCCCACGAGTCCGGCAAGACCCCCGGCACCGACCTCCGCGAGGGCATCCCCACCCTGCCGGTGCTGCTGCTGCGCGCCCAGGCCCAGGAGCACGGCCGCCCGGACGACGTCGAACTGGTCGCGCTGCTGGACGGGGACCTGACGGACGACGCCCGGCACGCCGAGGTCCTGCGCAGGCTGCGCGCCCACCCGGCGCTGGAGCAGGCCCGGCGGGACACCGTCCGGTACGCGGAGGAGGCGCGTGCCGCGCTCGCGCCGCTGCCGGAGTGCTACGCGAAGGCGGCGCTGCTGGAGCTGTGCGACGCGGTGGTGCACCGGGCGGGCTGACCGTCCTGGTCGGGCGTTTCCGTCCGGGGGCCGATCCGCCTGGTCGGGCGGGTGGCGCGCGCGTCCTCGTCCGGCGGACCGACCCGCCTGGTCCACCGGAGTGGGCCGGCCGTTCCCGCGCGGCCGACTGCCGTCGTCCACCGGAGTGGGCCGGCTGTTCGCGCGCGGCCGACTTCCCTGGTCCCCCCTGCGGGCCGGCCTTACCGGCCCACCGGGCCCGCCGCGTACGCCCGTTGGCGCCCCTGGTCGCACACCCCCGACCCCTACTGGATGGGGGAGGGTACGGCTCCGATCGTCATACCGCAGCAGTACGCCAGGTTGCTCCCCCGGGCTGACGCCTCCGCGCGGCCGATTTGGTCTGATGGACAACACCCACCCGGACCACGACAGGTAAGAATGGCGGCAGGGTGGGTAAGCGCAGGGTCCGGAGCCGCCGACCACGGAGGTAACGCACACATGGCACCGAACGACAGCGCACTGATCACCGGCCGGTCCGGCGAGTCCGGCGACGCTCCGGCGGGCCGTGGCAGAGCGTCCCGCTACGTGGTCCCGATCGCGGTGGCCGGTGTGGCCGCGGCGACCATCGGACTCGTCCCCGCGCTCGCCGCGTCGGGCGACCCCGACCTGCCGAAGATCAGCGCCGAGGAGCTGATCGAGAAGATCGCGGCGTCCGAGACCGAGCGGTTCTCGGGCACGGTCAAGGTCTCCACCGACCTGGGCTTCCCGTCGCTGGGCGGTCTCGGCGGTTCCGCCGCCGGGGCGTTCGCGCCGAAGGGCGGCGCCGGGGGCAGCGGTTCGGCCGCCGACCCGACCGCCCGCGCGATGGAGCTGGCCACCGGCGAGCACACCCTGCGGGTCGCCGCCGACGGGCCCGAGCGGCAGCGGGTGTCGATCCTCGACAGCGCCGACGAGTACAGCCTCATCCACAACGACGACGAGGTGTGGGCGTACGACAGCGCCTCCAACGAGGCGTACCACGCCGAGGTCCCGGGTGGCGCCGCGAAGTCCCCCGGCAGGGACGCGGGCAAGGGCGCCGACAAGGGCGGGCCGGTCCCGGAGGACCTGCCCGCCACCCCCCGCGACTTCGCGCGTGAGGCGCTGAAGGCCGCGGGCGACACCACGGCGGTGACGGTGGACGGCACGGCGCGCGTCGCCGGCCGGGACGCCTACCAGCTGCTGATCAAGCCCAAGCAGTCCGGCTCGACCATCGGCTCGGTCACGGTGGCGGTCGACTCCGAGACCGGTACGCCGCTGAAATTCACCCTGCGGCCGAGCGGCGGCGGCAAGGCCGCCATCGACGTCGGCTTCACCAAGGTCGACTTCTCCCGGCCCGCCGCGTCCACCTTCGACTTCACGCCCCCCAAGGGCGCGAAGGTGACGGAGGCCGACGAGGCGGAGCGCGCCGGCGGGAAGGACACCCACAAGGCGCCCGAGGGCCTGAAGGACCTCAAGGACGCCGACGGTGTCATGGGCCCCGGCAGCGAGCCGAACGTCATCGGCGAGGGCTGGACCACCGTGGTCCGGCTCGACACCGGGGGCAAGGGGCCGGGCGGGGCGACGAAGGACGCGCCCGCCGAGGCGCGGCAGTTCCTGGACGCTCTCGGCGACAAGGTCGAAGGCAAGTTCGGTTCGGGCACGGTCTTCAAGACCCGCCTGGTGAACGCCCTGATGACGGACGACGGCGAGGTCTACGTCGGCGCGGTCACCCAGGACACGCTGGTGAAGGCGGCCAACGCGGCGAAGTAGCGCGAGACGCGGCGACGTCACGTCCTCGCCGCGCGTGAGTGGGTCCGCCCCGCCGTACGAAAGCGTACGGCGGGGCGGACCACTGTCCGGTACGGGAGCGGGCAAGGGCGTCAGTGCCTGACGGTGCCGCTCGGGCGCTGCCCGGGTGCTGCTCAGATGTTGCTCGGGGTGCTGCCCGGGTGCTGCTCAGGTGCGCGGACGCTCACCTGCGGTCACCGGGTGGTCAGACGCCCAGCGCCCAGATCGCGTAGGCGGCGGCGTCGCTGTTGCGGTTCAGGGCGGTGTCGCTGATGTTCGCCGTCGTGTCGCACGACGAGTGGTAGCAGCGGTCGAACGCCTGGCCCGACGTGCCGCCCCACTTCTGGACCTGGGCAGTCGTCTTCGTACGCCCGGCGCCGGTGAACAGCCCGCCGACCGGTATGCCGACGTTCTTGAACGAGGCGTGGTCCGAACGGCCGTCGCCCTCGGTCTCGATCTCCGTCGGGACGCCGAGCCCGGCGAAGTACGTCTTGAAGGTCTGCTCGATCGTCGGGTCGTCGTCGTAGACGAAGTAGCCCGGGTTCGGCGAGCCGATCATGTCGAAGTTGAGATAGCCGTCGAACTTGGCGCGCTCGGCGGACGGCAGGCTGCTCACGTAGGCGCGCGAGCCGACCAGCCCCAGCTCCTCCGCGCCCCACCAGCCGAACCGCAGATGCTTTGTCGGCTGGAGCCCGGCTCTGGACACCGCGAGCGCGGTCTCCAGGACGGCGGCGGACCCCGACGCGTTGTCGTTGATCCCGGCGCCCGTCGTCACGGAGTCGAGGTGCGCCCCGGCCATCAGGATCTGGTTCGGGTCGCCGCCGGGCCAGTCGGCTATCAGGTTGTAGCCGGTGCGCCCGCCGGAGGTGAACTGCTGGACGGAGGTGGTGAACCCGGCCGCGTCCAGCTTGCCCTTCACATAGTTGACGGAGGCCAGATAGCCGGGGCGGCCGTGGGCCCGGTTGCCGCCGTTGGCGGCGGCTATCGAGGAGAACTGGGTGAGGTGCGCCTTGACGTTGGTGAGCGATATGTCGGGCGCGGCGAGGACCTTGGCGGGCGCGGGCGTGGGCGCCGTCGCGGCGGGCGCCGGGGCGCCGGCGGCGAACAGCCCGCCGATCGCGAGGGCACCGACGAGGACAGCACGTGCGGGAGCGGTGAGCGTGGCGAGCTTCATGTGGGGGCTCCTGATTCCGTACGGGGGACTGACGGAAGGTGTGCTTGACGCGTGCTGATGGTCGATGTGCGCCTGAGCCACCGTCAAGAGGCGAAATCCGGACACGCGTGTTCGAACTCCGGACACCTATGCTCCTGTCATGCGACCCACTCTGTTCACCGTCGCCCTGCCCGGCCCCGGCCGGCTCAGCACCATGGCCCGCCCCCGGGGCGGCGACTGGCTGGAGGACGAGATGCGCGCGCTGCGCACGGCGGGCGTGGACGTGCTGGTCTGCGCGCTGACCGATCCCGAACTGGCGGAACTGGACCTGACGGACGAGGAGTCGGCGGCGGAGTCGGCGGGGCTGCGCCACGTCTGGCTCCCCATCCCGGACCGTACGACTCCGGACCTGCCGATGGTCCTTCCCACCCTCCGCGCCCTGACGGCGGACCTCGCGTCGGGCGCCCACGTGGTCACCCACTGCCGCGCGGGCATAGGCCGCGCGTCACTCCTGGCAGCCGCACTCCTGATCCTGCGCGGCACGACGGAGGCGGAGGCGTGGTCGGCCCTGAAGGCCGCCCGCGGCCTGCTGGTCCCGGACACGGCGGAACAACGGGCATGGACCTCGGGGCTGGCGGGGCCGGACATGCCCTGAGCGATGGAAGGTCGGCGCGGTGGCGCCCCTACTTCGCGCTGAGTTCGCGCGAGCGTTCGTAGATCTGCCGGGCCAGTGGGTTGGACCGGTAGGGCGAGAGGAGCGAGGGAATTCTCCTCACCTGTCCGTCGATCCGACCCGAGTGAATCGCCGGGTACTCATCCAGAATGGTGTTCCACGTGGTGCACGCCGCCTCCAGGTGACCGATTTGAAGTTGCCTTTCGGCAAGCAGCGAACTGAAGATCAGCTTACTGCGCTGCCTGTCCGTGGAGTCCCGGAGGCGGAAGTGATCGTGCAGAGACTCCACGCTTCCCTTCGGGTCCCCCAAGGCATGTCGAACTTCCGCAGTGGCGTACGCCAAGGTTGCCGAGCTGAAACCACCGAACCTTCTTCCTTGGCTTTCCGCCTGATTCACGGCGCGTTCCGCCTCGCGCAGACTGTTCAACGCGTTCGTCTTCTCGCCTGCCAGGGCGTACGCGTGGGCCTGCTGTCCCGCCATGAAGGCGCGCATGCGGGCGCCGGAATCGGGTGAGGCTTCTGCGGCGGCGTTCGCGAGCCGTACCGCCGGTGCGCCGTGGCCGAGATTCGCGGCCTGCACCGACATGCCCCGCAGCACATGGCAATAGGTCATGCGATCGCCGCTGGCACCCGCGAGTTCCAGACTCTTTACGTAATACTCCTGCGCCCGACCGTGCGCTCCCTCGTCCACCGCCATCCATCCGGTCAGATAGCAGAGGAGGGAGGCAGCGGAGATCATCGATTTGCGAGTTTCGCTCGATGCCGTTGCCTTGAGATACGGGGCAACGGTATTCACCAGGAAGGCGGCAGCCATGGGGCGTGCGTAGCGTCCACCGAAGTCGTCGTCAAGGTCGGACAGACGGTCGGTCATGTCCTTTACCGACTGAATTTCAGCCTGCCCGACGCGCCGCTTGGGATCGGTCCTCATGGCATCCATGCGGCCGACCGCATCGGGCCAGCCCGGAATGGTGAGCGCCACCGAGAAAAGCCCCACGCCGAGTACGCCTCGGCGGGACGGGTCCATGTCCTGCCTTCCGAGGTCGACAAGCCCGTCCAGCGTGGGTGGTTGGGGCGTCGACCCCCTCCGGGGTGCGGGAAAGCCTGCCTCGCTGTGCGTGATGGGGCGGAGCAGTCTCCGGGCGAACGCCTCCAGGATGACCGGCCGCGCGCTCTCCTTGGGCAACTGGCCGTTCAACCACTGTGTGACTGACGGCTGTTGGTACTTGAGAGGGGTTCCCCGTTCGGTTCCGACGCGGTTGATCTCCTGGGCGAGCTGCCGCATCGTCCACCCGGTCTCGCGATACAGCCGCTCAAGTGCTGCGTTCGGCTCCAGTGCCCCCACGGTTCGCATCCCCTCACGGCGGTCTTATGGGTCTTATGGCTTCGCGCCCTGACAAGCGTAGCGCTGTGCGTAGTCGTCGCGTTGCCCAGAGCGACAGGACGAGTTGGAGGAGAGCGGTGACGGACGAAGCAAGCGCCCCCGGGCACGAGAACCCCTCGCCGGTGAGCGAGGTCGAGCTGTTGCACACCCTCGTCGAGGACGGCGGGTTCTGGCGGCTGGCCCCGTCCTGGGTGCCGCGTACCGGCTACGCGCCGCCAACCCCCGCCGTTCTCAGGAGAGTCGCGGCCGGTCTGCGCGGGGGGCTGGAGCGGTGACCGACGAGGACGAGGACGAGGACCGGGACCCGGCCACCCCCGTACCGGAGCGGCCCGAGGACGTGGACCGGCCGCAGTCCGCCACCATGGCGCGCCTGCGGGCGCTGGTCGCCGAGGTGAACCGGCGCGCGTCCGTTCGGTACCCCCGGTGAGACGGACCGTTCGGCAGGTTCCACCCGTAGAAGACAAGAGGCACGACATGACAGGTGCGAAGCCCATGACGAACGACCCTCGCGAGATTGTCCCCGGCACGGTCGGGGACGACGTACTGACCGTGCACCGTCTACGCGTTCTGGACCACCTCACCCGGCAGGCGGTCTGCGGGGCGGGTACTCCCGACGGCGAGACCGACGAGTGGCGGCGCGCCGTGAACTGCCCGGCGTGCCTTGCCGACGGCAGAGAATGAGGCTCGGGGCCTTCGGGCTCGAACGCCGCTCAACCGACCGCGAGCGAGACCCGCACCGCGTCAAGGATGGAGCGCGCGCCCTGTCCGGGCTCGGCGGGAACAGGCCGCCCTTCGCCCGACGGGCATCGCCCGGACTCCTCAACTCGGCAGCGGGAGACGGGAATCCGGATCGGCCTGACCGTGGTGTTCCGAGGTCGTTTCGCTGTGTGCGCACCGGTACGACGGGCAGCCGCCGCCTCGCAGGGCTGCCACTGAGCACGGCCGAGTCCGTTACGGGGGTGGCGCCCGGCGCCCGCCCTTCCCACACTGGTGCCGTACGGGCGACGGGGGGCACGGACATGGCGACGCGCGCGGAACCGGCGGGGGCACCGTTACCGGAGCGGCGGGCGGAGTTGGACGCGATCCGGATGCTGGTCGTGGTCGGGCTGGTGTTCTTCCACTCGGCGCTCGTGTTCGCAGCCGACGACGACTTCTACGTGAAGAACGCCGAGACCACCGAAGCCGTCATGATCATCGCCGGGTTCGGGGTCGTCTGGGCCATGCCGCTGCTGTTCCTCATCTCCGGTCTCGGTGCCTGGCATTCGCTTCAGCGTCGCGGCGCGGGCGGCTTCGCCGGCGAGCGGCTGCTGCGGCTCGGTGTTCCGCTGGTCTTCGCGACCCTCGCGCTGAACCCGCTGCCGCAGTGGCTGCGGCTGCGCTCGGCCGACGCCGGCTACCGCGAGTCGTACCTCGGCTTCCTGCCCCGCTTCTACGACGTGCGCCTGGAGCCCGGGGAGTTCCCCTTCGTCGTCCAGGGCGAGCACTTCGAGACCGGCCATCTCTGGTTCGTCGTGCTCCTCCTGGTGTTCTCCCTCATGCTGGTGCCGTTCCACCGGTGGTTGCCGCGCGAACGCGTCCGCCGCGTCGTCGGCCTGGTGGCGGAGGCGAGCCTGCACCGGCGGGGCGTCGTGTTCCTGCCGGCCCTCGCCTTCGCGGCGATCTGTGCGTTCGCGGGGCTGGAGGAGCAGTACGCGGGCTGGCACCGCTGGTCGTACCTGCTGTTCTTCGTCGCCGGCTTCGCGCTCGCCGGCGACGACCGCTTCCGCACCGTGATGCGGCGCGACGCCGGGATCGCGGCCCGGCTCGGCGCCCTGCTGTTCGTGGCGGCCGGACCCGGGTTCGCCCTGGCCGACGAGCCCTTCACGGAGATGACCGCCCTGGCCACGGCCTCACGGGCGCTGTTCGGCGCGGCCGGATGGTGTCTGGTGATCGCCATCCCGGGTCTCCTCGACCGTCGGCGCCCGGAGCAACCGCGTACGGACCCGGACCCGGACCCGGCCCCGACGAGGCGTCGGCGCCTGTACGGCTGTCTCGCCGCGGCCGTGCTGCCGCTGTACGTCCTGCACCAGCCGATCGTGGTCGCGGTCGCCTACTTCGTGACCGGCTGGTCCGCGCCGATCCTGGTCGAGTACGCCGTGCTCGTGGTGATCGCCCTCGTCCTCACCCTCACCGCGTACGACCTGCTGGTCCGCCGCACGCGGGCGACCCGCTTCCTGTTCGGGATGCGGCCCTGGAGGCGGTTCGAATCTGCTGGTCACAACCGCTCGTTGACAGGCGCTCGTTGACCGCCGCTACGAGGTCGGTCGCCCCGTGGCGGACCGCTCGCCGCATCGTCCGGTCGGTGTTCGTACGACCCGGCGGCCGGTTCCTCCCCTCTCAGGGCCGGTCGACCCGGAAGAGGTAGCAGCCGTATTCGACGTCTCGCACGTGGACCTGGGCGGTGTCCGGGTCGGCGAAGGCTCCCGTCAGGGCGTGGTCCAAGGCAGCGTCGGCGTCGTCGGGCAGCTCCACCAGGTGGCCGCCCAGGATGTGCCCCTCGCTGTCGTAGCGGCGGACGGTGCGCAGGACGCCGGGGCGGGCCCACGGGTAGCCGGTGCCGTCCGGGTCCGGTCCGCCGCAGTCCTCGGCGTGGACGAAGACCGGGCCCTGCTCGTCGTACGCCCCGGGCTCGGCGCCCGTCTCCGCCGCCCAGCGGCGCAGCGGGGCGTACGAGACGAGGGCGATGCGGTCGCCCACGGCGCTTCTGCGCAGGCAGCAGCGGAGCGGGGCGCCGCCTTCCTCGTCTACGTAGGGGCTCATCGGGCGCCCGGCGTCGTCGCGGACGCGGAGTTCCTTCAGGGCGCTGGGGGCGAGGGGCCGGGGCTGGTGGGTCATGGTCATGGCAGCCAGCGTGGCGCGTCGGGGCGCGAGGTGCTGGCGGAAATCCGACGGAAGGTTCCGGGCCGACCGCCCCGCGCGAACCGGGCCGACCCTGACCCCTCGTTCGGCTCCCCGGCTCCCCGGCTCGGCGGCGCGCGTTCCTCGCCGGGTGCCGGGTGCCGGGTGCCGGGTGCCGGACAGGCGCGTTCCGGGTGGACCTACTCGCCGCCCGCCGCCAGGCTCGTCCGTGCCGCGTCGGGTGACTGGGTGCGGATCGCCGCCTGGGCCTCCGCCTGAGCCAGTGCCTGTGCCTGGGACTCGGCCTCCGCCCGGCGCAGCGTCTCCGCCCGCGCCCGCGTACGGCGTGACGTCCGCAGCGCGTCCCACGTCAGGAGCGACAGGGCCAGCCACACCAGCCCGAAGCCCGCCCATCGTTCGGCGGGCATCGCCTCGTGGAAGTAGAGGATGCCGAGGAGGAACTGGGCGACCGGGGCCAGGTACTGGAGCAGGCCCAGGGTCGACAGTGGTACCCGTATCGCCGCCGCGCCGAAGCAGACCAGCGGGACGGCCGTCACGACACCCGTGGCCGCCAGCAGCGCGGCGTGGCCCGGTCCCGCCGCCCCGAACGTCAGCTCGCCCGAGATCCCGAGCCAGACCAGATAGCCGAGCGCGGGCAGGAACAGGACCACGGTCTCGGCGGCCAGGGACTCCAGGCCGCCGATGTTGACCTTCTTCTTCACCAGGCCGTACGTCGCGAACGAGAACGCCAGGGTCAGCGAGATCCAGGGCGGCTGCCCGTAGCCGATCGCCAGCACCAGAACGGCGGCCAGGCCGATGAAGACCGCCGCCCACTGGGCGGGCCGCAGCCGTTCCTTGAGGAGCAGGACGCCCATGGCGATGGTGACGAGCGGGTTGATGAAGTACCCGAGTGACGCCTCGACGACATGGCCGGTGTTCACCGACCAGATGTAGAGGCCCCAGTTGACGCTGATCACGGCGGCGGCGACCACCAGGAGGCCGAGCTTGCGCGGCTGGGCCAGCAGTTCCCGTACCCAGGCCCAGCGCCGTACCACCAGGAGCGCGATCACCACGACGGCCAGTGACCAGACCATCCGGTGGGCGAGGATCTCCACCGCGCCGGAGGGTTTCAGCAGGGGCCAGAACAGCGGGACCAGGCCCCACATGCCGTAGGCACCGATCCCGTACAGCAGCCCTGCCCGCTGTTCGCCGTCCGAGGTCACCGGCCCTCCCTCCCGTGTCGCATACATCTGTTCGATGAAGGTAACGCCGGACGGGCCGGGCTGTCATGTCCGTATCGGCATACGGTCATGACAGTCGGCGGCGGGGAAACGACAGGGCAACGACAGGGCCCGGACCTCGTACGGAGACGAGATCCGGGCCCGGAGTGTGACGGACGGATCAGCCCGCGACCGTCCATGTGTCGTTGCCCGCGAGCAGGCGGGACAGGTCGCCCTTGCCGTGCTGTTCGACGGCGGTGTCGAGCTGTTCGTTCATCAGCGTGTCGTACACCGGCCGCTGGACGCTCCGCAGCACACCGATCGGCGTGTGGTGGAGCGTGTCGGGATCGGCGAGACGGGAGAGGGCGAACGCCGTGGTGGGGCTGGCGGCGTGCGCGTCGTGCACCAGGATCCGGTGCTCGTTCTCCGGCGTCACCGTCACGACCACGAGGTCACCGGAGTCCGGGGCCCGTACGACACCCTTGGAGCCGTCGGCCCCGAAGCGGATCGGCGCCCCGTGCTCCAGGCGGATGACCGCCTCCTGGGCGCGCTCCTTGTCCTTGAGGGCCTCGAAGGCACCGTCGTTGAAGATGTTGCAGTTCTGGTAGATCTCCACCAGCGCCGTGCCCGGGTGGTCGGCGGCCTGGCGCAGCACGCTCGTGAGGTGCTTGCGGTCGGAGTCGACGGTGCGGGCGACGAAGGACGCCTCCGCGCCGATCGCCAGCGACACCGGGTTGAAGGGCGCGTCCAGCGAGCCCATCGGCGTCGACTTGGTGATCTTGCCGACCTCGGAGGTGGGCGAGTACTGGCCCTTCGTCAGTCCGTAGATCCGGTTGTTGAAGAGCAGGATCTTGAGGTTGACGTTGCGGCGCAGGGCGTGGATGAGGTGGTTGCCGCCGATGGACAGGGCGTCGCCGTCACCGGTGACGACCCAGACGGAGAGGTCACGGCGGGAGGTGGCGAGCCCGGTGGCGATGGCCGGCGCGCGTCCGTGGATGGAGTGCATGCCGTAGGTGTTCATGTAGTACGGGAAGCGGCTGGAGCAGCCGATCCCCGACACGAACACGATGTTCTCCTTGGCGAGGCCGAGGTCCGGCATGAAGCCCTGGACGGCGGCCAGCACCGCGTAGTCGCCGCAGCCGGGGCACCAGCGGACTTCCTGGTCGGACTTGAAGTCCTTCATCGTCTGCTTGGCCTCGGCCTTGGGCACGAGGGACAGCAGCTCGTTGACGTGGGCCGTGTCAGGCATCGATGGCCTCCTTGAGGGCGGTGGCGAGCTGTTCGGCCTTGAACGGCATGCCGTTGACCTGGTTGTAGGAGTGCGCGTCGATCAGGTACTTGGCCCGCAGCAGGGTGGCGAGCTGACCCAGGTTCATCTCCGGGACCACGACCTTGTCGTAGCGCTTCAGCACCTCGCCCAGATTGCGCGGGAAGGGGTTGAGGTGGCGCAGGTGCGCCTGCGCGATCGGGTGGCCGCCGGTGCGCAGACGGCGTACGGCGGCGGTGATGGGGCCGTACGTGGAACCCCACCCGAGCACCAGGGTCCGGGCGCCGTCGGGGTCGTCCACGACCAGGTCCGGCACCTCGATGCCGTCGATCTTGGCCTGGCGGGTGCGGACCATGAAGTCGTGGTTGGCCGGGTCGTAGGAGATGTTGCCGGTGCCGTCCTGCTTCTCGATGCCGCCGATGCGGTGTTCGAGGCCGGGGGTGCCGGGCACGGCCCAGGGACGGGCGAGCGTGTGGGGGTCGCGCTTGTACGGCCAGAACACGTCGGTGCCGTCGGCCAGGGTGTGGTTGGGGCCGGTCGCGAACTGGACGCCGAGGTCGGGGAGTTCGTCCGCCTCGGGGATGCGCCAGGGCTCGGAGCCGTTGGCGAGGTAGCCGTCGGAGAGGAGGAAGACCGGAGTGCGGTACGTGAGCGCGATCCGGGCGGCCTCCAGCGCGGCCTCGAAGCAGTCCGCCGGGGTGCGGGGGGCGACGACGGGGACGGGGGCCTCGCCGTTGCGGCCGTACATCGCCTGGAGCAGGTCGGCCTGCTCGGTCTTGGTCGGCAGGCCCGTCGAGGGCCCGCCGCGCTGGATGGCGACCACCAGGAGCGGCAGCTCCAGCGACACCGCCAGACCGATCGTCTCGGACTTCAGCGCCACACCGGGGCCGGAGGTCGTCGTCACGGCGAGCGACCCGCCGAACGCGGCGCCGAGCGCCGCGCCGATGGCGGCGATCTCGTCCTCGGCCTGGAAGGTGCGGACTCCGAAGTTCTTGTGCTTCGACAGCTCGTGGAGGATGTCGGAGGCCGGGGTGATCGGGTACGACCCCAGATACACCGGCAGATCCGCCTGCTGTCCGGCGGCGATCAGACCGTAGGACAGCGCCAGGTTGCCGGAGATGTTGCGGTACGTGCCGGTCGGGAACGCGGTGGTCGCGGGGGCCACCTCGTAGGAGACGGCGAAGTCCTCGGTCGTCTCGCCGAAGTTCCAGCCCGCCCGGAACGCCGCCACGTTGGCCTCGGCGATGTTCGGCTTCTTCGCGAACTTCGTCCGCAGGAACCGCTCGGTGCTCTCGGTCGGCCGGTGGTACATCCACGACAGCAGGCCCAGCGCGAACATGTTCTTCGACCGCTCGGCCTCCTTGCGGGAGAGCCCGAACTCCTTGAGCGCCTCGATCGTCAGCGTCGTCAGCGGGACGGGGTGGACCTGGTAGCCGTCCAGCGACCCGTCCTCCAGCGGCGAGGTCAGATAGCCGACCTTGGCCATCGGGCGCTTGGTGAACTCGTCCGTGTTGACGATGATCTCGGCGCCCCGCGGCACGTCCGCGATGTTCGCCTTCAGCGCGGCCGGGTTCATCGCCACCAGTACGTTCGGCGCGTCACCCGGGGTCAGGATGTCGTGGTCCGCGAAGTGCAGCTGGAACGAGGAGACACCCGGCAGGGTGCCGGCGGGCGCCCGGATCTCGGCCGGGAAGTTCGGCAGCGTCGACAGGTCGTTCCCGAACGACGCCGTCTCCGACGTGAACCGGTCACCCGTCAACTGCATGCCATCACCCGAGTCACCCGCGAAGCGGATGATCACCCGATCCAGACGACGGACCTCTTTGGCGCCGACCGTGCCGACAGCGCCGACAGCGCCGACAGCGCCGACCGTGCCCGGCGCACCGGACGTGCCGTTCGCGTCGGTCACGGCGTTCACGTCAGTCATGGTGGTCACGGCGGTCACGAGAAGCTGTTCGCCGACGACGGACTCATTCATGTCGTCAGCCTCGTCGGCCTGCTCGGCTGGGCTACTGACCTGGCTGGTCACTGAACTGGACCTCCCTCGAGGCGGCTGCTGGGGCGGGGCGGAGCGACCGGCACACCCAGGGGCCACCCTACGTCGGTAAGGGTCACCTTCCCTTGGCCGCTCGTATGATGGACGGCAATTCGAGATGCGTGCCTGTGGCAATTTGCCATGTTTTCTCCGCCCTCGGGCGCTCTGTGTTCATACCTGTCTGTACTGATGTGAACTCAGTCTTTTGGACTAGGACCCGTCGCGCGCCCCCCTCATGACCCCTGTGTGACGTGCCGTCGGACACCGTCAGGAGTTGAGGTACGTCAGCACGGCCAGCACCCGCCGGTGATCTCCGTCACTCGGCGACAGGCCCAGCTTCTGGAAGATGTTGCTGACGTGCTTCTCCACGGCGCCGTCGCTCACCACGAGCTGCCGGGCGATCGCCGAGTTCGTCCGGCCCTCCGCCATCAGGCCCAGCACCTCGCGCTCCCGGGGGGTCAGCCCGACCAGCACGTCCTGCTTACGGCTCCGGCCGAGCAGCTGCGCCACCACCTCGGGGTCCAGCGCCGTACCGCCCCGGGCCACCCGGACGACCGCGTCCACGAACTCCCGGACCTCCGCCACCCGGTCCTTCAGCAGATAGCCGACACCCCGGCTGCTGCCCGCGAGCAGCTCGGTCGCGTACCGCTCCTCCACGTACTGGGACAGCACCAGCACCCCGACCTCCGGGTGGTCCTTGCGCAGCTGGACGGCGGCCCGGACCCCCTCGTCGGTGTGGGTCGGCGGCATCCGTACGTCCGCCACCACGACGTCGGGCGCGGCGCCCTCGCGGGCCAGGTCGCCGACGGTCTTCACCAGCGCCTCGCCGTCCCCGACACCGGCGACGACGTCGTGCCCCAGATCGGTCAGCAGCCGGGTCAGGCCCTCCCTCAGGAGCACCGAGTCCTCGGCGATGACCACTCGTACCCTGTCCTCCACGACCGTGTCGCCCCCATGTCGATCTGCGTCCGCGCTCCGCGTCCGGCCTGCGGTACCAGCATCTCAGTATGCGTACCGTCGTGGGGCCGTCGGCCGGGAAATGATCGGGGAGGCGGACGCTTTCGGAGCGCCGCGGGAGGCGCGCGGGCGACGTACGCGAGCCACGCGCACGAGCCACGCGCACGAGCCACGTACGCGATCCGGCGCACCGGACTGGGGCCGGTGCGCCGTGCTTCACGGGGCGGGTGCGGCCGGTGCCGGGGCGGGTGCGGGGCTGCGGGGGTCGGTGCGGGTCTGCCGGGGTCGGTGTGGGGCCGCGGGGGCACCTCCGGCCCGGCGGCCCCGCCGTCACCTGCGCCAGGGCAGCTCCGCCGTCACCGTCGTGGGGCCGCCGGCCGGGGAGTCTACGACCAGGACCCCGTCGACCGCGTCGAGCCGCTCCGCGAGACCGGCCAGACCGCTGCCCGAGCTGGTGGAGGCACCGCCCCGGCCGTCGTCGGTGACCTGGAGCAGCAGCCGGTCCTGGGTCCGCCACACCTCCACCGAGGCGCGGGAGGCGCGGGCGTGCTTGCTGACGTTCTGGAGGAGTTCCGAGACGGTGAAGTACGCGATGCCCTCGATGGCCGCCGCCGGGCGCGCGGGAAGCTCGACGTCCACCGTGACCGGCACGGTGCAGCGGGAGGCGACGGACGACAGGGCGGCGTCCAGGCCCCGGTCGGTGAGGACGGCCGGGTGGATGCCCCGTGCCAGGTCGCGCAGCTCCTGGAGCGCGACCTTCACCTCGCCGTGCGCCTCATCTACCATCCGCGCCGCCGCCTCCGGGTCCTCCAGCAGCTTCTCCTTCGCCAGCCCCAGATCCATGGCCAGGGCGACCAGCCGGGCCTGCGCGCCGTCGTGCAGATCGCGTTCGATCCGGCGCAGATCGGCGGCGGCCGTGTCGACCACGACCCCCCGGTCCGACTCCAGCTCCGAGACGCGCGTCGCCAGCCGGGACGGGCCGAGCAGCCCGGCGACCATCAGCCGGTCCACACAGGTCAGCGCCCGGACCAGCCACGGCGAGACGAGGACGAGGCCGAGCCCCGTGGCACTGGTCACGACGACCTCGAACGGGGTGTCCACGTAGAACTCCCGGGACCCGTCGCTGAAGATCGTGATCCCGTCCTGGTTCAGATACTCCGGGAAGACCCACTGCCACAGCGGATAGAGGAAGAGGCTCCAGCTGGTGACCACGAAGGTCACCGAGGTCACGAAGGAGAACAGCGCCCACGGCAGGTGGAGAAAGCCGTAGAGCAGATGCCGCCAGGACACCCCGCTCTTGAGGACCGCGCCGACCCAGGACATCACTCCGGCCTTCTCCCCCCGCACCGGCAGCGGGCTCGCGACGTCCAGATCCAGCAGGGCCCGCGCCCTCGCGCGCTCGACGGAGCCGAGCCCCCGGCAGCCGAGCAGGGCGCCGGCCAGGAGCGGGATGCCGAGGAAGGTGACGAGGAGCCCCGCGCTGAGCGAGACGGTCGTCACGACATAGGTGAAGAAGAGGATGCCCATCGGGAGGCTGAGGAGGAGATAGACGAACTCCTTCCACATGCGGCCCGCGAACGGGGCGCGCAGCGCCGTGGGGAGGGTGTGGCGCCCTGGCTCTGTCCGTACGCCGTACTCCGTGGCCATCGTGTCGTCCGTTCTGCCGTTCCGGGGGCGGGTGGTCGTTCTTCCTGTCCTGTCCCTGTCCATGCTGGCCGGTGGGCCGCGCCCGGACCATGAGGCCGGTATCCGTCTTCGCCCTGGGGTTTTCCCCACCCCGGTGGTGCGGTTTCGCGGTGGTCGGGGGGTTCGGTGGGTGTGGCCGAGCGGTTCGTACGGGGCGCCGGGCGGGGGCACCGTACGGGGCGAGGCGTCGGGCGCGGTTTCGGGCGGGGTTTCGGGTGGGGTTCGTGAGCGGGCGCACGCGGGACTCGTATGCCGTCGCACACCTCCGTACGCGGTCGTACGGGGTTGTACGCGGGTCGTGCCCGCGCGTACGGGGTCGTACGCGGGCGCATGCGGCCCTGCGCGCGGTCGCGCCCTGCCGGTACGCGCCCGAGCCCCGTTACGCGCGGTCCGGCCTCGTGGTCCTGGCCGCGTCGGTCATCGGCCTGAGCCCCGTACGCGCGCGGTACAGGTTCGCGCAGGCGGCGGCGCGCCGGTTCGACTCCGCTGGCCCCGTACGCGCGATCAGGCCCCTTCGGGCTTGTACTCGTGCCCGTGCCCGTGCGAGCGCCCCTGCGGGTGTCCGTGCTCGCGTTCACGTTCACGTTCGCGCCACGGCAGTTCGGCCGTGACGACCGTCGGACCGCCCTCCGGCGAGTCCAGTACGAACAGCCCGTCCACCGCCCCCAGCCGCTCGGCCAGCCCGGCCATCCCCGTCCCCCCGTCCAGCCGCGCGCCCCCGCGCCCGTCGTCGGTGACCTGGATCAGCAGCCGCTCCTTCGCCCGCCACACCTCGACGCCCGCCGTACGCGCCCCGCTGTGCTTGCTGACGTTCTGGAGCAGCTCGGAGACCGTGAAGTACGCGATGCCCTCGATGGCCGCCGCCGGGCGCGCGGGAAGCTCGACGTCCACCGTGACCGGCACGGTGCAGCGGGAGGCGACGGACGACAGGGCGGCGTCCAGGCCCCGGTCGGTGAGGACGGCCGGGTGGATGCCCCGCGCCAGGTCACGCAGCTCCTGGAGGGCCAGCTTCACCTCGCCGTGCGCCTCGTCGACCATGGTCGCCGCCGCCTCCGGGTCGTTCAGCAGCTTCTCCTTCGCGAGGCCGAGCCCCATGGCCAGGGCGACCAGCCGGGCCTGCGCCCCGTCGTGCAGATCGCGTTCGATCCGGCGCAGATCGGCGGCGGCCGTGTCCACGACCACGCCCCGGTCCGACTCCAGCTCCGCGATCCGGCTCTCCAGCTCGTCGGACGGCGACAGCAGCGCGCGCACCAGCGCCCGGTCTACGTTGGTCAGCCCGCGCGCGACGTACGGCAGCACCGGCCACAGCACGAACAGGCCCACCAGCGCGATCGTGAACGTCAGGATCCCCCAGGGCAGCCGGATGAACTCGTACAGCAGCGCCCGCCAGGCCACCGGGTCCGTCAGCCCCGTCCACAACCAGGCGAAGAACCCCTCCGAGTCGCGCTCCCGCCGCCGGCGCGGACCCCGGCCCCGCAGCGGGCTCGGCTCGTCGATCCGGACCCCCAGCAGGGCGCGCGCCCGCGCCCGTTCGGCCTTGCCGAGCAGCCGCGCCCCGGCCAGACCCACGGCCAGCCAGGGCAGCCCGATCACCGTGACGGAGAGGAGCGCCCCGGTCGGTACGACGAACATGACGTAGCAGAAGCCGGCCAGCGCGACCGGCAGATTGGCCAGGAGATGCGCGATCTCCTTCCAGGTGTGCCGGTCGAAGGCGAGGCGGACCGGCGGCAGGGGCCGGTCGTCGTCGGGGAGGAGATCACGGGCGGTCATGCCGACCAAGCCTGCCCGGCCGAGGAGGACGGCGCCATGGGGTGGCTGGGAGAGCCGGGGTGGGGATAACCCCCGCTTCCCGGCAAGCCTCCCGCGAACCCTCCCCCGAACCCGCCCGGAAACGGCTTCACCGCTGGTCGCGGCGTCATGTCATGTCCCCGTTCATGACCCCGTCGTGACTGAAGTGCGACCGACTGCTTACGGTCCCTTTAGCAGGGCCTAGACTCCCGTCCGTACAGATCACGGACGAGGATCCGAGGATCCGACGGACGAGGATCGACGGACCGGGACACACGGACCGGGACGCACGGACCAGGATTCTCGGACCGGGTATTCACGGACCGGGATGCGGCAACAGCGATCGGCGGAACGAGGGGCGGGTGACGGACGTGCCGGAACCGACCGTTCTCGCGTCGGAGTACTTCCAGAGCTATTCGGTGGTGGGGCTGCTCGCGGCCGTCGGCGTGCTCTTCGTCGCCGTGGCCTTCGGGGCGGGCCGGCTGCTGCGGCCGGTGGTACCGACGCCGGAGAAACTTCTCACCTACGAGTGCGGTGTCGACCCGGTCGGCGACGGCTGGGCGCACACCCAGGTCCGGTACTACGTCTACGCGTTCCTGTACGTCATCTTCGCCGTCGACTCGATCTTCCTCTTCCCCTGGGCGACGGTCTTCGCGGCTCCCGGATACGGCGCGACGACGCTGGTCGAGATGTTCATCTTCCTCGGCTTCCTGGCCGTGGGACTGCTCTACGCATGGAAGAAGGGCGTCCTGGAATGGACGTGACCCCCACGGATTCCCCCGCCGCCGGTCCCGGCCCGGTCCCGGCCGCCGCGCCGGTCGACCTGCCGGCCCCGCAACGCCTCGGCGTACTCTCCCGGTTGGCGCCCCAGCCGATGAAGGTCGTCCTCAACTGGGGCCGCCGCTACAGCCTCTGGGTCTTCAACTTCGGACTCGCCTGCTGCGCCATCGAGTTCATCGCCGCGTCGATGGCCCGGCACGACTTCATCCGGCTCGGTGTCATCCCCCTCGCGCCGGGCCCGCGCCAGGCGGACCTGATGGTCGTCTCCGGCACGGTCACCGACAAGATGGCCCCGGCAATCAAACGGCTCTACGAGCAGATGCCCGAGCCCAAGTACGTCATCTCCTTCGGCGCCTGCTCCAACTGCGGTGGCCCGTACTGGGACTCGTACTCCGTCACGAAGGGCGTCGACCAGATCATCCCGGTCGACGTCTACGTACCGGGCTGCCCGCCCCGCCCCGAAGCCCTGCTCCAGGGCATCCTCAAGCTCCAGGAGAAGATCTCGCGCGAGTCGCTGGGGGAGCGTTACGGCTCCGGGGGCCACCGGCCCGGTCCGGGCGCCCTGCGCAGCGGACTGGTCACGGCCCCGCCGACACCGGGAGAGACGACCTGATGACGGACGGCACCGCCGCCCCGGACGCGTACGACAGCCTTCCGGACGGCGTCACCGCACTCTTCGGCGCGGACGCCACGGCGGAACGCGCGTACGACCTCCTGACGGTCGACGTCCCCGCCGCCTCCTGGCTCACCGCGCTCGAAACGGCCCGGTCCGCGCTGGGATGCGGCTACTTCGACTGGCTGAGCGCCGTCGACGAACCGGGCACCGGCTTCCGCGTCGCCGCGCACGTCGTCTCGGTCGCACCCGGCTCCGTACGGCGCCTGCTGGTACGGACGACCGTCCCGCACGAGGCCCCCGAACTGCCCACGGCGCTCGGGATCTACGCGGGCGCGGGCTGGCACGAGCGCGAGACGCACGAGATGTTCGGCGTCACCTTCACCGACCACCCCAACCTGGTGCCCCTGTTGCTCCCCGAGAACTTCGAAGGCCACCCGCTGCGCAAGGACTTCGTCCTCGCGGCCCGGGTCGCCAAGGCGTGGCCGGGCGCGAAGGAACCGGGGGAGTCCGCGCCGGGGCACACGGGCCCCAAGCGCCGCCAGATGCTGCCGCCGGGCGTCCCGGACCCGAACGAGTGGGGCCCGCTCAAGGGCCAGCTCCCGCCGGCGCCGGCCCGTACCCCGCGCGCCGCCGGGGAGCGCCCGGCCCGTACGCCGGGTGCCGCCGGTGACCGCCCGACCCGGACCGCGCGCACGGCGGGCGCCACGGGCGAGCGCCCGCCGCGCCGCAACCGCAGCGTGTCGGACGGCTCCGCGACCCAGCAGCCCCCGCCCCCCACCCCTCCCTCGACCGACGCCCCGTGGCACGACCCCCGCCCCGCCTTCGACCCCCCGAATCCGACACCGCAGCCTGATCCGGAGTCCGGGCGGAAGGCCGGGCCCGACTCGGTGCCGGGTCCCGCCGGGACGCCGGACAGTGCGCCGGGCAACCAGCCGGATTCGGCGCCCGACTCCGCCCCCGGCCTCGCATCGGGTGCGACGCCTGGCACCGCCCCTGATGCTTTGCCGGAAGCCAACTCCGGTCCCGAGCCGGACGCCGGTCCCGCCGCGTCGGGGTTGGCGCCAGGCGCCGCACCCGATGCGAGGCCCGGCTCCGGTACCGGCCGTACGCCGGACGCGACGCCCGGATCGGGCGGTCCCACGCCGGATGCCGGTTCGGAGCCGGGTTCCGGCTCCGGTACCGCGCCGGGCAGCGGTCCCGAGCCGGGCCCCGTCGCGGGCGACGGCTCCGAGCCAGGCACGGTCTCCGGTCCCTCGCCCGCCAACAAGCCGGGTGCCGAGACCGGTTCAGCTCCTCGAACCGACGGGGGCGCGGTGCCCGGCACCGAATCCGGTCCCGCGACCGCGCCCGGCGAGGCGCCGAGCGGTACGGACGTCGGTCCGGAAGCGGACCGGGAGTCCGGCACCGGGCCCGACGCCGCGCCCACGCGCGAGCGGGCTCCCGGCCGGGAACCCGCCGCGGACGAGCGCCCCGCGCCGGACGCGGACCCGCGCCCCCGTACCGACGGCCCCGGTGCCGATGACGATGACGACCGACCCGGAGGAGACGCGTGAACGACGTGCTCGACGTCGCCGTTCGGCTGGCCGTCGTCTTCGCCGCCTTTCTCGTTCTTCCGCTCGTCGTCGGGCAGACCGAGCACAAGGTCATGGCCCACATGCAGGGCCGGCTCGGGCCCATGTACGTCGGCGGCTTCCACGGGTGGGCCCAACTCGTCGCCGACGGTGTGAAGTTCGCGCAGAAGGAGGACATCGTCCCGGCCGACGCCGACCGGCGGGTCTTCCAACTCGCCCCCGCCGTCGCGCTGCTGCCCTACCTCCTCGTACTCGTCGCGATCCCCGTCGGCCCCCAGGAGGGCGCGGTCGGCGAGATCGTCGACGCGGGGATCTTCTTCGTCCTCGCCGTGATGGGCATCGGCGTGCTGGGCTCGCTGATGGCCGGCTGGGCGTCGGCCAACAAGTTCTCGCTGCTCGGCGGTCTGCGTACGGCCGCCCAACTGCTCGCGTACGAACTGCCCATGCTCCTGACCGCCGCCTCCGTCGCGATGGCGGCGGGCACGGTCTCGCTGCCGGGGATCCTCGACGCCTTCGAGTGGTGGTGGGTGCCCTGGCAGATCGTCGGCGCGCTCGTCTTCTTCGTCGCCGGACTCGCCGAACTCCAGCGCCCGCCCTTCGACATGCCGGTCGCCGACTCCGAGATCATCTTCGGCGCGTACACCGAGTACACGGGACTGCGGTTCGCGCTGTTCCTGCTCGCCGAGTACGCGGGCATCGTCGTGCTGTGCGGACTGACCACCGTCCTGTTCCTCGGCGGCTGGCACGGCCCGTTCGGCGGTGACGAACTCGGCTGGCTCTGGACCCTCGTCAAGACGCTCCTCCTCGCCTTCGTCGTCATCTGGCTGCGTGTCAGCTATCCCCGGCTGCGCGAGGACCAGCTCCAGAAGCTCGCGTGGACCGTCCTCATCCCGCTCGCCCTCGCCCAGATCGCCCTCACCGGCATCGTCAAGGTGGTGATCCAGTAAGTGCCTCCGATCCCCGGTAGCGGCCTGGCCAAGGGGCTGGCCGTCACCCTTCGTACGATGACGCGCAGGTCCGTCACCGCCCAGTACCCGGACACCCAGCCCGAACTCCCGCCCCGCAGCCGGGGCGTGATCGGACTGTTCGAGGAGAACTGCACGGTCTGCATGCTCTGCGCCCGTGAGTGCCCCGACTGGTGCATCTACATCGACTCCCACAAGGAGACGCTGCCCGCCGCCGCCCCCGGCGGCCGTGAGCGCAGCCGTAACGTCCTCGACCGGTTCGCCATCGACTTCTCGCTCTGCATGTACTGCGGTATCTGCATCGAGGTCTGTCCGTTCGACGCGCTGTTCTGGTCACCGGAGTTCGAGTACGCCGAGACGGACATCCTCGAACTCACCCACGAGCGCGACCGGCTCCGCGAGTGGATGTGGACCGTGCCGGCCCCGCCCGCCCTCGACCCGGGCGCCGAGGAGCCGAAGGAGATCGCCGCCGCCCGCAAGACGGCCGACAAACTGGCCGCGGCGGCGGCCGTCACCGCAGCGGCGGAGGCCGCGCGAGCGGCGGAAGCCCTGGGGGCCGTACCGCCCGAAACCCCCGCGCGCCCCGCGCCCTCCACGCCCCCCGCGTCACCCGAACGGGAGGACGGCGAGTGACCCCCCTCGCGGCCGACCCCGGCTTCCTCTCCCCGACCGGCGTCGAAATCGCCTTCCTCCTCGTCGGCCTCGTCACCCTCGGCGCCGCCGTCATCACCGTCACCACCCGGCAACTGGTCCACGCCGCGCTCTGGCTCGTCGTCGCACTCGGCGGCCTGGCCGTCGAATACCTGCTGCTGACCGCCGAGTTCATCGCCTGGGTGCAGGTCCTGATCTACGTCGGCTCCGTCGTCGTCCTCCTCCTCTTCGGGCTGATGCTCACCAAGGCCCCCATCGGCCACTCCCCGGACGCCGACTCCGAACACCGGTGGATCGCGCTCGCCGTGGCACTCACCGCCGCCGTCGCCCTGGTGTGGGTGGTCGTCGACGCGTTCCGTACGACCTGGATCGACCTCGACGGCCCCGCCCAGGGATCCACCGAGGTCTCCGGCCAGTTCCTCTTCCGGCACTGGGTCCTGCCCTTCGAAGCGCTCTCCGTCCTGCTGCTCGCCGCGCTCATCGGCGCCATCGTCCTCTCCCGCAAGAACGACGCCGCGCGCACACCCACCGCCGCCCGTCACAACGACGCCCCCCGCACGCCCGGCGGCACCCGCGGCCCGCGCGGCAAGGAGCAGCGCTGATGCATCTCGCCTATCCCGCCGTCCTGGCGGCGCTGCTGTTCTGCACCGGCCTGTACGGGGTCCTCGCCCGCCGCAACGCGATCCTCGTCCTGATGTCCGTCGAGCTGATGCTCAACGCCGTCAACCTCAACCTCGTCGCCTTCGACGTCTGGCTGCGCGACACCCTGCACGCCGGGCAGGCCCTCACCCTCTTCGTGATCGCCGTCGCCGCCGCCGAGATCGGCATCGGCCTGGCGATCGTCCTGATGGTGTACCGCAACCGGGGCACCTCGGACATCGACCGGCTCCGCGACAGCGTCGAGAACGACGCCACCGACGAGGCCGCCGTCGCAGCGGTCGCCGCCGCCGAGGCCGACGTCCGGGCACAGAAGGCTGAGGCCACCGCGTGACCACGACCACCCTCGCCATCCTCGTCCCGCTGCTGCCGTTCCTCGGCGCGGTCGCCGGACTGCTCCTCGGCCGCACGGCCCCCGGATTCGTCCGGCCGCTCGCCGTACTGCCACCCCTCGCCTCCGCCGTACTCGCCGTACTCGTCGCCGTGGGCCTCGACGGCGGGGCCGACGGCCCCCGTTCCCCGGTCGACGCCGCCACCCGGCTCACCCCCACCGGCTCCGTGCCGATCGACCTCGCCCTGCACATCGACGGCTTCGCCGCCCTCGTCGCGATCCTCGTCGGCGTCGTCGCGACCTGCGTGCAGATCTATTCGACGGGCTATCTGCGGGACGACCCGCGCTACCCCTCGTACGCCGCGCTCGTCTCCCTCTTCACCTCCGCGATGCTGCTCGTCGTCTACTCCGGCGACCTGATGGTGCTCCTGGTCGGCTGGGAGATCATGGGCATCTGCTCGTACTTCCTCGTCGGGCACTACTGGGAGACACCCGAGGCGCGCGCCGCCTCACTGAAGGCGTTCCTCGTCACCAAACTCGGCGATGTCCCCTTCCTGCTCGGCCTGTTCGCGCTCGCCGTCGACACCGGCACGTTCCGGATCACCGGCGTCCTGCGGTCCGTCGCCGACCACGGGCTCGACCACCCCACCCTGATCGCGCTGCTGCTGATCGCCGGAGTCGCGGGCAAGTCGGCCCAGTTCCCGCTGCACACCTGGCTGCCCGACGCGATGGCCGGCCCCACCCCCGTCTCCGCGCTGATCCACGCCGCGACGATGGTCGCCGCCGGTGTCTACTTCGTGGCCCGTCTCCTCCCCGTCTTCGCCGCCTCCTCGGCGGCCCTCGTCGTCCTCGCCGTGCTGGCCGCGATCACCATGGTCGGCTCCGGGCTCGCCGCCCTCGCGCAGGACGACATCAAACGCGTCCTCGCCTACTCGACCATCGGCCAACTCGGCTACATGACCGGCGCGCTGGCCGTCGGCGACCGGGGCGCGGCCGTCTTCCACCTCATCGCGCACGGTGCCTTCAAGGCGCTCCTCTTCCTCGGCGCCGGCGTGATCATCCACGCCGCCGGCACCAACTCGCTCGCCGCCATGTCCCGCATGGGCGGCCTCACCAAGCGCGTCCCCGACGCCTACTGGACGATGACGATCGCGCTGCTCGCGCTCGCCGCCATCCCGCCCTTCGCCGGCTTCTTCTCCAAGGAAGCCGTCCTCGTCGCCGCCGAACACACCGCGCTCGGCTCCTCCGGCACCGCCCCGGCCGCCGCGGGCTGGACCGTCCTCGTGGCCGGTCTGCTCACCGCCCTCCTCACCGCCGCCTACGCGACGCGCCTGTGGCTCCTCGCCTTCCGGGGCCGCGGCGCCGAGGCGGCCGACCACGGCAGGCAGCCGCTGTCGATGAACACCGTCCTGTGGGTGCTCGCCGTCCCCTCCCTCACCTTCGGCCTCACCGTCGGCGTCATCGCCCCCTGGCTGGACGCCGACAGCCTCGCCCCGACCGTCACCACCGCCGTCCTCGGCACGGGCGTCGCCCTCGTCGGCGCGCTGGTCACCTACGGGGCCTGGACCCACACCACGGCCCTGGCCGCCCGCACCCCGCTGGGCGCCGTCGCCGCGCACCCCGACGCCGAACCCGCCCTCACCGAGGCCGAGGCCATCACCAGCCACACCCCCGCCTACGGCGACATCGCCTCGGCCCCCGACCCCGCCGACCCCGGCCGGCTCCTGCTCGGCCGGCTCCACCCGCACGCCGCCGCCGGCTTCCACCTGGACGCCGTCTACCGCGTCCTGTTCCAACGCCCGGTCCAGGGCGCGGCCTCGCTGGTCCGCTTCCTCGACCGCGAGGTCGTCGACACCTACGTACGCGGTGCGGGCACCGGCACCCGCTGGCTCGGCACCGCCGTACGCGCCGCCCAGACCGGCAACGTGCAGACCTACCTGGGCGCCCTGCTCGCCGGATCGGTCGTCCTGGCGATCGCCGCCGTCCTCGTCGCCGCCGGAGCGTGAGCCGTGATCGATATCAGCCCGTCCGTGATGCAGTTCCTTCTCGCGTTCACCCTCGCCGCCCCCCTGCTGGGCGCGGCCGCGGCCCTGCTGCCCGCCCCGCCCGGACTCCGCGGCACCGGCCCCGACCAGGCCGTACTGCGCCACGGCGTGACCACGACCGGCGTGATCCTCGCCGCCGCGATCGTCCTCGCTCTCGGCTTCGACCACGACCAGCCGTCCAGGATCCAGGCCACGACCGACATCAGCTGGATCCCCGCACTCGACGTGCGCGTCCACCTCGGCATCGACGGCATCTCCCTCCCCCTCCTGGTCCTGACCGCGCTGCTGACCTTCCTCTGCGCGCTCCACAGCTACTACAAGCCACCGACGGGCCCGTCCCCGAAGGCGTTCGTCGCCCTGCTGCTCCTCCTCGAATGCGGCACCCTCGCCACCTTCGCCGTCCTCGACCTGCTGCTCTTCTTCCTCGCCTTCGAGATCGTCCTCGTCCCCATGTACTTCCTCATCGCCCGCTGGGGCGGTGCCCAGCGGCAGGCCGCCGCCTGGAAGTTCATCCTCTACACGCTGCTCGGCTCCGTGGTCATGCTGCTCGGCCTGCTGCTCGTCGGGCTGCACGCGGGCACGTTCGACATGGTGGCACTCGCCACTGACAACGGCTCCGGACTGAGCAGGTCCGTGCAGGTCACCGCCGTTCTGGCGATCGGGATCGGGCTCGCGGTCAAGACCCCGATGTGGCCGCTGCACAGCTGGCTCCCCGACGCCCACACCGCCGCCCCGACCGTCGGCTCGGTGCTCCTCGCCGGGGTCATGCTCAAAATGGGTACGTACGGTTTCGTCCGTATCGTCCTGCCGATCGCCCCCGACGGCATGCGGACCTTCGCGCCCTACCTCGCCGCGTTCGCCGTCGTCGGCATCATCTACGGCTCCCTGGCCTGCCTCGCCCTCGCCCGGCGCGGCGCGGGCGGCGACCTCAAACGCCTCATCGCGTACTCCTCCGTCGGCCACATGGGCTTCGTCCTGCTCGGCATCGCGTCCATGACACCCACCGGCGTCAACGGCGCGCTCTTCGCCAACGTCGCCCACGGACTCATCACCGGCCTGCTGTTCTTCCTCGTCGGAGCCCTCAAGGACCGGTACGGCACGGCCGACCTCGACACCCTCGCCGGCGCCACCGGCGCCGCGCTCTACGGCCGGGCACCGCGCCTCGGCGGGCTGCTCGCCTTCGCCGCCGTCGCCTCGCTCGGCCTGCCCGGCCTCGCCGGATTCTGGGGCGAGATGCTCGCCATGTTCGGCGCCTTCGACCCCGCCCCCGGCCTCAGCCGCCCCGCCTTCCTCACCTTCACCGCGATCGCCTGCCTCGGCACGCTGCTCACCGCCGCGTATCTGCTGATCGTGGTCCGGCGCGTCTGCATGGGCGCCACCACCCGGCCGGCGGGCGCGGAAGCGGCCGGCCCGATGCCCGAACTCGCCGACGTCCACGGCTACGAACTCGCCGCCTGGACCCCGCTCGTCGCCCTCACCGTCCTCGCCGGACTCTGGCCCGCCGTCCTCCTCGGCCTCACCGACCCGGCCGTGCAGAAGCTTCTCGCAGGAGGCACGTCGTGATCATGGCCGCTGCCCAGGGCGCCACCGACGGCGCCGCCAGCCTGGTCCAGTCCGTCGACTGGCTCGCCCTCGCGCCCCCGGCCCTCACCGCCGCCGTCGCGCTGATCGTCCTGGTCGCCGACCTGTTCCTGCCCGGACGCCGCAAGCCGCTGCTCGGCGCCGTCTCCGTGGCCGGACTCGCCGCCGCGCTCCTGCTGCTCCTCCCGCTGCGCTCCGGCGACCGGTCCACCTTCTGCCTCACTGCCGACCCCGGCGTGTGCAGCTACACCGCCGACCACTTCACGCTCGCCATCCAGCTCCTGGTCCTCGGCGGCGCGCTGCTCACCGCGCTGCTCTCCGTCACCGAGGTCGGCGAGGCCGGCGAGACCGGCGTGGCCGCCGGGACCGCAGCGACCGGGGCCGCCGAAGCCGAAACCCGCGCCGGCGCGGGCGCCCGTGCCGACGCCGGAGCCCGTGCCGGAGGCACCAGCGGCACCACCAAGCTCCCCCCGGGCGAGTTCTGGTTCCTGCTGCTCTCCTCGGCCGCCGGAGCCGCCCTCCTGCCCGCCGCCCGCGACCTCGCCACCCTCGTCGTCGCCCTTGAGGTCGCCACCCTCCCCGCCTTCGCCCTCGTCGGCCTCAAACGCGGCGACCGCCTCTCCTCCGAGGCCGCCCTGAAGTTCTTCCTGTCGTCCGTGACGGCCACCGCCGTCATGCTGCTCGGCGTCAGCTTCGTGTACGCCGCCACCGGCACCCTGCATCTCACCGAGATCGCGGACCGCCTCGACTCCGTCCCCGGACAGCTCGGCACCCTGGCCTCGGCGGGCGTCGCCCTGACCCTCGTCGGCTTCGCCTTCAAGACCGCCGCCGCGCCCTTCCACTTCTGGGTCCCCGACACGTACGTCGGCGCGCCCCTGCCCATCGCCGCGTACCTCTCCGTCGTCGGCAAGGCCGTCGGCTTCTCCGGCCTCATCCTGGTGACGGTCGTCGCCTTCCCCGGCCACTCCGACGTCTGGGGCCCGCTCCTCGCCGTCCTCGCCGCCCTCACCATGACCGTCGGCAACGTCGCCGCGCTCCGCCAGTCGCCCACGCGCGCGTACAGCGCCGTACGCCTCCTCGCCTGGTCGTCCGTCGCCCAGGCCGGCTACCTCCTGGTGCCGATCGCGGCTGCGGCGTACGCCGGCACGGACCGGATCGGCTCCACCGTCGCGTACGCCCTGATGTACGCCGTCGTGAACCTCGGCGCGTTCGCCGTCGCGGCCGTGGTCGCCCGTACGAAGCCCCTGAACCGTCTCGCGGACTACCGGGGCCTCGCCTCCCGGCGCCCCCTCACCGCGCTCGCCCTGGGCTTCTTCCTGCTCTGCCTGGCCGGACTGCCGCCCGGTGTCATCGGCCTCTTCGCGAAGGTCACCGTCTTCTCCTCGGCCGTCGACGCCGGGCTCGGGTGGCTGGCCGTCGTGATGGCCGTCAACGTCGTCGTCGCGCTCTTCTACTACCTCCGTTGGACGGCGACGCTCTTCCAGGCCCCCGAGACCCCCGGGGCCGCGCGGGCGGCCGACGCCCCGGCCCCCGCCGGGCCCCTCGCGGTCCGCCCCGCCCCCGCCCCCGTCCTCGCCGCCGTCGCCCTGACGGCCGCCGCGGCAGTCGCCCTGTCCGGAGCCCCCCAGCTGGTCCTCCGCCTGGCGACCGAGAGCCTCTTCTGAGGGAGCCGCCGCCCCGGCGCCCCGCCTCCCCCGCCCGCCCCGCCACCCGTACGGCGTACGCCCCCGCACGGGCCCGCCGGGGAACCCGTGACCCCCGCCTGGCGTTGACCAGTGAGGAAGGGTCCACTGGAGGTGGAGCAGCGTCACGCAGAGGGTTCCCCTGCCGCACGATTTGGAGGGCGTTCCGTGCACCGCCGGCACAACGGGTTGAGGACCGCCGCACTCCTCGGGGGACTGTCCGCCCTCATCATCGTCATCGGCGGCCTCTTCGGCCGGACGGGGCTGATCGTCGCGGTCGTCGTCGCGCTCGCCACCAACGCCTACGCGTACTGGAACAGCGACAGACTCGCGCTGCGCGCCATGCGGGCCCGCCCGGTCAGCGAGTTCGAGGCACCGGAGCTCTACCGAGTCGTCCGCGAGCTCTCCACCACCGCGCGCCGTCCCATGCCCCGGCTCTACATCTCACCGACCCGGGCCCCCAACGCCTTCGCCACCGGCCGCAACGCCCGCAACGCCGCCGTCTGTTGCACGGACGGAATCCTCCAGCTCCTGGACGAACGGGAGCTGCGCGGCGTCCTCGGCCACGAACTGAGCCATGTCCACAACCGCGACATCCTGATCTCCTCGGTCGCCGGAGCCCTCGCCTCGGTCGTGATGTTCCTGGTGAACTTCGCCTGGCTGGTGCCCATCGGCCGCTCGGACGACGACGAGGGCCCCGGCATCGTCGGGCTGCTGCTGGTGATGGTGCTCGGTCCGCTGGCCGCGTCGGTGATCCAGCTGGCCGTGAGCCGTTCGCGGGAGTACGAGGCGGACGCGTCGAGCGCCCAGCTCACGGGCGACCCGCTGGCCCTGGCCAGCGCCCTGCGCAAACTCGAAACCGGCACCAAACAGCTGCCGTTGCCGCCGGAGCCACGGATCGAGACGGCGAGTCATCTGATGATCGTCAACCCGTTCCGTCCGGGGCAGGGGGTGTCGAGAATGTTCTCCACGCATCCGCCGACGGCGGAGCGCATCGCCCGACTAGAGCAGATGGCAGGTGGCCGTCCATGAAGACAATCCTCAACATCATCTGGCTCGTCCTGAGCGGCTTCTGGCTGTTCCTCGGTTACGTGTTCGCCGGACTGCTGCTGTGCGTCACGATCATCGGCATCCCCTTCGGCCTCGCGGCCTTCCGGATCGCCGTCTACGCGCTGTGGCCGTTCGGCTACACGACGGTCGAGAAGCGCGACGCGGGCTCGCCGTCGTTCGTCGGCAACGTCCTGTGGCTGATCCTGGCGGGCTGGTGGCTCGCCCTCGGTCACATCTTCACCGGGATCGCGCTCTGCGTGACGATCATCGGTATTCCGCTCGGCCTCGCCAACTTCAAGCTGATCCCGGTGTCGCTGCTGCCCTTCGGCCGCGAGATCGTCCGTACTGACGAGGCGTTCGCGGGCTGGTGACCCCATCGGGGGCGTACGGCGCGGGGCGCGAGCCCGACGTGCCGTACGCCCCGGAACGCCGCCGGAACCGCACGGAACAGCTCCCGCAACCGCGGCCCGGCCCGTCGGCGTCCTTACCGAGGACACCGCACGAAAGGCAGGTCCACGCCATGTCCCTGATCGGCTGGCTCGTCCTCGGACTCCTCGCCGGAGTCGTCGCCAAGATCCTGCTGCCCGGCCGCGACCCGGGCGGCCTCGTCGGCACCACCCTGATCGGCATCGCGGGCGCCTTCATCGGCGGCTGGATGTCGTCCCGCTGGCTGGACCGCCCGATCTCCAACGACTTCTACGACGCCGCCACCTGGGCCGCCGCCATCGCCGGCGCCCTGGTCCTGCTGATCGTCTACCGCATCCTCTTCGGCCACTCCCGCTCCCGCTGAACCCCGGACGGGCCGCCGCCGGGCGCCGAGCCCGGCCCGCGGGGGCCGCCCGTCGGCACGACGAGGGCCGCCGCCGGGTGCGCCCCGGCCGGCCGGCCCCCGTCCGTGCCCCGACGGGCACGCTCCGCCGTGCGGCCCGGCAACGCCCGTGCGCGCCGGACCGGTCGGTCAGCGGTAGTTCACGTACTGGAGCGCGAAGTCGAAGTCCTGCCCCTTCAACAGCGCCTGCACGGCCTGGAGATCGTCCCGGCTCTTCGAGCTGACGCGCAGTTCGTCGCCCTGTACGAGCGCCTTGACGCCCTTCGGGCCCTCATCGCGGATGATCTTGGCGACCTTCTTGGCGTTCTCCTGGGAGATGCCCTCCTCGATGGAGGCGAAGATCTTGTACTCCTTGCCGGACTGCTGCGGCTCGCCCGCGTCCAGCGCCTTCAGCGAGATGCCCCGCTTGATCAGCTTGGACTGGAAGACGTCGAGGATCGCCTTGACGCGCTCCTCGGAGTTGGCCTGCATCACGATCTTCTCGCCGGACCAGGCGATCGAGGCTCCGACGTTCTTGAAGTCGTACCGCTGGGAGACCTCCTTCGCGGTCTGGTTGAGGGCGTTGTCGACCTCCTGCCGCTCGACCTTCGAGACGATGTCGAAACTGGAGTCGGCCATGTCCTGTGGCTCCTTGGATCGGGTTGTGGAAAAGAGTGCCGCGACGTGCGCCGCGACCGGTGCCGAAAGCACGGCCGGACCGCCGCCCGCCGGTGCGAAGCCTAGCGATCCGCGCCTGCTCCCGGCCGGTTCAATCCGGTGGCGGAGCACCCCCGCGCATCGGGTATCGTTTACGTCGTCGCCAGGGAGCGGGGCTCAACGCGCCGGTCCCACCACGACATCCCATGGCGGTGTGCCCGAGTGGCCAATGGGAGCGGACTGTAAATCCGCCGGCTTAGCCTTCCCAGGTTCGAATCCTGGCGCCGCCACACGGAAGTAACGGCCCCCGGCCCGCGAGAAGCGGACCGGGGGCTGTTTCGTACCCGTCAGTGGGACGGCGGAGCGACGGCCCGCACCGCCTCACCGACCGGCACGGCCCCGCTGATCAGCTCAAGCGTCAGCCCCGCCGCCGACGGCGACTCCACCAACTCCGCCAGGGTCGCGGCCACATCGTCGCGCGGCACCGGACCACGGCCCGTGGACGGCGCCAGGTTCACCAGGCCCGTCCCCGCGTCGTTGGTGAGCATCCCCGGCCGCAGCACCGTCGCCTCCAGCCCCGGCAGCGACAGCACGTACGCGTCCGCCGCGCCCTTCGCCCGCAGATAGTGGTCGAAGACGTCGTCGCCCTCGTGGGACGCGTCGGCGCCCATGGACGAGACGATCACGTAGCGCCGTACGCCCGCCCGCAGCGCCGCGTCGGCCAGCAGCACCGCCGCACCCCGGTCGACGGTGTCCTTGCGCTCCACGGAGCTGCCAGGCCCCGCCCAGGCGGCGAAGACCACCACGTCCGCGCCCTCCAGGACGGCGGCGGTCTCGTCGACCGAGGCCGACTCCAGGTCGAGCACCACCGGTTCGGCGCCCGCCTCCCGCAGTTCCCGCTCCTGTTCGGCCTTGCGGACGATGCCCGCGACCCCGTGTTCGCGCGCGGCGAGCAACCGCTCCAGCCGCAGCGCGATCTGACCATGTCCTCCGGCGATGGCAATTCGCATGGTCACGACCGTACGTCCGACGGGCCGTCCACGCGCACACGCCACCGCTCCCCGCGCGCGCACCACCTCCTACAGAGGTCGCCGTCCCCACCGGCCGCGCCGGTCACGGCCCGCCCTCCGGCCGCCCCTGGCGTCCCTGCCTCGGCAGGTCGGGCGCCACGGCCACCGCCGAGTCGCGGTACTCCCGCACCGCGTTCGTCCGCGCCACCACCCGGCCCCGGTGAATGACGATCCTGCTGTACGCGAGCGACAGCACCCCCTCCAGCCGGTCCCCGCGCACCGCGAGCAGCTCGGCCGGGAAGCCCGCCTCCACCCGTACCTCCGGCAGTCCCATGACCTCCCGCGCGGCCGTGCTCACCGTCCCGTACGCCTCCGCCGCCCGCAGTCCTCCTTGGGACGCGAGCAGATACGCCGCCTCCAGGGGGTCCCCGCGCCCCACCGGATTGGCCACGTCCCGCACGGCGCCGCTGCCGGCCGCCACCCGCACCCCGGCCGCCCGCAGCAGCCGCACCGGAGCCACGCCCCGCTCCCGCGCCCCGCCGCAGCCGCCCTGGGGCAGACAGACGACCGTGACCCCCGCAGCGGCCAGCCCGTCGGCCGCCCGCCCCGCCACGTCCGCCGCCAGCCGGGACAGACCCGCGCAGGGCCCGATCGCGACACCGGGCCGCAGCCCGCCGGCCATCGTGGCGAGCCGCGCGAGCCGGGCCGGATCGCCGCCGTCCGTATGGAGGTCGACGGGACACCCGTGCTCGGCGGCGACGGTCAGCACCGCCTCCGTGTACCCGGCCGGGTCGGGGTCCAGGTCCGGACAGCCGCCCACCACGCCCGCGCCCATCTTCACCGCGTCCCGCAGCATCGCCAGCCCGTCGGCGCCCGCCACCCCGGTCAGCAGGCGCGGCACGGCCACCACCGACAGATCACCGAGCCCGCGCAGCGACCGCCGGGCCCGCAGTACCGCCGCCATGGGCTCCAACTCCTGCGCGTCGCCGATCCGTACGTGCGTGCGCAGCGTCGTCGCCCCGTGCCCGACCTGGAGCAGCGCGGCCTCCGTGGCGCGGCGCTGGACGTCGTCGGGGTCGTACGAGACGGGCCTGTCCGGGGCGACGGCGCTGAGCGCGGTGTCGCCGTGCGCGTGCGGTTCGGCGGGGGCGGGCAGCAGCAGGTGCCCGTCGAGGTCCACGCACGCCCCGGGCGCGGCGAGACTGCCGGCGGTGCCCACCGCCTCGATTCGGCCGCCGCTCAGCCGGACGTCCACGACGCGGCCGTCGGTGAGCCGGGCCCCGCGCAGCAGGAGCGCCGTGGCGTTGGCCGTGGCGCCGTGCGGCGGTCCCGGCTGAGGCTGGCTGTCGGGCATCGGGCTCCGTGCTGGTGGGTGGGGCGGGCTTCCGGACCGGGCCGGGGGCTCCGACCGAGGGCTCTGACGTGCGTGAACACACGGCGCGGACCGAGCCTAGAGCCGCCCGGGGCGGCCTTCGAGGAGGAAGCGAATAGTCATACCGGCGTGGCTCCCCGTGGTGCAGGGGCGATCCCCGGAGCGGCGCCGGAGCGGCACGGAAGCGGCATCGAAGCGGCATCGAAGCGGTGCGCGGGCGGTGCCCGGAGCCGTGCGCGGGCGCGGCACGACGAGCGCCTCGACGGGCTCCCGAAACGGGAGGGACGGGTGTGACGAGAGACGGACGAGGGACCGGGAAACGGATTTGGGCGATCGGCGAAGGAGCGTGTAATGTCTTCATCGCTCGCCCCAATAGCTCAGTCGGTAGAGCGTCTCCATGGTAAGGAGAAGGTCTACGGTTCGATTCCGTATTGGGGCTCAGATGTACGGCGCTCCTCGCCTCCGGGCGAGGAGATCCGGCATCGCAGCGGTGTAGCTCAGTCGGTAGAGCAAGCGGCTCATAATCGCTGTGTCACCGGTTCAAGTCCGGTCACCGCTACACACGGTAGCCGATGGTAGGGGCGATCCTTCGATCGGCTACTCTTTTATGCGTTAACCCGTCAATCTGTCCAGGAGCACTCACGTGGCTGCCACCGACGTCCGCCCGAAGATCACGCTGGCCTGCGTGGAGTGCAAGGAGCGGAACTACATCACCAAGAAGAACCGGCGCAACAACCCGGACCGTCTTGAGATGAAGAAGCACTGCCCTCGTTGCAACTCGCACACGGCTCACCGCGAAACGCGCTGACCCAGGCTCGCACCCGAGGCCGTCCCCTTAACGGGGGGCGGCCTCGTGTCGTTTGACGTGCCCGATCCATAGTTGTGCACCATTCATCAGGGCCATCTCATCAGGAGGGAACGCGTCCATGGCGCTCGACCAGTCCTTCGTCGGACGGAGCTATCCACCCACCGAGCCGTACGAGGTCGGCCGGGAGAAGATCCGCGAATTCGCCGAGGCGGTGGGTGACGCCAGTCCCGCGTACACCGACCCCGACGCGGCGAAGGCGTTCGGCCACCTCGACGTGATCGCTCCGCCGACCTTCGTGTTCGCCATCACCTTCAAGGCCGCCCGCGAGGTCATCGCCGATCCGCAGCTCGGGCTCGACTACAGCCGGGTCGTCCACGGCGACCAGAGGTTCACGTACACCCGGCCCGTCCGGGCGGGCGACCGGCTGACCGTCACCTCGACCATCGAGTCGGTCAGGACGATGGCGGGCAACGACATCCTCGACGTGCGCGGCGAGGTGCGTGACGAGGCGGGCGAGCACGTCGTGACCGCGTGGACCAAGCTGGTGGCGCGCGCCGCCGAGGGGGAGTGACACCGATGGCCACGAACATCGCCTACGACGACGTCGAGGTCGGTACGGAGCTGCCCGCCGCCGCCTTCCCGGTGACCCGCGACACCCTGGTGCGCTACGCGGGCGCGTCCGGCGACTTCAACCCGATCCACTGGAACGAGAAGTTCGCCGTCGGGGTCGGGCTGCCCGACGTCATCGCGCACGGCATGTTCACGATGGCCTCGGCGGTCCGGGTGGTGACCGACTGGGTCGGCGACCCGGGGGCCGTGGTCGAGTACGGCGTCCGCTTCACCCGGCCGGTCGTGGTGCCCGACGACGGCATCGGCGCGGTGATCGAGGTGACCGGGAAGGTCGGCGACAAGCTGGACGAGAACCGGGTCCGCGTGGACCTGACCGTGACCAGCGACGGCAAGAAGGTGCTGGGCATGTCCCGCGCCGTCGTCCAGCTGGCCTGACGCCTCGGCCCGACGCCCCGGCCGGACGCCTCAGGCCCTGACGCCCCGGCGCCCCCACGCCCGGCGGCGCCCGGACGACCCCGGACAACCCCTGAACGGCACGGTCCGGTGCGGAGACGATTCGTCCCCGCACCGGACCGTAGTCTTGTCCCGTGCAGGAACTCCACGACGCCCCCCTCGCCCCCCTGACCACCTTCCGCCTCGGCGGCCCCGCCACCCGGCTGATCACCGCGACCACCGACGACGAGGTCGTCGCGGCCGTACGCGCGGCGGACGACGCGGGCACCCCGCTCCTGATCATCGGCGGCGGCAGCAATCTGGTCATCGGCGACAAGGGCTTCGAGGGCACCGCCCTGCGGATCGCCACCCGTGGCGTCGACCTGGCCGGTACGGCGCTGGAACTGGCCGCCGGCGAGACCTGGACCGACGCCGTCACCCGTACCGTCGAGGCGGGCCTCGCGGGCGTCGAGTGCCTGGCCGGCATCCCCGGCTCGGCCGGCGCCACCCCGATCCAGAACGTCGGCGCGTACGGCCAGGAGGTGTCCAGCACCCTCACGGAGGTCGTCGCCCTCGACCGTGTCACCGGCGAGATCCTGACCCTCGGCAACGCCGACTGCCGGTTCTCCTACCGGCACAGCGCCTTCAAGGAGCACCCCGAGCGCCATGTCGTCCTGCGCGTGCGCTTCGCGCTGGAGGACGCGGGCGGGCTGTCCGCCCCCGTCAAGTACGCCGAGACGGCCCGCGCCCTCGGCGTCGAACCGGGTGACCGGGTCCCGCTGGCCGACGCCCGCCGGACCGTCCTCGGCCTGCGCGCGGGCAAGGGCATGGTGCTCGACCCGGCGGACCACGACACCTGGTCGGCCGGCTCCTTCTTCACCAACCCGATCCTGGACGACGAGGGGTACGCGGCCTTCCTCGCCCGCGCGGCGCGGCGGCTGGGCCCGGACGTCACCCCGCCCGCCTACCCGGCGGGGGAGGGGCGCGTGAAGACGTCGGCGGCGTGGCTGATCGACCGCGCGGGCTTCACCAAGGGGTACGGCACGGGCCGGGCCCGTATCTCCACCAAGCACACGCTGGCCCTGACCAACCGGGGCGACGCCACCACCGAGGACCTGCTCGCGCTCGCCCGGGAGGTGGTCGCCGGGGTGCGTGACGCGTTCGGGATCACCCTGGTCAACGAGCCGGTGACGGTCGGCGTCAGTCTCTGAAGCCGCTGACCGGCCCACGACGCGCCCCGACCGCACGCCCCGCCCCGCACCCCGCCCGCGCCGCACCCGGGCCCAGGCACCCGGCCCCGCGTCAGTCCTCCAGCCAGCCGTCGATCCCCGCCAGCAGCTTGTCCCGCGTGCCGTCCGGCGCCGCCGAGCCCCGTACCGACTGCCGCGCCAGCTCGGCCAGTTCGGCGTCCGTGAACCCGTGGTACTTGCGCGCCAGTTCGTACTGCGCCGCCAGCCGGTCGCCGAACAGCAGCGGGTCGTCCGCGCCCAGCGCCATCGGCACCCCGGCGTCGAACAGCGTGCGCAGCGGTACGTCGGCGGGCTTCTCGTAGACGCCCAGCGCCACGTTCGACGCCGGGCACACCTCGCAGGTCACCCCCCGCTCGGCCAGCTTGCGCAGCAGCCGGGGGTCCTCGGCCGCCCGTACGCCGTGCCCGACCCGGGTCGCGCGCAGATCGTCCAGGCAGTCCCGTACGGACGAGGGCCCGCTCAGCTCACCGCCGTGCGGCGCCGCCAGCAGCCCGCCCTCCCGGGCGATGGCGAAGGCCCGGTCGAAGTCCCGTGCCATGCCCCGGCGTTCGTCGTTCGACAGGCCGAACCCGACGACCCCCCGGTCCGCGTACCGCACCGCGAGCCGTGCCAGGGTGCGGGCGTCCAGCGGGTGCTTCATCCGGTTCGCGGCCACCACCACCCGCATCCCGAGCCCGGTGTCCCGGGCCGCCGCGTCCACGGCGTCCAGGATGATCTCCAGTGCCGGGATCAGCCCGCCCAGCAGCGGGGCGTACGAGGTGGGGTCGACCTGGATCTCCAGCCACCCGGAGCCGTCCCGTACGTCCTCCTCGGCGGCCTCGCGCACCAGCCGCTGGATGTCCTCGGGGGAGCGCAGACAGGACCGGGCGATGTCGTAGAGCCGCTGGAAGCGGAACCAGCCCCGCTCGTCGGTCGCCCGCAGTTCGGGCGGCTCACCGCCGGTGAGCGCCTCGGGCAGATGGACGCCGTACTTGTCGGCGAGCTCCAGCAGGGTCGTGGGGCGCATCGAACCGGTGAAGTGCAGATGCAGATGGGCCTTGGGCAGCAGACGGAGGTCGCGGGTGGCGCGGTCGTCGTGCGGATGGCGCGGGGGGCCGGAAACGTTCTCCATCCAGGGATCTTGCCGTACGCGGGCGGACTCCGGGACCCCCTTTCCCCCTTCGGGGTCTTGCCCGAACGCAAGAACGGGCCCCTGGACAGCGCGTCCAGGGGCCCGTGTTCTTCCGGTCACACGGCTGCCGGGGGCAGCCGGGCGTCAGTCGCGGGCCTCGGCCAGCAGCTTCTGGAGCCGGGCCGCCCCCTCCACCAGGTCCTCGTCGCCCAGGGCGTACGACAGGCGCAGATAACCCGGCGTACCGAACGCCTCACCCGGTACGACCGCGACCTCGGCCTCTTCGAGGATCAGCGTCGCCAGCTCGACCGAACTGGCCGGACGGCTGCCCCGGATCTCCTTGCCGAGCAGCGCCTTCACCGAGGGGTAGACGTAGAACGCGCCCTCGGGCTCCGGGCAGACCACGCCCTCGATCTCGTTGAGCATCCGCACGATGATGCCCCGGCGCCGGTCGAAGGCGGTCCGCATCTCGTCCACCGCGTCCAGTCCGCCGTCGAGGGCGGCGATCGCGGCGGCCTGCGAGACGTTGGCCACGTTCGACGTCGCGTGCGACTGGAGGTTCGTCGCGGCCTTCACCACGTCCTTGGGGCCGACGACCCAGCCCACCCGCCAGCCGGTCATCGCGTACGTCTTGGCGACACCGTTGACCACGACGCACTTGTCGCGCAGCTCCGGCACGACCGCGGGGAGCGAGGTGAACTCGGCGTCCCCGTAGACCAGGTGCTCGTAGATCTCGTCCGTCATGACCCACAGGCCGTGCTCGGCCGCCCAGCGGCCGATCGCCTCGGTGTCGGCGCGGCTGTAGACGGCGCCCGTCGGATTGGAGGGCGAGACGAAGAGCACGACCTTCGTACGCTCGGTGCGCGCCGCCTCCAGCTGCTCGACGGTGACCCGGTAGCCGCTGGTCTCGTCGGTCACGACCTCCACCGGGACACCGCCGGCCAGCCGGATCGACTCGGGGTACGTCGTCCAGTAAGGCGCCGGGACCACGACCTCGTCGCCCGGGTCGAGGATCGCGGCGAACGCCTCGTAGATCGCCTGCTTGCCGCCGTTGGTCACCAGGACCTGGGCGGGGTCGATCTCGTAGCCGGAGTCACGCAGCGTCTTGGCGACGATGGCGGCCTTCAGCTCGGGGAGCCCGCCCGCCGGGGTGTAGCGGTGGTACTTCGGGTCGTGGCAGGCCTCACTCGCGGCCTCGACGATGTAGCCGGGCGTCGGGAAGTCGGGCTCGCCGGCCCCGAAGCCGATCACCGGACGGCCGGCGGCCTTGAGGGCCTTGGCCTTGGCGTCGACGGCGAGGGTGGCGGACTCGGAGATTGCGCCGACTCGGGCGGAGACCCGGCGCTCGGTCGGAGGGATTGCAGCGCTCATACGGGCCATGGTCCCAGACCTCCGGAGACCGGGGCACGGCCGTTCCGCCGACTGGACAGCGGCCCGGCGGACGGGCGGCGGGTCCGGACAAGACCCGGTCCCGTGTTACCTGTTCGACGCATGGCCCCCGAGCACGTACACTCACTGGTCGTTGGCCCTCACCCGCCACCGCCGATCCGCACACACCGTGCTCCCGGTCGGATGCGGTAGGTTGGGGAAAACGCAAAGGGTCGTAGCTCAATTGGTAGAGCACTGGTCTCCAAAACCAGCGGTTGGGGGTTCAAGTCCCTCCGGCCCTGCTACACACTCCTCCGCCAGGATGTGTGCGCATGTACGTACTTCAAAAGCACTGCCGTGCGGCTCCATCGGGCGCGGCGCGGCCACGACCCGGAATCAGGTGAGAGAGCGTGACGGACGCCGTGGGCTCCATCGACAAGCCTGATGCTGACGATGACGAGACCGCAGAGTCGGGCAAGAAGACCCGCAAGGGCGGCAAGCGAGGCAAGAAGGGCCCCCTGGGCCGCCTCGCGATCTTCTACCGCCAGATCATCGCGGAGCTGCGCAAGGTCGTCTGGCCGACCCGCAACCAGCTGACGACCTACACGACTGTTGTGATCGTCTTCGTCGTCATCATGATCGGTCTGGTGACCGTCATCGACTTCGGCTTCCAGCGACTGGTCAAGTTCGTCTTCGGCTAGAGCCAACGGAGGCGGGGGACGCCGACAGGCGTCCTTTTCCGCATGTTCCACCCATTGTGAAGCGCAGGAAGAAGCAGCCACGTGTCTGACCCGAACCTGAACGACGCCAACGAGGCGGTCGAGTCCCGCGCGGACGAGACCGACATTGTTGAGGCGGCGGACGCTGTCGAGCCAGACGAGGCCGAAGCCGCTGACGCGGAGGCCGGCGAGCCGGCCGAGGAGTCGGCGCTGCACGGCGAGGACGCGGACGAGGACGACGAGGCCACCGACGGCGCCGAGTCCGACGAGATCACCGACGGCGCCGAGTCCGACGAGATCACCGCGGAGTCCGACTCCGACGAGGACGCCGAGCCCGCCGAGGAACCCGCCGTCGCGGCCGACCCGGTCGCCGCGCTCCGCGAGGAGCTGCGCGGGCTGCCCGGCGAGTGGTACGTGATCCACACCTACGCGGGCTACGAGAAGCGCGTGAAGGCCAACCTGGAACAGCGCGCCGTCTCGCTCAACGTCGAGGACTTCATCTACTCGGCCGAGGTGCCCGAGGAAGAGATCGTCCAGATCAAGAACGGCGAGCGCAAGAACGTCCGCCAGAACAAGCTTCCGGGTTACGTCCTGGTCCGGATGGACCTGACGAACGAGTCCTGGGGTGTCGTACGCAACACCCCCGGCGTCACCGGCTTCGTCGGCAACGCCTACGACCCGTACCCGCTGACGCTGGACGAGATCGTCAAGATGCTCGCCCCCGAGGCCGAGGAGAAGGCCGCGCGCGAGGCGGCCGAGGCCGAGGGCAAGCCGATGCCGTCCCGCAAGGTCGAGGTCCAGGTGCTGGACTTCGAGGTCGGCGACTCGGTCACCGTCACCGACGGCCCGTTCGCGACGCTCCAGGCGACGATCAACGAGATCAACGCCGACTCGAAGAAGGTCAAGGGCCTGGTCGAGATCTTCGGCCGCGAGACCCCGGTCGAGCTGAGCTTCGACCAGATCCAGAAGAACTGACGCGCCCCGCGCGCGCTCGCAAGCCATTTCCGAGCAGGTCGGACAGGCTCTCGCAGGGGATCGCGCCCCGTATGCGGGAGCGCGTCTGACCTGCTCGGTTTTTGGCCGTGCGACGGTACCCGTTATCGTTGCGCGGTATGCCCGCGTCCGGACGACCGGATTGCCGGGCCGGAACACTCTCACTAGGACCCGGAGAGAGCAATGCCTCCCAAGAAGAAGAAGGTCACGGGGCTCATCAAGCTCCAGATCTCGGCCGGCGCGGCCAACCCGGCTCCGCCGGTCGGCCCCGCGCTGGGCCAGCACGGCGTCAACATCATGGAGTTCTGCAAGGCGTACAACGCCGCGACCGAGTCGCAGCGCGGCATGGTCGTGCCGGTGGAGATCACGGTCTACGAGGACCGTTCCTTCACCTTCATCACCAAGACCCCCCCGGCCGCGAAGCTGATCCTCAAGGCCGCGGGTGTGGACAAGGGCTCCGGCGAGCCGCACGTCAAGAAGGTCGCCAAGCTCACCCGCGACCAGGTGCGTGACATCGCCACGACGAAGATGCCCGACCTGAACGCCAACGACCTGGACGCCGCCGAGAAGATCATCGCCGGCACCGCCCGTTCCATGGGCATCACGGTCGAGGGCTGAGTCCCGCCCGGCGTGCCCCCCGGGCGCGCCCAGTGGAAGGGCCATGCGCGGCCCGCACCACGACCTCCACACCTTGAATGAATCACCAGGAGCAGAAGTGAAGCGCAGCAAGGCACTCCGCAACGCGGACGCGAAGATCGACGCGGAGCGCAACTACCCTCCGCTCGAGGCCGTCCGTCTCGCCAAGGACACCACCACCAGCAAGTTCGACGGCACCGTCGAGGTCGCCATGCGTCTGGGTGTCGACCCGCGCAAGGCGGACCAGATGGTCCGTGGCACCGTGAACCTTCCGCACGGCACCGGCAAGACCGCCCGGGTCCTGGTCTTCGCGACCGGTGACCGTGCCGAGGCAGCGCGTGCCGCGGGCGCCGACATCGTCGGCTCCGACGAACTCATCGACGAGGTCCAGAAGGGCCGTCTCGACTTCGACGCCGTCGTCGCCACCCCGGACCTCATGGGCAAGGTCGGCCGCCTCGGCCGCGTGCTCGGTCCGCGTGGTCTGATGCCGAACCCGAAGACGGGCACCGTCACCCCCGATGTCACGAAGGCCGTGAACGACATCAAGGGCGGCAAGATCGAGTTCCGCGTCGACAAGCACTCGAACCTGCACTTCATCATCGGCAAGGTCTCCTTCGACGAGACCAAGCTGGTCGAGAACTACGCCGCGGCGCTGGAGGAGATCCTCCGTCTCAAGCCGTCCGCCGCGAAGGGCCGTTACATCAAGAAGGCGACCCTCACGACGACGATGGGCCCCGGCATTCCGCTGGACGCCAACCGCACCCGTAACCTCCTCGTCGAGGAGGACCCGGCCTCCGTCTGATCCCGGACGGCGGTCGCGGTCCACGCGGCGTCACAGGTGTCAAGAGCCGGTCCCGGCAGCTCCGTTGAGCTGCCGGGACCGGTTTTCTCATGGGCGGGCTGTCATACCCGTGGGTTACGGTTTCACCCAGGTACTTCGAAAAAGGGGTGGGGCATGACCATGTCGGCATGGGGGCGCATCGGCGTTTCGCTGACGGCGGTTGCCGTGGTGGCCGGTGCGGCCGGCTGTGAGAGCGGTTCCGCGGCGAAGGGCGGGCCGCAGTCGCGGGACACCGTGACGAGCGTCCTGACGGCGGCGTACGAGAAGACGGCGAAGGCGAAGTCCGCCAAGGTCGCCATGACGATGTCGATGCCGGCCGGCCTGCCGGGGGCCGACGGCGGCGGCGACGTCGACATGACCGGTGTCATGGGGTGGGACCCCATGACGATGGACATGACCGTCACCGGCTCGATGATGCGGGCCGAGCCCGGCGCGCCGGACAAGATCCGCATGGTGTGGGTCGAGAACGCGATGTACATGGACATGGGCGCCGAGGCGGCCGAGGACATGGACGGCAAGCGCTGGATGAAGCTGGACCTCGCCGCCGCGGCGGAGGCGTCCGGCGACCCGGCCGCCACCAAGGAGCTCACCGGTGGCCTGGAGAACATGAACCAGGACCCGGCGCAGCAGCTGGCGCTCCTGCTGGACTCGCCCAATGTGAAGCACGTCGGCTCGGAGAAGATCGACGGGGTCGAGACGGAGCACTACAAGGGCACGCTCACGGTCGCCGAGATGCTCAACTCGAACAAGGGCCTGGACGTGCTGAGCGAGAAGGAGCGCGACGAGCTCCTCGCCAACATCGAGAAGACCGGCATCGAGGGGTACGACACCGAGGTCTGGGTCAACGGGGACGACTACCCGGTGAAGATGGACATCGTGATGGACACCCCGCAGGGCGCCGTCACCATAGGCGCGCGGTACAGCGACTACGGGGCCAAGGCATCGGTCCAGGCGCCGCCCGCCGCCGACACCGTCGATCTGTTCGAGATGCTGGGCGACCTCGGCGCCGCCGAGGGCTCCGGTCTCTGATCCGTCCGGCCGGGCTGCCTGGATGCGGCGGCCCGGTCCGCCGCCCGTACATGCCCGCCCGGACGGGTTTACGGCCCCGGCGACCGGATTTGCTCCCGGGTGACCGTGTCACGTACTCTCCACAGGAAGCCAAAGACCGCTGGTCGTCGCCGTGCTCTCGTCAGAGGGTGAGGCGGCCGAAGGATCCGCTGAAAGCGGACGACCCGCGTAGGTGACCGTGGAGAGTTCCCAGGTTCGTCCTGGTTGAGCTACGCCCCGTGCGCCTGCGCCGGGGCGTTTCGTTTTGTGCAGCCCCTTCTGAGCGGTCCTCATCACCCGGAAGGAGGCCGACGCTCATGGCAAGGCCCGACAAAGCTGCCGCGGTGGCCGAGCTGACGGAGCAGTTCCGCAGCTCGAACGCCGCCGTGCTGACCGAGTACCGGGGTCTCACCGTGGCGCAGCTCAAGGAGCTGCGTCGTTCCCTCGGTGAGAACGCCCAGTACGCCGTGGTGAAGAACACGCTGACCAAGATCGCGGCCAACGAGGCCGGGATCAACACGCTGGACGACCTGTTCGCGGGTCCGACGGCGGTTGCCTTCGTCACCGGTGACCCGGTGGAGTCGGCGAAGGGTCTTCGTGACTTCGCCAAGGACAACCCCAACCTCGTCATCAAGGGCGGTGTCCTTGACGGTAAGGCGCTGTCCGCCGACGAGTTCAAGAAGCTCGCGGACCTCGAGTCCCGCGAGGTGCTGCTCGCCAAGGTGGCCGGTGGGATCAAGGCGTCGATGGCCAAGGCCGCGGCGACGTTCCAGGCCCCGCTGTCGGAGTTCGTCCGCACCGCGGACGCCCTTCGCGCCAAGCGTGAGGCCGAGCAGGGCGGTGCCGGTACGCCGGCTCCCGCCGAGGCCGACGCCGAGTAGTTCGGCGCCGCGTCACAGCGGGCCCGTACGCCCGCCGTCATATTCATCCGGCACCTGCCGAAATTAGTGGAAGGACCGCCACCATGGCGAAGCTGTCCCAGGACGACCTGCTCGCGCAGTTCGAGAACCTGACCCTCATCGAGCTGTCCGACTTCGTCAAGGCGTTCGAGGAGAAGTTCGACGTCAAGGCCGCCGCGCCGGTCGCCGCCGCTGCCGCCGGTGGCGCCGCTGTCGTCGTCGAAGAAGAGGTCCAGGACGAGTTCGACGTCATCCTCACGGGTGCCGGCGAGAAGAAGATCCAGGTCATCAAGGTCGTGCGTGAGCTCACCTCGCTGGGCCTCAAGGAGGCCAAGGACCTCGTGGACGGCGCTCCCAAGCCCGTCGTCGAGAAGGTCGCCAAGGAGGCCGCCGAGAAGGCTGCCGAGTCCCTCAAGGCCGCCGGCGCCTCCGTCGAGGTCAAGTGACCTCGTAGCACCACCTCGCCGCCACCCGGCCCGGGGAGCCCCGCACGGCTCCCCGCGCGCCGGTGTGACGGCGACCGCGCCGGCACGGCGCACAGCGTTGACGAACAGGGCGGTCATCCGTACGGGTGGCCGCCCTGCTCCGTTGCCGCGAGGGGTTCCTTGCTCTCCGGCCGGCTGGGAGTATGGTGATCATCGCCGTGCTCTCGATACGACCGGTAACCGTCCGTACGGGGCGGGGGGCCTTGACGAACCGCACGCGGCGCGCAATTCTCAGTTCGCGTCGCCAATATCGATCCGAATCCGAGGCATGAATCGGCGGCGAAGAGGGCAGGATCGATGTGCGCCTACGGCGTGGGTCCGAACGCAGTTGAGACAAGGTGTTGAGAACAACGAGGGTCTCGCAGAACCCGGCCTGGACATCAGTGTGCCAAGTGGCTACACTGACCCTTTGCGCTGCCTGTTAGCTGCTCCCTGCCCGTCACCAGGGGCACCCCCATGCATGACCACGTCGTCTGACCAGCCCTTTCGGGGCCTGTCATCCGGTGTGTCCAGCTCGGGACCGGTACGCGCGTAGTGAGTCCGAGCCCTCGGAAGGACCCCCTCTTGGCCGCCTCGCGCAACGCCTCGACCACGAATACGAACAACGGCGCCAGCACCGCCCCGCTGCGCATCTCCTTCGCAAAGATCAAGGAGCCCCTCGAGGTTCCGAACCTCCTCGCGCTGCAGACCGAGAGCTTCGACTGGCTGCTCGGCAATGCCGTCTGGAAGGCGCGTGTCGAGGCAGCTCTCGAGAGCGGTCAGGACGTCCCCAGGAAGTCGGGTCTGGAGGAGATCTTCGAGGAGATCTCCCCGATCGAGGACTTCTCCGGGTCGATGTCGCTGACGTTCCGCGACCACCGCTTCGAGCCGCCCAAGAACTCGATCGACGAGTGCAAGGAGCGCGACTTCACGTACGCGGCCCCGCTCTTCGTCACCGCCGAGTTCACCAACAACGAGACCGGCGAGATCAAGTCGCAGACGGTCTTCATGGGCGACTTCCCGCTCATGACCGACAAGGGCACCTTCGTCATCAACGGCACCGAGCGTGTCGTCGTGACCCAGCTGGTCCGCTCGCCGGGTGTCTACTTCGACTCCTCGATCGACAAGACGTCCGACAAGGACATCTTCTCCTCCAAGATCATCCCGTCCCGGGGTGCCTGGCTGGAGATGGAGATCGACAAGCGCGACATGGTCGGTGTCCGTATCGACCGCAAGCGCAAGCAGTCGGTCACCGTCCTGCTCAAGGCGCTCGGCTGGACGACCGAGCAGATCCTGGAGGAGTTCGGCGAGTACGAGTCCATGCGCGCCACCCTGGAGAAGGACCACACCCAGGGCCAGGACGACGCGCTGCTCGACATCTACCGCAAGCTGCGTCCGGGCGAACCCCCGACCCGCGAGGCGGCCCAGACGCTGCTCGAGAACCTCTACTTCAACCCCAAGCGCTACGACCTCGCGAAGGTCGGCCGCTACAAGGTGAACAAGAAGCTCGGCGCGGCGGAGCCGCTGGACGCCGGTGTGCTCACCACCGACGACATCATCGCCACGATCAAGTACCTGGTGAAGCTGCACGCCGGTGAGACCGAGACCGTCGGTGAGAGCGGCACCCAGATCCTCGTCGAGACCGACGACATCGACCACTTCGGCAACCGCCGTCTGCGCAACGTCGGCGAGCTCATCCAGAACCAGGTCCGTACGGGCCTGGCGAGGATGGAGCGCGTCGTCCGTGAGCGCATGACCACGCAGGACGTCGAGGCGATCACGCCCCAGACGCTGATCAACATCCGGCCGGTCGTCGCCTCCATCAAGGAGTTCTTCGGCACCAGCCAGCTGTCGCAGTTCATGGACCAGAACAACCCGCTGTCGGGTCTGACCCACAAGCGCCGGCTCAACGCGCTCGGCCCCGGTGGTCTCTCCCGTGAGCGGGCCGGCTTCGAGGTCCGTGACGTGCACCCGTCGCACTACGGCCGCATGTGCCCGATCGAGACCCCCGAAGGCCCGAACATCGGCCTGATCGGCTCGCTCGCCTCGTACGGCCGGGTCAACGCGTTCGGTTTCGTGGAGACCCCGTACCGCAAGGTCGTCGGCGGTGTCGTCACCGACGACGTCGACTACCTGACCGCCGACGAGGAGGACCGCTTCGTCATCGCGCAGGCCAACGCGACGCTGTCCGAGGAGATGCGGTTCACCGAGCCGCGCGTCCTCGTCCGCCGTCGTGGCGGCGAGGTCGACTACATCCCCGGTGACGACGTCGACTACATGGACGTCTCGCCGCGCCAGATGGTGTCGGTCGCGACCGCGATGATCCCCTTCCTGGAGCACGACGACGCCAACCGCGCCCTCATGGGCGCGAACATGATGCGCCAGGCCGTGCCGCTGATCACCTCCGAGGCGCCGCTCGTCGGCACCGGCATGGAGTACCGCTGCGCGGTCGACGCCGGTGACGTCATCAAGGCGGAGAAGGCGGGTGTGGTCCAGGAGGTCTCCGCGGACTACATCACCATCACCAACGACGACGGCACGTACACCACGTACCGCATCGCCAAGTTCTCCCGCTCCAACCAGGGCACCTCGGTGAACCAGAAGGTCATCGTCTCCGAGGGCGACCGGGTCGTGGAGAACCAGGTGCTGGCCGACGGTCCGGCCACCGAGCGCGGCGAGATGGCGCTCGGCAAGAACCTCCTCGTGGCGTTCATGCCGTGGGAGGGCCACAACTACGAAGACGCGATCATCCTCAGCCAGCGGCTGGTCCAGGACGACGTCCTCTCCTCGATCCACATCGAGGAGCACGAGGTCGACGCCCGGGACACCAAGCTCGGCCCGGAGGAGATCACCCGCGACATCCCGAACGTCTCCGAGGAGGTCCTCGCGGACCTCGACGAGCGCGGCATCATCCGTATCGGTGCCGAGGTCACGGCCGGGGACATCCTCGTCGGCAAGGTCACGCCCAAGGGTGAGACCGAGCTGACGCCGGAGGAGCGGCTGCTCCGCGCGATCTTCGGTGAGAAGGCCCGTGAGGTCCGCGACACCTCGCTGAAGGTGCCGCACGGCGAGACCGGCAAGATCATCGGTGTCCGCGTCTTCGACCGCGAGGAGGGCGACGAGCTGCCTCCGGGCGTGAACCAGCTGGTCCGCGTCTACGTCGCCCAGAAGCGCAAGATCACCGACGGTGACAAGCTCGCCGGCCGGCACGGCAACAAGGGCGTCATCTCCAAGATCCTGCCGATCGAGGACATGCCGTTCCTGGAGGACGGCACCCCGGTCGACATCATCCTCAACCCGCTCGGCGTGCCGTCCCGGATGAACCCGGGACAGGTCCTCGAGATCCACCTCGGCTGGCTCGCCAGCCAGGGCTGGAAGGTCGAGGGCTCCGAGGAGTGGATGGAGCGGCTCAAGACCATCGGCGCCGACGAGGTCGCGCCCGGTACGAACGTCGCCACCCCGGTCTTCGACGGCGCCCGCGAGGACGAGATCTCCGGACTCTTCGAGTCCACGATCCCCAACCGCGACGGCGAGCGGATGGTCAAGGCGTCCGGCAAGGCCAACCTGTTCGACGGCCGTTCCGGAGAGCCTTTCCCGGAGCCGATCTCCATCGGCTACATGTACATCCTCAAGCTCCACCACCTGGTCGACGACAAGCTGCACGCGCGTTCGACCGGTCCGTACTCCATGATCACCCAGCAGCCGCTGGGTGGTAAGGCCCAGTTCGGCGGTCAGCGCTTCGGTGAGATGGAGGTGTGGGCGCTGGAGGCTTATGGCGCCGCGTACGCCCTCCAGGAGCTGCTGACGATCAAGTCCGACGACGTGACCGGCCGCGTGAAGGTCTACGAGGCCATCGTCAAGGGCGAGAACATCCCCGAGCCCGGCATTCCCGAGTCCTTCAAGGTGCTCATCAAGGAAATGCAGTCGCTCTGTCTCAACGTGGAGGTGCTGTCCTCGGACGGCATGTCCATCGAGATGCGCGACACGGACGAGGACGTCTTCCGCGCGGCGGAGGAGCTCGGTATCGACCTGTCCCGGCGAGAGCCGAGCAGCGTCGAAGAGGTCTGACGGGTTCGCCGGCCGGACCACGCACCGCGTGATCCGGCTGGCTCTCCCAGACCCTCCCCCTGCGCCCTGGAGGCACGGGCGGGACCCGCTCAGACCATGATTTGAGACTCGACCCCGAAAGAGGGATTGACGACAAGTGCTCGACGTCAACTTCTTCGACGAGCTGCGGATCGGCCTCGCCACCGCGGACGACATCCGGACCTGGTCCCACGGCGAAGTGAAGAAGCCGGAGACCATCAACTACCGCACGCTCAAGCCCGAGAAGGACGGACTCTTCTGCGAGAAGATCTTCGGTCCGACCCGGGACTGGGAGTGCTACTGCGGCAAGTACAAGCGTGTCCGCTTCAAGGGCATCATCTGTGAGCGCTGTGGCGTCGAAGTCACGCGCGCCAAGGTGCGCCGTGAGCGGATGGGCCACATCGAACTGGCCGCGCCCGTCACCCACATCTGGTACTTCAAGGGCGTTCCGTCCCGGCTGGGGTATCTGCTCGACCTCGCGCCGAAGGACCTCGAAAAGGTCATCTACTTCGCCGCGTACATGATCACGTTCGTGGACGAGGAGCGCCGTACGCGTGACCTCCCGTCCCTGGAGGCGCACGTCTCCGTCGAGCGTCAGCAGGTCGAGAACCGCCGCGATGCCGACCTGGAGGCCCGCGCCAAGAAGCTCGAGACCGACCTGGCCGAGCTGGAGGCCGAGGGCGCCAAGGCCGACGTGCGCCGCAAGGTGCGCGAAGGCGCCGAGCGGGAGATGAAGCAGCTGCGCGACCGTGCGCAGCGCGAAATCGACCGGCTCGACGAGGTGTGGAGCCGTTTCAAGAACCTCAAGGTCCAGGACCTGGAGGGCGACGAGCTGCTCTACCGCGAGCTGCGCGACCGCTTCGGCACGTACTTCGACGGCTCGATGGGCGCCGCGGCGCTCCAGAAGCGCCTGGAGTCCTTCGACCTGAACGAAGAGGCCGAGCGGCTCCGCGAGATCATCCGGACCGGCAAGGGCCAGAAGAAGACCCGCGCGCTCAAGCGCCTCAAGGTCGTCTCCGCGTTCCTCCAGACCAGCAACAGCCCCAAGGGCATGGTGCTGGACTGCGTGCCGGTGATCCCGCCGGACCTGCGTCCGATGGTGCAGCTGGACGGTGGCCGCTTCGCGACCTCCGACCTGAACGACCTGTACCGCCGCGTCATCAACCGCAACAACCGCCTCAAGCGTCTCCTCGACCTCGGTGCCCCCGAGATCATCGTGAACAACGAGAAGCGGATGCTCCAGGAGGCCGTCGACGCGCTGTTCGACAACGGCCGCCGCGGTCGCCCGGTCACCGGTCCCGGCAACCGGCCCCTGAAGTCCCTCAGCGACATGCTGAAGGGCAAGCAGGGCCGTTTCCGCCAGAACCTCCTCGGCAAGCGGGTCGACTACTCGGCCCGTTCCGTGATCGTCGTCGGTCCGCAGCTCAAGCTGCACCAGTGCGGTCTGCCGAAGGCCATGGCGCTGGAACTGTTCAAGCCGTTCGTGATGAAGCGCCTGGTGGACCTGAACCACGCGCAGAACATCAAGTCGGCCAAGCGCATGGTCGAGCGTGGCCGCACCGTCGTGTACGACGTCCTCGAAGAGGTCATCGCCGAACACCCGGTGCTGCTGAACCGCGCCCCGACCCTGCACCGCCTCGGCATCCAGGCCTTCGAGCCCCAGCTCGTCGAGGGCAAGGCCATCCAGATCCACCCGCTCGTCTGCACCGCGTTCAACGCGGACTTCGACGGTGACCAGATGGCCGTCCACCTGCCGCTCTCCGCGGAGGCGCAGGCCGAGGCCCGCATCCTGATGCTGTCCTCGAACAACATCCTCAAGCCGGCCGACGGCCGTCCCGTCACCATGCCCACCCAGGACATGGTGCTCGGCCTCTTCTTCCTCACCACGGACGAGGAGGAGCGCGAGGTCATCGGCGAGGGCCGGTCCTTCGGCTCCACGGCCGAGGCCACGATGGCGTTCGACAACCGCGAGCTCTCGCTCCAGGCGAAGGTCGACATCCGCTTCCCGGTGGGCACCATCCCGCCGCGCGGCTGGACCCCGCCGGTCGGCGAGGACGGCGAGACGAACACCCAGTGGCAGCAGGGCGACCCGTTCCGGCTGCGTACGACCCTGGGCCGGGCGCTCTTCAACGAACTGCTGCCCGAGGACTACCCGTTCGTCGACTACTCGGTCGGCAAGAAGCAGCTCTCCGAGATCGTCAACGACCTCGCCGAGCGCTACCCCAAGGTCATCGTGGCGGCGACGCTCGACAACCTGAAGGCGGCCGGCTTCTTCTGGGCGACCCGCTCCGGCGTCACCGTCGCCATCTCGGACGTCGTCGTGCCCGAGGCGAAGAAGGCGATCGTCCAGGGTTACGAGGCGCAGGACGAGAAGGTCCAGAAGCAGTACGAGCGCGGTCTGATCACCAAGGACGAGCGCACGCAGGAGCTCATCGCGATCTGGACCAAGGCGACCAACGAGGTCGCCGAGGCGATGAACGCGAACTTCCCGAAGACCAACCCCATCTTCATGATGGTCAACTCGGGCGCGCGCGGAAACATGATGCAGATGCGTCAGATCGCCGGTATGCGTGGTCTGGTGTCCAACGCCAAGAACGAGACGATTCCCCGTCCCATCAAGGCGTCCTTCCGTGAAGGTCTGTCCGTGCTGGAGTACTTCATCTCCACGCACGGTGCCCGTAAGGGTCTGGCCGACACCGCCCTGCGTACCGCCGACTCGGGCTACCTCACCCGTCGTCTGGTCGACGTCTCGCAGGACGTCATCATCCGCGAGGAGGACTGCGGCACCGACCGCGGCCTCAAGCTGCGGATCGCCGAGCGCGGCGCCGACGGTGTCCTGCGCAAGGCGGAGGACGTCGAGACGTCCGTGTACGCGCGGATGCTCGCCGAGGACGTCGTCGTGGACGGCAAGGTCATCGCGCCGGCCAACGTCGACCTGGGCGATGTCCTGATCGACGCGGTCGTGGCCGCGGGCGTCGAGGAGGTCAAGACCCGCTCGGTCCTGACCTGTGAGTCCGCCGTCGGCACCTGTGCCTTCTGCTACGGCCGTTCGCTGGCCACCGGCAAGCTGGTCGACATCGGTGAGGCGGTCGGCATCATCGCCGCCCAGTCCATCGGTGAGCCCGGCACCCAGCTGACGATGCGTACCTTCCACACCGGTGGTGTGGCCGGTGACGACATCACGCAGGGTCTGCCGCGTGTCGTCGAGCTCTTCGAGGCCCGTACGCCCAAGGGCGTCGCGCCGATCTCCGAGGCCGCGGGCACCGTCCGCATCGAGGAGACCGAGAAGACGAAGAAGCTCGTCGTCACCCCGGACGACGGCAGCGAGGAGACGCCGTTCCCGATCTCCAAGCGGGCCCGGCTGCTCGTCGGCGACGGCGACCGCGTCGAGGTGGGCCAGAAGCTCACCGTGGGTGCCACCAACCCGCACGACGTGCTGCGCATCCTCGGCCAGCGCGCGGTCCAGGTCCACCTGGTCGGCGAGGTCCAGAAGGTCTACAACTCGCAGGGTGTGTCGATCCACGACAAGCACATCGAGATCATCATCCGGCAGATGCTGCGCCGGGTGACGATCATCGAGTCCGGCGACGCGGAACTGCTGCCGGGCGAGCTGGTCGAGCGCTCGAAGTTCGAGACGGAGAACCGCCGCGTGGTGACGGAAGGCGGCCACCCGGCCTCCGGCCGTCCCCAGCTGATGGGTATCACCAAGGCATCGCTGGCCACCGAGTCGTGGCTGTCGGCGGCGTCCTTCCAGGAGACGACCAGGGTCCTCACCGACGCGGCGATCAACGCCAAGTCGGACTCCCTGATCGGCCTCAAGGAGAACGTCATCATCGGAAAGCTCATCCCGGCGGGTACGGGTCTCTCCCGCTACCGCAACATCCGGGTGGAGCCGACCGAGGAGGCCAAGGCCGCGATGTACTCGGCCGTGGGCTACGACGACATCGACTACTCCCCGTTCGGCACGGGCTCCGGCCAGGCCGTTCCGCTGGAGGACTACGACTACGGTCCGTACAACCAGTAGGAGAGCAGCTCGTTTCCGACCTGAGGGCGGCCACCCCGTTTCGCACGGGGTGGCCGCCCTCGGGCGTTTCAGGGCCGTCGTGCGATGTGACGGCGGAGGGCGTGCAGCCGGGCGCGGCTGTTGGGTTGGGACGCCAACAGACGGGCCATGAGGGCGGTCACGCCGTGTTTCCCATCGGCATTCCCGCCGGTCTGTCCATCGGCGAGTGCGCTGCTGAACAGCGCCGTGAGCTGGGGTGCGAGGCCCAGCCCGCTCGCGTACCGGTCCGCCCGCAGTTCGGCGCTGCGGCCGACCGCAGAGATCAGGAACGGCCCCGCCACCACCAGGAGCACCGCGCCGTTGGTGAAGACGACCGCCAGAAAGGCCACCGCTCCCAGGGTCAGCGCGATCGCCTCCCCCATGATGGGAGAGCGACGATGGACCAGAAGGACACCCCTGAGAAGGAGCCGCCAGGCCAGTCGGCCGGGCAGCGCATACCAGTACGTGACGAGCGCCGACCACGCGTGACCACCCGCGTGGTGGCCGAGTTCGTGCGCCAGGACCGCCGCGAGCTGTCCGTCCGGCAGTTTCTCCACGGCATGGCGGGTGACGCTTACGACGTGCCCGCCGGCCACCGTGGAATTGATCTCCGGACTTTCCTCGATCCACAGCGTGTACGCCGCGGCGTCGACACCCGCCCTCGCGGTCACCTCGCGCCAGAGCGGCCGTAACCGGGCCAGTTCGCCGGAGGTCGGGTGGTGAAGTCCGAATACCAGTCGTGCCAGGAGGTCGTCGGACGACCGACAAAGGGCGAGCGCGCCGCTCGTCGCCCATATGCCGACCCACGCCGGGGCGGGTAGCGAGGTCAGTTTCGCCAGGACGAGCGACAGGGCGAGCACGATCAGCAGGCTGAGGAACACCTGGGGAATGTGCAGCGCGAGGTGGACCACCGTGGCCATGTCGACACCGCGATGACGGGCGGTGATGTGCACACGGCCGTCGTGGAGTCCCAGAGCCTCGGGGTCGCTCTCAATGCCCGCCGCCCGATTCGTCTCGTGTTGGGGGTACGAGTGCTCCGCCCGGTCGGGGTATCTGGGTTCGGAACCGGTCACGGCTGGCTCCTCTCGATCGCCGCGCCGGACACGGGCGGCGAGTCGGTACCGGGCTCGATGTAAGGGGGCGGGGACGAACTCGTCAGGACCCGGTTGATTGTCTCGACCACGTAGTTCTTCGTTCCCTCCAACTGGTGGCTCTCCAGTCCGTGTTCGGAGAGAATCTTGTCCACCAGATGCAACTGGTTCGCGATCAGTTCGCTCTGGTCCTTGCGCAGATGCTCCACGACCAGGTGAGTGTCCTCCGGGTGCTGGACCAGATGGATCACCAGCGCGGCGAGGCCGCCCTTCGCCAAGTGGTGCTCGTAGAAAGCGATCTTCTCTGCGGAGATTTTCCGCTCGTACTCCTGCGCTTCGAGGTCCCGGCGTAGCCCTTCCATCCGAACCCGGTGCTCCGGAGGCGCCGCTACGGATTGGTGCCGGGCGACACGCAGTCGCTCGCTCTGCGACCGTTCGCCCTCGTCCGTGCGCAGGCGTACGGTGCAACCCACCCGTAGTCCTTCGTCCTCGGCCAGTGGCGGCGATGCATGGACGGACCGCTGGACCGCTGCCTCGGCCTCCCGGACCGCGTCGATCGGATACAGACGGCTTGCGTGTCGCAGGAGTTGGCCCACACGGGGACCGAGCAGGGCGGGTACGTCACGGACTCCGCAGTCGATCACCTTGTCGGGCGCCAGGACTTGCCAGGTAAGATCCGCGACTGCTTCGAACTGGAACGCGTCCACCGCGCTGGGCAAGGGGAGTCCGAGCCTGAAGTGGTGCAGCGCCATGTCCACCTCGTAGAGCGCGATGTATTGCTTGCCCGGGGCGTCGCTTCTACGCGGCCGGTGCGGTGGTGTGAACACGTCGTAGGTGGCCTGGGCGGTCACGAACACGAGCGCGTGGTCGACATGGGTCCTGGGGCGTCGCCTCGCGTACTCGAAGCGGGAGAGCTGTCGTACGGTGCGGACCGGGTCCTTGAGACCGGTCGGCCGGTCGGCCGGTCGGGCAAGCTCGGGCGGCACGGGGGACTCCGTCATCGATTCTCCTCTCCGAGTGTTTGGCGCGGGACGGCCGTTAGAAGTCGCCCGGCGACCGGCGGGGGCGGGCCGCCGTCCCCACCCGGCATTGTCCGCAGCAGATGGCCGAGCCGTCGGATCTCGGACGGTTTCCGGGCGAGGTCCATCACTAGCCGCGCGAGTACGGGTTCCGCCGCCGGTGCCTGTTCGGCGTGCCTCACCCAGTCGGCCATGATGGCCAGGGCCTGGTCGGTATGGCGGCGATCGTTGAGTGCGAGGCGCCAGAGCGCGGTCAATTGGTCCGCCTGTGAGCCTGACTCACCTAGAGCACCGGCGTACCACTCCAGAACGAGTGGGTGGGAAGCTGCCTCCTCGTCTTCCTGCTCGCAGGCCAGCAGGAAAGCACTGAGTAACGGGCCACGGACTGAGGGATCGTCATCGGCCAGCCTCGACAGCTCGGCAAGCACGGGGCCGCGCGCGGAGAGCAAGAGGAGTTGGACGGCCTCGACCAGTTCCAGCAACTCGTCGTTGAGCTCGCCCTCTACAGGTTCCGTCGCCCGGTCTCTCGTGCGGCAGTACTCGCGTGTGGCCGCGATCAGCGCCTTCAGCGCTTTGTCGCGAAGGACTGGCCCCAGTAACCCGTAGGCGCGGATTGCCGTCCATCGGAGGTTTTCGTCCTCGCCCACGCACCAGTCGTGGAGGATCTCCGGAATGGCCGGTGCTTTGAGGAGGTGTGCGAGGGTGAGGGTGTTGGCTGCGGCAAGTCGCGTGGCGTAACTCCGGCCCTGGGCCCACGGTTCGACGAGATGGGCCAGACCGGAGGATAGATCGGACTTGGTGAGCACCGCCGCAGCGGCCGAAGCCCGGGTGCGAACGAGCGGGCGTCCATCAGTCGCGAGTTCGCGGAGCCACGCCACCAGGGCGGGGCGGGCCGACGGGTAGAGCATCCATGCCGTGTCCAGCAGACGGGTAGGCAGTGCGTCGTCCTTGAAGGCAGCCATGTACTGGTCGACCGGGCCCCAGGCCGTCACCTCGGTTTCCTGGTAGCCGCGTGCGCGGGCAAGACCCAGGCGGGCGGCACGCGAGCTTCCGAAGACGGGCACACCCTGGTGTCTGTTCGGGTCCTCGACGGCGTGCAACAGGAGAAACAGGCTGTCGGCCAGCTCCGCCGCGAGTACGTACGGCGCCCGGTCGAAGACGCCCAACGAGAGGAGAAACGCCTTGTCCCGCAAGTGCTTGGTATCGTCCGTGAACCAGGACTCGACCTGCGTCTGCGCGGACTCAGCCCCGTAGGCGGACAGGTCCTCCTCCGTGGCGTCGCCTGTGAGCACCGCGACAAGCTGCCGTGCGAAGTCGGCGGCCTCCGCCGGGTTGTGATCTTGGTTGAGGAATCCGCTTACCGCAGCTAACTTCCGGACTTGTGCCCATCCCGACGTGCCTCGGCGCGCCTGGACATGCGCGGCCAGGATCTCTTCGATGGGAGGCGGTTCCCAGGACAGGTGCGCAAGGTCCAGCCGCGTGGCCGACTCGGCCACCGTGATGACCAGATGACCGTTCCTGCGAATCAACTGCTCGCGCATGGCGAGCAGATGGGTCTCGCGCAGAGGCCGGGTCCGGCTCACCGCCATGTTGGCCAGCAGATATCCGGCGGGGACGCTGAGAAGATCGCGTACGGCCGCTGGGCTTGTCGTGGAATCGATGGAACGGATGGGCCCGGCACCGAGTCGGTGGAGGAGCATCAGCGCGGCGGCGCGGCGGCCGGTGGAGTCTCCACCGGAGAGAACGAGGACGCGTTCGTCACGCAGGCGGGCCAGCGCCTCCGCGAAGGGCGCGCCCTCCACGAAGGCGACGGACATCCGGGCCAGGGAATCCGACGGGATCTCCCCGGACAACGCGAGCGTCTCGTGGTCCCCGCCCATGTGGAAGCTGATGTTGCCGTGGACGACGCCACCGCCGGTCAGGCCGTACTGGCTCCCCTGGACGAGGTTCCCGGCCAGATTGCGCGGGCTGTGCTCGATGAGATCGCGTCGGGCCGCCCAGGCCGGCGGGCGTTGCTCAGGAGCCGTGTCTGCCTTTTCCCGCTTCTCCTCTTCTCCTCCTTCGGCGGGTTTCTCATCGTCGGTCGTCTTCTCCGGCACCGTCTGGCTCACGTTTGTTCCTTCCCGGCTCGCTGGTCGAAGGAGAAGGTGAAGTCACCCTGGTTGGCGCCGCCGGCCACGCCGTACTGGTTGCCCGCGATGTGCGTGGTGCCCGGGATGCGAAGTTCGACAGGCTTTGCCGCTGCCTTGGTGTCCTCCTCGCCCGAAGTGTCGGACTCCGGTGTTCGCACACCGCTTTCCGTTCCCCTTCGCCGGTCCGTCCCGGGCGCGGGCACCGGTCCGTACAGCCAGGCGGAGAGCCGGCCGTTCTTGCTCTCGGGTGCGATGTGGTGGAAGTCCTCCGGCCGGATGCCGGGGTGGCCGTGCCGGACGATCCCCTGATGAACACTGTCGGACACGCAGAGCGCGAAGTCGTCGGGGCGTTCGCGCAGCGCGTTCCGCAACAGGGTCGCGTCGAGCAGCCGGCAGGCATGGTTGAGATCGGAGCCGACCCACCCGTCGTGCGCGTCGACGGCGACGTACCCGGTGGCGAGGACGGCGCGCAGCCGGATCTGCGCGCTGCTGGCGGCCAGGCGGTTGGTCCTGCGCAACTGGACCGGTACTTCTGTGAGCAGGGTGCGCAGCAACACGCTCACCGGGGCGTTGGCGTCGATCAGTTCCATCACCGAGTCGCCACGATCGGCGCGCAGTCGCTGGGGCGAGCCGATGCCCGCGGCGTCCAGGGTCTGATCGGCGATGTCGTAGAGCATCCGGCGCAGGAACGCCTGCTCGATGTCGTCGCGGTCGCTGTATCGCTCGATGTCGAGGAGCAGGATCGTGCGGTTCAAGGGGGTATTCATGGTCGCCTCTCGGTCGGTTTGCCGAACGACGGCAGACTGGCCGGAGCCGTACCGGAGGGGTGAGGAAGGATGACGCTGATGAAGTGTGACCGTTTGCACAGAAGGGGGCTGGCCCTGTGGAGGTCAGCCGCTGCCGCCCACCCGGCGCAGCACGTCCGGACGGAGGATGATCAGTGTCCGACGGCCGGTCACGATGACCTCGCGCTCACGCAGATCCTTGAAGAGGCGCTGCACCATTTCTCGTGAGGCGCCGATGGAGCCCGCGAGTTCCATCTTGCTCAGGGGTACGGCCAGTTCGATGCCTTCGGGGATGCGGCGGCCGTGTGTCCTGGCCAGTTCCAGCAACAGCGCGGCAAGACGTTCTCGTACGGTGAGTGAGGCGAACTCCAAGCGGCGGCGGTCGCCAGCTCGGCTCCGGTCGCTGGCGAGGCCCAGCAGCTTGAGCATGGCCTCGGGGTGATCGGCCAGATATTTCTGGAATCCGTCGTGGTCGATCACGACGGCCCGTACTGCTTCGAGCGCGGTCACGGTGGCCGAGCGTGGTCTGCCGGTGAGGCTGGCCGACTCGCCGATGATGTCGCCGGGTCCGCGGAGTGCCAGGAGCATCACGTAGCCGTTGGCGGCTGCGGCCGTGACCTTGGTCCAGCCCTGGAGGACCAGCAGGATGTGGGCCGACGGCTCGTACTCGCGCAGCAGTTCCGCACGAGGTGCGAATCGCATCTCGCGCCCCAGGGTGAGCAGCGCCTCACGTTCCGTCGCTTCGAGTCGCGCCAGATACGGGACCCGGTCGTCGAGTCCGTCGTCGCCGGGAATGGGTACGCGTACCACGAACGCTCCCGTCCCTCGCACAGGTCTCGGAATCAACGTGCGGTATCAACGTACTGAAGCGGGCCGCCGTCCAGGGCGGAAACGGCTGAGAGAGCCCTGCTGGCAGCGATCCCGGGCCAGTGAATCGGGCGCCGTCCTGGCCTGTCAGCATTTGTTTTGACCGGAGTCCATGAGGTAGGTACGCTCAGACCTTGTGCCTGGGGTGTGCCTGGGCTCCTGTGCGTGTCCTCAACCGCATGGTGAGTCCGGTCAAAGGCCACCGCGATCTGCGCTCTCTCGCCTCCAGCGGGGTCTTGCAGTATCCGACACACCCGACCGCGTGGGTCGGCGAGTGTTCCAGGTTAGTTTTACTGACGGCACACAGAAACCGGAGAAGTAGTGCCTACGATCCAGCAGCTGGTCCGTAAGGGCCGGCAGGACAAGGTCGAGAAGAACAAGACGCCGGCCCTTGAGGGTTCCCCTCAGCGCCGGGGCGTCTGCACGCGTGTGTTCACGACCACCCCGAAGAAGCCCAACTCCGCGCTGCGGAAGGTCGCGCGTGTGCGTCTGACCTCCGGCATCGAGGTCACGGCGTACATTCCGGGTGAGGGACACAACCTGCAGGAGCACTCCATCGTGCTCGTGCGTGGTGGCCGTGTGAAGGACCTGCCGGGTGTTCGCTACAAGATCATCCGCGGTTCCCTGGACACCCAGGGTGTCAAGAACCGCAAGCAGGCCCGCAGCCGCTACGGCGCCAAGAAGGAGAAGTAAACAATGCCTCGTAAGGGCCCTGCCCCGAAGCGCCCGGTCATCATCGACCCGGTCTACGGTTCTCCTCTTGTCACCTCGCTGATCAACAAGCTTCTGCTCAACGGCAAGCGTTCCACCGCCGAGCGGATCGTCTACGGCGCCATGGAAGGCCTCCGCGAGAAGACCGGCAACGACCCGGTCATCACGCTGAAGCGCGCGCTTGAGAACGTCAAGCCGTCGCTCGAGGTCAAGTCCCGCCGCGTCGGCGGCGCCACCTACCAGGTGCCGATCGAGGTCAAGCCCGGTCGCGCCTCCACCCTCGCGCTGCGCTGGCTGGTCGGTTACTCCCGCGCCCGTCGCGAGAAGACCATGACCGAGCGCCTCATGAACGAACTGCTCGACGCCTCGAACGGCCTCGGCGCTTCGGTCAAGAAGCGTGAGGACACGCACAAGATGGCCGAGTCCAACAAGGCCTTCGCGCACTACCGCTGGTAGTCAGCGCCCCCATCGAGACCGAGAGAAGATTGAGCCTCATGGCCACCACTTCGCTTGACCTGGCCAAGGTCCGCAACATTGGGATCATGGCCCACATCGACGCGGGCAAGACGACCACCACCGAGCGGATCCTCTTCTACACCGGCGTGAGCTACAAGATCGGTGAAGTCCACGACGGCGCTGCCACGATGGACTGGATGGAGCAGGAGCAGGAGCGCGGCATCACGATCACGTCCGCCGCGACGACCTGCCACTGGCCGCTCAACGATGTCGATCACACGATCAACATCATCGACACCCCGGGTCACGTCGACTTCACCGTCGAGGTGGAGCGTTCGCTCCGCGTCCTCGACGGTGCCGTCACCGTGTTCGACGGTGTCGCGGGCGTCGAGCCGCAGTCCGAGACCGTATGGCGTCAGGCGGACCGCTACGGCGTGCCGCGTATCTGCTTCGTCAACAAGCTCGACCGGACCGGCGCGGAGTTCCACCGCTGCGTCGACATGATCTCCGACCGCCTCGGCGCGGTTCCGATCGTGATGCAGCTTCCGATCGGTGCCGAGATGGACTTCAAGGGCGTCGTCGACCTCGTGTCGATGAAGGCCTTCGTCTGGTCCGCCGAAGCCACCAAGGGCGAGATGTACGACGTCGTCGACATCCCGGACACGCACACCGAGGCCGCCGAGGAATGGCGCGGCAAGCTCCTCGAGGTCGTGTCCGAGAACGACGACGAGATGATGGAGCTGTACCTGGAGGGCCAGGAGCCCACCGAGGAGCAGCTGCACGCGGCGATCCGCCGTATCACGCTCGCCTCCAAGGGCGCGGCCGACTCCGTCACCGTCACGCCCGTCTTCTGCGGAACCGCGTTCAAGAACAAGGGTGTTCAGCCCCTGCTCGACGCGGTCGTCCGCTACCTGCCTTCTCCCCTCGACGTCGACGCCATCGAAGGCCACGACGTCAAGGACCCGGAGCTGGTCGTCCGGCGCAAGCCGTCCGACGACGAGCCGTTCGCCGGCCTGGCGTTCAAGATCGCGAGCGACCCGCACCTGGGCAAGCTCACCTTCGTCCGGATCTACTCCGGTCGCCTCACGGCCGGCACCGCGGTGCTGAACTCCGTGAAGGGCAAGAAGGAGCGCATCGGCAAGATCTACCGTATGCACGCGAACAAGCGTGAGGAGATCGAGTCGGTGGGCGCCGGCGACATCGTCGCCGTGATGGGCCTGAAGCAGACCACCACCGGTGAGACGCTGAGCGACGACAAGAACCCGGTGATCCTGGAGTCCATGGACTTCCCGGCGCCGGTCATCCAGGTCGCGATCGAGCCCAAGTCCAAGGGTGACCAGGAGCGTCTGGGTGTCGCCATCCAGCGCCTCGCGGAGGAGGACCCCTCCTTCCAGGTTCACTCGGACGAGGAGACCGGCCAGACCATCATCGGTGGTATGGGCGAGCTTCACCTCGAAGTGCTTGTCGACCGCATGAAGCGCGAGTTCCGCGTGGAGGCGAATGTCGGTAAGCCGCAGGTCGCCTACCGTGAGACGATCCGCAAGGCCGTCGAGCGTATCGACTACACGCACAAGAAGCAGACCGGTGGTACCGGCCAGTTCGCGAAGGTGCAGATCGCGATCGAGCCCATCGAGGGCGGCGACGCGACCTACGAGTTCGTGAACAAGGTCACCGGTGGCCGTATCCCCCGTGAGTACATCCCCTCGGTGGACGCGGGCGCGCAGGAGGCCATGCAGTTCGGCATCCTGGCCGGCTACGAGATGGTGGGCGTGCGCGTCACGCTTCTCGACGGTGGCTACCACGAGGTCGACTCCTCCGAGCTCGCCTTCAAGATCGCCGGTTCGCAGGCGTTCAAGGAGGGTGCCCGCAGGGCGTCGCCCGTGCTGCTCGAACCGATGATGGCCGTCGAGGTCACCACGCCCGAGGACTACATGGGCGATGTCATCGGCGACCTCAACTCCCGCCGTGGCCAGATCCAGGCCATGGAGGAGCGCAGCGGCGCTCGCGTCGTGAAGGGCCTCGTGCCCCTCTCGGAGATGTTCGGCTACGTCGGAGACCTCCGCAGCAAGACCTCGGGTCGCGCAAGCTACTCGATGCAGTTCGACTCCTACGCCGAGGTTCCCCGGAACGTCGCCGAGGAGATCATCGCGAAGGCCAAGGGCGAGTAGCTCGTCCCGAGCACGCTTTAGGCTTGTCACCGGCAAGCCCTGGGGGGCCGGGCACCGCGTACGGGAAACCGCGCGCGATGTCCGGTGCCCCGGGCCCCGGCATCCCAGCAAAGATCACCTGGCGCCGATGAGTAAGGCGTACAGAACCACTCCAGGAGGACCCCAGTGGCGAAGGCGAAGTTCGAGCGGACTAAGCCGCACGTCAACATCGGCACCATCGGTCACATCGACCACGGTAAGACGACCCTCACGGCCGCCATTACCAAGGTGCTGCATGACGCGTACCCGGACCTGAACGAGGCCTCGGCCTTCGACCAGATCGACAAGGCTCCCGAGGAGCGCCAGCGCGGTATCACGATCTCGATCGCGCACGTCGAGTACCAGACGGAGTCGCGTCACTACGCGCACGTCGACTGCCCCGGTCACGCGGACTACATCAAGAACATGATCACGGGTGCGGCGCAGATGGACGGCGCCATCCTCGTGGTCGCCGCCACCGACGGCCCGATGCCGCAGACCAAGGAGCACGTGCTCCTGGCCCGCCAGGTCGGCGTGCCGTACATCGTGGTCGCGCTGAACAAGGCCGACATGGTGGACGACGAGGAGATCCTCGAGCTCGTCGAGCTCGAGGTCCGCGAGCTGCTCTCCGAGTACGAGTTCCCGGGCGACGACCTGCCGGTCGTCAAGGTCTCGGCGCTCAAGGCCCTTGAGGGCGACAAGGAGTGGGGCCAGACCGTCCTCGACCTGATGAAGGCCGTCGACGAGTCGATCCCGCAGCCCGCGCGTGACGTCGAGAAGCCGTTCCTCATGCCCATCGAGGACGTCTTCACGATCACCGGTCGCGGTACGGTCGTCACCGGCCGTATCGAGCGTGGTGTCCTCAAGGTCAACGAGACCGTCGACATCGTCGGTATCAAGACCGAGAAGACCACCACCACGGTCACCGGCATCGAGATGTTCCGCAAGCTGCTCGACGAGGGCCAGGCCGGTGAGAACGTCGGTCTGCTCCTCCGTGGCATCAAGCGCGAGGACGTCGAGCGCGGCCAGGTCATCATCAAGCCCGGTTCGGTCACCCCGCACACCGAGTTCGAGGCCCAGTCGTACATCCTGTCGAAGGACGAGGGTGGCCGTCACACCCCGTTCTTCAACAACTACCGCCCGCAGTTCTACTTCCGTACGACTGACGTGACCGGCGTCGTGACCCTCCCCGAGGGCACCGAGATGGTCATGCCGGGCGACAACACCCTCATGTCGGTCTCGCTGATCCAGCCGATCGCCATGGAGGAGGGCCTGAAGTTCGCCATCCGTGAGGGTGGTCGTACGGTGGGCGCCGGCCAGGTCACCAAGATCACGAAGTAGTTCGCGTGTCTTGACCTGGTAGCTCGACTGCGAGCGACCAAGAAGTGGGCCCCGCACCGATGTTGGTGCGGGGCCCACTTCTTTGCCTCCCGCATGCGTGATGTGATGCGGCGCACATCCCGGTTGGTGATCAAGATATTACTTTGTGTCGTTTTATATCGCTGGACCGGACCTTTGCTCACTGACTATCTTCTCCATGATTCCTTCAAGTGATCTTCATGGTTGTGGGTGGAGTGTGTTTGTGTCCGGAGGGCGTATCGGCGTGCGCGGTGTACGAGTGGCGCTGGCCTTCGCGTTGAGCTGCGGAATGATCGCGGGGTGGTTCCCCGCCGCGGCAGCCGCGGCGCCTGTCCCGTCGGCATCGGGCAGTCGGACGGTCGCCGCCGAGAAGGCCGAGGCCGACCCTCCCGCGCTCTCGGAGGCGGAGGCACTCTCCCAGGCCAAACTCTCCGGTCAGGACGTCGAGGTCGTATCCCTGCGGGGAGAGAGCAGCGAGACGTTCGCGACGCCTGAGGGAAGTCTTGAGGCTCGGGAGTATCTGCGTCCGGTGTGGACGCGGGAGGCTGGGGAATGGCGGCCCATCGACACCGACTTGGCCCGATCGGCCGACGGCGGCATGATCCGACCGGGTGCGACGACCGTGGGGCTTAGCTTCTCCGGTGGTGGTGACGGTCCGCTGGTTCGCATGGAGCGCGCGGGACGGACGCTGGCTCTCTCCTGGCCGTTGGGCGATGTCCCCGCGCCGGTCGTGGACGGTGAGACGGCCACCTACCCGGAGATCCTGCCGGATGTGGATCTGCGTCTGGGGGCGCAGGAGGACGGCTTCTCCCAGCTCCTCGTCGTCAAGTCGGCGGAGGCGGCGGGGAACGAGGCGCTGGAGGAGCTGAGGCTGGCTCTCGCGACCGAGGGCATGCACGTGCGGACCACCGATTCCGGTGGCCTGGAGGCGGTGGACGCGGGCGCTGCGGGAACCGTGTTCGAGGCTGCGACACCGGTCATGTGGGACTCAAGTGCTGCTCCCGCAGGCGAGGGGCGACAGAGCCGCGTGCGCGAGCAGCGGGAGGGATGGATGCCGCGGAGGCGGAACCCGGTCCTGGAGAGTCCGGGAAGCTCGCAGCCGTAGGTGTGGAAGTCTCCGCCGACGGCGATGAGTTGCGGCTCACGCCCGACGCGGACGTGCTCAGGGGTGAGGACACGGTCTATCCGGTCTTCATCGATCCGCAGTGGTACTCACCCAAAGCAGCCGCCTGGACGATGGCCTCCGAGTACTGGGCCTCGTCCCCCCCAGTGGAAGTTCAACGGCAACTCCGACGAGGGCCTGGGGTACTGCGGCTGGGACTATTGCGCGCCGTACGACACCAAGCGGCTCTTCTACCGTCTGCCGGTCTCGAAGTTCGCCGGCAAGTCCGTTCTCAGTGCGGAGTTCGTGGTCCGGAACACGTGGTCCGCTTCGTGCACGGACCGCAGTGTCGAGCTCTGGCGCACCAAGGACATCTCCTCGTCGACGACCTGGAACTCGCAGAACGCCCCCGGCTTCTGGATCAAGGAACTGAGCGCGAAGTCGTTCGCCTACGGGCACGACGGATGCGCGGCCAAGGACGCCGAGTTCAGCGTCAAGGCGGCGGTGCAGGAAGCCGCGGACAAGAAGTGGTCGACCATGACGTTCGGCCTTCGCGCGGCGAGCGAGGGCGACCGCGTGGCGTGGAAGCGCTTCTCGGACAACGCGTTTCTGCGGGTCGAGTACAACCGGGCACCCGCCCAGATCAAGATGTCGCAGCTGGCGATGGAGTACGGAGGCACCTGCAAGAAACCGGCCGCCGCCGCGCGCGTCCGCACGCTGGGCGCGATCTACGCGAACGGTGTGACCGATCCGGACGGTGACACTGTCCGCGTGCAGTTCCAGGCGAAATGGGACTCGGGTGACGGCAAGGGCTTGATCGCCCGCTGGAGCCCGGCGCTGACGTCCGCGAAGAAGTCCGGCTCAAGTTTCTCGATCGCGCTACCCGCTTCCGTGCCGACCAACAGGCAGATCAACTGGTACGCGCGGTCGTACGACGGTGCGCAGTACTCGCCCTGGTCGTACACGGGCGACGACCCGACCGGCTGCTACTTCTTCTACGACACGAGCGTGCCGAAGGCTCCCGCCCTCTCGTCGGGAGAGTATCCGGCGTCCAACCCCGAGAATCCGGACGATCCGTGGTTCGACGGAGTGGGCAAGTACGGTGCCTTCACCCTCGACTCGCCCGAGTCCGATGTGACGAAGTACTGGTACGGGATCAACGCGGATCCGAGTTCGAAGAACACCGTCACCACATCAGCCGGCGCGGCGCAGACCGTGCAGGTGCTGCCGGCGGAGTCGGGGCTCAACTTCGTGACCGCCCAGGCATTTGACGCGGCCGGCAACGGCAGCGAGATCCGCACCTACCAGTACCGGGTCAGGGCGGGTCAGCCGGAACGTGCCGCCTGGCAGTTGGACGAGGGCACGGGCACCACTGCGGCGCAGGGCTCCTCCGGCGCGAGAGCGGCAGCGCTGCGCGGCGGCGCCCTTGCCGGAGTTCCTGGCGTGAAGGGGAACGCGGTGTCCTTCGACGGAGTGGACGACTACGCCGTCACCGACATTCCCACGGTGAACACCGAGATCGGCTTCTCCGTGTCGGCCTGGGTGAAGCTGTCCGGCGTTCCCAGCCACGCCGCGATCGTCGCGGCCCAACCGGGCAACCACTCGCCCGGCTTCGAGCTCTACTACTCGCACTCCTACGGCCGTTGGGTGTTCAATCAGTACACCTCGGACTCACCCGGCGCCCCCGTCGCTCGTGCGATGGCTCCACAGCCGGGTGGGGTGGAGGCGAACCGGTGGACGCATCTGGTCGGTGTCTACAGCGGAAGCACGCAGGACCTCCGTCTCTATGTGGACGGCACCTTGGTCGGCACCACGCCGTACACCACCGCGTGGGACGCCCGCCGCGGGCTGCAGATCGGCGCCGGTTCCTACAGCGGAAGCGCGGCCTCGTTCCTGCCGGGGCAGATCGACGAAGTCCGGATCTTCGACAAGCCCGTGAGCGCGACTGAGGCGGGGCGCCTGTTCCGCCATGAGGGGATCGGCACCGGACGCACCGCACGCGCGGTGTTCCCGCTCGACGAACCGGCAGGCGCCCTGGAAGTGACCGGGCGGGCCGACACCCAGCCGCTCGCCCTTGCCGGTGACGCGCGGCTCGGGGCAACCGGTGTGGCCGGCAACGCCCTGGAGCTGGACGGCACGGGGGACTACGCGCACACGGCGGCTCCTCACCTGGACACCCAGCGTCCGTTCACGGTGTCCGCGTGGGCGAAACTCGACCGCGTACCGGGAGAGGGAGCTACCGTCGTCGCTCAACTCGGCCAGAACCGGCCGGGCTTCGAGCTGTACTACTCCAAGACGTACAACCGCTGGGGGTTCACCCAGTACTCCGGCGACGTACCTGGTGCGACGCAGATCCGTGCCGTGCAGCCGGAGGGGACTTCGGCACGCGTGGGCGAGTGGGTCCATCTCGTGGGCGTGCACGACGCGACCGCGAACACCCTGACGCTGTACGTCAACGGTGTGAAGTCCGCCAGCGTCGCCCAGCCCGCCTCCTGGTATGCGGGCGGCCGGGTCCAGGTCGGTGCGCTGAGCATCGACGGGGGCAGCCTGATTCAGTACTTCCCGGGCTCCATCGACGACATCAGGTTCTTCGACCGCCCGGTGGCCGAGGACGAAGTGCGTCAGCTCTTTCAGCGACGCCCGCTCGTCAAGGCCCGCTGGAAGTTCGATCAGCCCGGCACCGTGACCACACCGGACAACTCCGCCGCGGGTAACGACCTGACCCTGGGCGGCGGCGCACAGCTCGGATCGGGCTGGGTGGACGGGGGACTGATCCTCGACGGTGTCGACGACTACGCCGCCAGCGCGGCGGCGCCGGTGGACACGAGCACCAGCTTCACCGTGACCGCGTGGGCGCAGGCAGCGGCGGTGCCACAGTCCGGTGTGACGCTGCTCAGCATGCCGGGAGCACAGCAGAACGCGTTCGCGGTCCGGTATGTGCCCAGTGCGACACCCGATTCCGATCCGGGCCGTTGGCGCATCACGGTCCCCGACGAGGACAGCGGGAGTGCCGGCTCCGTCGATGTGGAGAACGGCCAGTTCTACAGCGCGGCCGACTGGACCCATCTGGCGGTCGTCTACGACGGGTTCGCCAAGCGATTGCAGCTCTACGTGAACGGTGAACTGGAGGAGTCGGCCTGCGTCGACGCCGACGGCAACGGCGAAGGCGACGACACCGCCTGCACCGACAGGATCTCCTGGTCCGAGAACGTGATCTCTTTCAGGGCGGCCCAGCCGCTGCAGATCGGCAGGCTCAAGAGCGGTACGTCCTGGGGCCAGTACTGGCCCGGCGTTCTCTCCGACGTGTGGGCGTTCCAGGGCACGCTGACCGGTCGCCAGGTAGCCGAGTTGGCGTACGGATTGCCTGGTAGGCCCACCGAGGTTCCCGGCGGCGACGCCTGATCCGCGGCAGTGCCGGGCCCAGGTCGAACGGCCCGGGCCCGGCACTGCCACGACACCTGGGACTCACCATCCACAATCCGCCGGGCGGGCCTGCCCGCGGCGAAGAGAAGGACAAGACAACAGGATGAACGGCAGACCCACGCAACGGCACCCGAACCTGCGGCGCCGCCTGGCACTGGCCTCCGCCGCGGTCATGGTCGGCACGCTCCTGCCGGCGGTGGCCCAGCCCATCGCGGCAGCCGCCGACGGCACCCGGGCTGCCCCGGCCGCTTTCGAGAAACCGGTGGCCGGTACGACCGCCAAGGTCACACCACGCACCGTGATGAAGGGCGCACGCACTCCCGCCGCGCCCCCCGACAGCAAGTGGCCCGTGGCGTCCACCAGCGTGGTGGCCCTGCCCGGTACCGACGCCGTCGGCGCCAAGCCCGCCCTCGTCCCCGGCCTGCCCCTGACCCTGGACACCAAGGTCGGCTCCGGTGCCAAGCCCGCACATGGCGGCGTCGAGACCCGTGTTCTCAGCCGCGCGGCGACCAGGAAGGCCGGCGTCGACGGTGTGCTGTTCACCCTTCGCGGCAAGGACACCACGTCCAAGGGCGTGCCCGGCCAGGTCCGCGGCTCGCTCGACTACTCCGGCTTCGCCGACGCCTACGGCGGCGGTTACGCCTCCCGGCTGACACTGGTCGAACTGCCCGCCTGCGCACTGACCACCCCCGACAAGTCGGGCTGCCGCACGGCCAAGCCCGTCAAGACGGTCAACGACGCCGAGAAACAGACCCTCACCGCCCCGGCAGTGACCCTGCGCGCGGCCGCCCCCACCGTGCTGGCGGCCGTCGCCGCGACCGGGAGCGCCAACGGCGACTACAAGGCGTCCCCGCTCGCGGCGTCGGCGACGTGGAGCACCAATCTCAACACCGGTAATTTCAGCTGGTCCTACAACATGGCGGTGCCCGCCGTACCCGGCAACCGGGTCCCCAACGTCGGTCTGTCCTACTCCTCCGGCTCCGTCGACGGCCGCACCGGCAACACCAACAACCAGGCGTCCTGGACGGGCGACGGCTTCGAGATGTGGCCCGGCTACATCGAACGCCGCTACAAGCCCTGCGCCGACGACGGTCAGCAGGCCGACGACGGCGTCAACAAGCCGGGCGACCTGTGCTGGGGTTATGACAACGCCTACCTGTCACTGAACGGCAAGGCCGGGGAACTGGTGCCCGACGGCACCGACACCTGGAAGCTCCAGAGCGACGACGGCACAAAGATCGAACGCCTCTCCGGGACAACGCGGAACAACGGCGCCCGAAACGACGAGTCCTGGCGGGTCACCGCCCCCGACGGCACCCTCTACCACTTCGGCTACCACCGACTGCCCGGCTGGGACGAGGGCAAGGAGACCACCGACTCGACCTGGACCACCCCCGTCTACGGCGACGACAGCGGGGAACCCTGCCACGGCGCCACCTTCGCCGACTCCTGGTGCCAGCAGGGCTGGCGGTGGAACCTCGACTACGTCGTCGACACCCACGGCAACGCCGTCACCTACTTCTACGACAAGGAGGACAACCACTACGGCCGTAACCTGGAAGCCGAGGACGGCACCCCCTACGTCCGCGGCGGCACCCTCGACCGTATTGAGTACGGACTGAAGTCGACCTCGCTCTACACGGCCAAGCCGCTGGCCAAAGTCACTTTCGTCAACAGCGAGCGCTGCCTGAGCAACGCGCAGACCACCTGCTCCGACATCGACACCGATGCCGCCCACTGGTACGACACCCCCTGGGACCTCGACTGCGACAGCGGCGAGGACTGCGACCAGGGACGTCTGTCCCCGTCCTTCTTCACCACCAAGCGCCTGACCGAGGTCAACACCCAGGTCTGGGACGGCAGCGCCTACCAGCCCGTCGACTCGTGGAAGCTGAGTCACCGCTGGGGCATGGCCGACACGGACTACCAGTTGCTGCTCGACTCCGTCCAGCACACCGGCCGGAGCACCACCCCGGCCATCACCCTGCCGAAGACCACCTTCGCGTACACACAGCTCACCAACCGTCTCGACAGGACCGGCGACGGCTACGCCCCGTTCATCAAGGGCCGCCTTTCCACCATCGCCGACGAATCCGGCGGCCAGATCGACGTCAACTACTCCGCGCCGACCTGCTCCTTCGACGCACTGCCCACCCCGCAGACCAACACCACCCGCTGCTTTCCCCAATACATCGGCGGCAGTGACAGTGACGACCCCGAGCGGCAGTGGTTCAACAAGTACGTCGTCGCCTCCGTCACCGGCACCGACCGCACCGGCAAAGCACCCGACCAGGTCACCGGCTACGACTACCTGGGCGGCGCCGCCTGGCATTACGACGATGACGACGGCCTGACCAAGGAGAAGTTCAAGACCTGGTCCCAGTGGCGAGGTTACGGCCAGGTGCGTGTCCAGACCGGCGGCCAGGGCGGCGCCGGGGCGATGAAGACGCAGAAGGACACATACTTCCTGCGGGGCATGGACGGCGACCGCGAGAACGCCTCCGGCGGTACCAAGGACGTGACCGTCTCCCTCGGGGCCGGCGAAGGAGACCCGATCACCGACCACGAGTCGGCGGCAGGCTTCACGTACAAGACCGCCACCTACTCCGCACCCGGCGGCAAGATCCTCTCCAAGTCGGTCAACCGGCCCTGGCACCACGAGACCGCCAAGAAGGAACGCGACTGGGGCACGGTGACCGCCAACTTCACCGGCACCGCGTCCAGCCGTACCTTCGCCTCCCTCGACGACGGCGTCGGCAGCACGTGGCGTACCACCTCGGCCGCCACGACCTACGACACCGCGACCGGCCGCGTCACCCGGACCGAAGACCTGGGCGACGACAGCCTTCCCGACGACAACACCTGCACCCGCACCACCTACGCCACCAACACCACCAAGAACATCCTCAGCCTCCCCGCTCGGGTCGAAAGCGTCGCCAAGGGGTGCGACACCACACCCAGCCGCCCCGGCGACGTCATCTCCGACGTGCGCTCCGCCTACGACGGCGGCGCATACGGCGCCGAACCCACCAAGGGCGACACCACCGCGACCGCCCTGCTGAAGAAGTACGACGGCACCGTCGCCGCCTACATCGAGTCCGGCGCCACCCACGACGCCTACGGCCGCACCCTGACCAGTACCGACCTGAGCGCCGACGTGACGGTCACCGGTGCCGGGACCGTCACCCGCACCCCGCGTACGGACGGGCGCACCACGACCACCGTCCACGCACCGGCCACGGGCTTCCCCGCCTCCGTCAAGACGACCACACCGCCGGCCGTCGCCACCGACACCACCACCGCGCAGACCTCCACGACCACCCACGAGGGCCGGCGCGGGCTGCCGCTGACCAAGACCGACACCAACGGCAAGGTCACCAACCTCGCCTACGACGCGCTCGGCCGCTCCACCAAGGTGTGGCTGCCCGACCGGCTCACCGGCCAGACCCCGACCTACGAGTTCACCTACAGCACCACCGAGAACAAGCCCGTCTCCGTCGGCACCAGGACGATCGCGGAGAACGGCACCCAGGCCAGCTCCTACGTCCTCTATGACGGCTTCCTCCGCCCCCGCCAGACCCAGGAACCCGGCCCGGACGGCGGCGCCCTGCTCGCCGACACCTTCTACGACGAACGCGGACTCGTCACCAAGGAGTTCGCCCCCTACTACATCGAGGGTGCCCCCTCAGCCGGCCTCTTCCAGCCCGAGAACGCGCTGAGCGTCGAAACACAGAACCGCACCGCCTACGACGGCCTCGGCCGACCGGTCGAAGCCAAGCAGATCGCCGGCAACGGCGACGGCGGTACCGTCCTCAACACCACCACGACCCTCTACGGCGGAGACCGCGTCACCACCATTCCGCCCGTCGGCGGCACTGCCACCACGGTCCTCACAGACGTCCGTGGACAGACCACCGAACTGCGCCAGCACCACAGCCGCAGCGCCACCGCCGCCTATGACACCACCGCGTACCGGTACACACCGCGCGGCGAGCCGGCCAAGGTCACCGACCCGGCCGGGAACGCCTGGACCTATACCTACGACCTCCTCGGTCGGCGAACCACGTCCACGGACCCCGACAAGGGCACGACGGTCAGTCAGTACGACGACCGCGGCCAACTTCTCCGCGCGGACGACGCCCGCCCCGGCACCGGCGCCCTGTGGTACACGTACGACGGCCTCGGACGACAGACAGAGCTCCGCGAGGGCTCCGCCACCGGAACGCTCCGCGCCACGTGGGTGTACGACACCATCAGCGGCGCCAAGGGTCACCTCGCCGAATCCACCCGCTACCACGGCGGCCACGCCTACACCGCCAAGGTCGTCGCCTACGACCGCCTCTACCGCCAGTTGCGCACCTCCTTCACCATTCCTGCCGTCGAAGGTGCCCTCCAGGGGACGTATCTGAGCGGTACCACGTACAACGTCTCCGGCACTGTCCAGGGCACCGGTTATCCCAAGGCGGGCAGCCTGGCAGCCGCCACCGTCGTGTACGCCTACGAGGACCAGACCCTTCGGCCCATCGGGATGAGTGGCATCCAGGGCCTGAACTCCACCACCAAGTACAGCCTCACCGGCAAGCCGCAGAGCTACGAGCTGTGGAACGGGGCCAGCAAGAAGGTCATAGCGACCAATACCTACGAGTGGGGCACCCAGCGTCTGGCCACCTCGCGTATCGACCGTCAGGACATCGCCGGCGTCGACCAGTACAACACCTACCGTTACGACGAAGTCGGCAACATCCTTTCGGTTTCGGACACTTCCCGCTCCGGCACCGACACACAGTGCTTCGCCTACGACGGCCTGCGCCGTTTGACCGATGCCTGGACACAGACGCTCACCAGTTGTTCCTCGGCGCCGAATGGGGTCGCCCTGGGCGGTCCCGCTCCCTACCGGAACTCCTACACCTACGACAAGCTCGGCCAGCGCCTGACGGAGACCGTCCACGACATCGGTGGCGACACCGCCAAGGACATCAGGCGCACCTACACCTACCCGGCCGCCCTCAGTTCGCAGCCGCACGCCCTCACCTCGGTCGCCACGGCCGGCCCGTCCGGGACGTCGCAGGACACCTATACCTACGACGAGACGGGCAACACCGTCACCCGCACTCAGGGCGGAGACACCCAGGAACTCACCTGGGACGCGGAAGGCCACCTGGCCAAGGTCACCGAACCGGTGGAGGGAAGCGCCGACAAGGTCACCGAATACCTCTACGACACCGAGGGCAACCGCCTGATCGGCCGCACCCCGACCGAGACCACCCTCTACCTCGGCTCGACGGAAGTCACCCTGGCCAAGGGCGCCACGACCACCAAAGGCACCCGCTACGTCGACCTCGGCGGCGGCCACCGGGCCGTGCAGCAGAACGACGGCAGTGTCTCCATCACCCTTGCCGACCACCACGGCACGGCTCAGATCGCCATCAACACGGGCACCCAGGCCCTCACCCAGCGCCGCACCCTGCCCTTCGGTGGGGTCCGTGGCACCGAACCCACCAGTTGGCCCGGTACGAAAGGCTTCGTCGGAGGCACCGACGACACCAGGACAACCGGCCTGACCCACCTCGGTGCCCGCGAGTACGACCCCGTGACCGGCCGCTTCATCAGCGTCGACCCGCTGTTGGAGACCGACAAGCCGCAAACCCTCAACGGCTACACCTATGCGGCCCAGAACCCTCTCGCCTTCACCGACCCCACGGGCCTCGGCCTTGCCTGCGGAAGCGGCGGAGACGGATGCCCCGACGACGGTGACCCCATGCCCGAGGGCCCGAAATCCGACGGCAACGGCCTCAATTACGGAGACAAGCCCGGCAGTGACGGGCCCGCTCCGACCGGGGGCGGCTCCGGAAATCTGGGAGAGGAGATCGGCTACGACTTCAACGAAGACGGACTCATCTCGTTCTGGCCCGGAATCAACGTCCCCGCAAACTGGAAGAACGCACAGAGCTACATTGCCGCCTTCTACCAAAAAATGGACTACCTGTGCGAGTCCGGACGTGAGACCTGCGGGGACCCGGCTTTCGCCCTCTTCTCCTCCAATACCAACGGCGCAAAGGGAGAAGCCTGCCGGGCGGTGTTCGGAAAGAACTGCACGGGACGCTTCAAGCAGCTTGGTTGGGGCATGGGAGCCCAGATGCTCGCCGGTCTGGAAGCCGCTGCCATGGGCGGTGAGGGGCCGGCGGGCGGTGGACCGTTCCTCCCGCGGTGGGGTAGCAGTCGCTGTGCCGGAAACAGCTTCACAGCTGATACCAAGGTCGTTCTCGCGGATGGCACCGTAAAGCGCATAGAAGACGTGAGGATCGGCGACAAGGTCCTCGCCACCGACCCCAAGACCGGCAAGACCTACTCCAAGAAGGTCACAGCCGAAATCAAGGGCAAGGGTACGAAGAACCTCGTCAAGGTAACGATCGACACGGACGGCAAGAAGGGAACCAGAACGGCCTCGGTGACGGCGACCGACGGCCACCCCTTCTGGGTACCCGAACTGAACGTGTGGATCACGGCAACGGCCCTCAAGCCGGGCCAATGGCTCAAGACAAGGGCCGGCACGGACGTCCGCATCACCGCACTGAAGCGCTGGACGCAGCAGGCCCCGGTGTACAACCTCACCGTCGCTGACGTTCACACGTACTATGTGCTGGCGGGGCAGACTCCGGTCCTTGTCCATAACTGCAACAAGAATCAGGGCGTGTACGAGTTTCCCGATCAGTGGAACCCTGGGAAGACATACGTCGGCAAGACGCTGAACTTCAAGAACAGGCTCAAGGATCACCTTGACAGTGGGCGGTTGAAGAGCCTCGATGACGTCAAGTGCACGCACGTATGCGGCACAGAGGACGACGTTTTCATCGCTGAGCACCTCCGCATGGAGGAGTTGAAGCGCCAAGGGGTTCAGTTGGGTAACGACCTTACTTCGCCTGGTAAGAAGAAGCTGCAACAAAGAGGGTTCCAGCAGTTGGAGCTCTGGTGAGGGTGGATCGCGTGACCGACTTCTGGAGCATCATCGGGTCGAATCCCGCTCAGTCGGGAGACGATGTGCGGTCAGCTCTCGATCGGGTCTCTGGGCGACTTGATGGGCTGGATGCGACCGATTTGGTCAAGTTTTCCGAGGAGCTGCGCGAGGCTCTTTATAGGATTGACAGGCGGGAGCTAGCGGAGATCCCGGTGGTGTCGGCGGTTGGATTGGAGCTGCCGCAAACAAGTGACCACTTCCTGTATGCGCGTTGCGCGTGCATCTTGGGTGGCAGGGATGCGTACGATGCGGTCTTGGGATCGACCTCAGAGTTCACGTGTTTCGTCAGGCCATTCTTCCAGGCCGCCGAGGGGCTTCTCTATCTCGCTCCTAGCGTTTACAAGAAAAAATTCGGCAGTGAAATGGTGGCGGTCGGCGGATTCCCCATTGAATCAATGTCGAATGCGCAGGGCTGGGCGGAATAGGTCTACCGTGAACGGCGTGCTACGCAAACGCGCCAGTGGTCTTCTGGCATTGCGCCAGCGGTCCTCTGAGCTGCTTTGACGGCAACGCTGACGGCAACGCAGCCGGACGTTGACGGCCCCACGAGTCTTCTCGTGGGGCCGTCGGCCGTTCTGGATGAGTGCAGTGCTACTGGCTGGCAGCCTTGCTACCGAGGACGCTGCCCAAGGTGTCGATGGCTTGGCGTTGGAGGCGGAGTCGGACGTGGGCGTAGACGCCAGCGGTGACGCCGATGTGGGCGTGGCCGAGGAGTTCCTTGATGACGACGAGGTCGACGCCTTGCTCCAGGAGCAGGGTGGCGGTCGAGTGCCGCAGGTCGTGGAAGCGGATGCGTCGGAGGCCGGCCCGGTTGAGGAAGCTGCGGAAGCGGCGGGTGAGGTTGGCCGGGTCGAGAGGTCCACCGGTCGGGGTGGCGAAGACGAGGCCGCTGTCCTTCCATCCCACCCCGGCCTCTCCCTGCTCCCTGTCCTGCCGTTCCTTGTGCTTCTTGAGGGAGTGGATGCATTCGGTCGGGAGCGCGATGCGGCGCTCGGACGCTCGGGTCTTGGTGGGCAGATGGGTGAGGCCGCCGGTGCGGGTGCGCTGGAGTGAGTGTCGGATGGTGGCCGTTCCTGTGTTGAGGTCGAGGTCTTCCCAGTGGAGGCCGAGGAGTTCGCCTTTGCGGAGGCCGGTGCGTAGGGCGAGTTCATACAGCGCGTGGAGCGGGTCGGCGCGGGCTGCGTCGAGAAACTGACGGGCCTCTACTGCGGTGAGCGGACGGAAGCGCCTGGGCTGGTGCGTGGTGGTCTTGACGTTGCGGGCGACGTTTCGGGGCAGTTCGTCTTCGCGGACGGCGTGTTCCAGTGCCGACTTGAGCACCGAGTGCACGTAGGTCACGGTCAAAGCGGACAGCTGCTTCTGGCAGCACTCGCCGATGGCGCAGCACCTCTTCTGTTCGGTGTCCAGGCCCTGGGCGCAGCACTGGCAGGTGGTGCGCAGGCGATCAAGGCGACCCGCTGGCGCGGGTCGCGCGCGGCACGGCCGCCCACCCGGCCCGCTCTCGGCTCCGCCACCGCAGGCCGGCCAGCGACCAGGCCGCGCAAAGACAGCGCAGCGGACGACCGGAAGCGCGGAGGAAGCCGGACGCGTCAGCACGGCGAACGCCAGGCCGAGGGCGAGGCGACGGCGGGGAATTGGCCGGGACGGAGGCCCGGAGGTGGGGCCGGTCGGCTCCGTGGGCTTTACCCACCTCCCCGGGCCGGGGCCCGCGTCGGGCAAGGCCAGGGGGCCACTCGTTCAAATTCCGGGCAGGATCACGACCTGCCCGAGTTGCCGGGCCAGCGTACGGCCCCCTGACCATGCCCGACCCCAACCCGGGCAGGACACCGGCCAAAGCCCACTCCACCCCCCTGACACGCGTAGCCGTCTGACGGCAACGCCGACGGCAACACGGGCGCACAACACGGCACTTCCACGTACTCCAACGGACAGGCCGGAATTCGCTGACCAGCGAAAATGCAGGTGACGACCGCCCGGCGAGCACACGTACTATGTGCTGGCGGGCGAGACTCCGGTACTCGTTCACAATGCAACGCCAGGTCAGAAATGCGATCTGACGCTGGGTGCTGGTCCGAATGCCCGAGAGGGAGTAGGCCTGGAGAACGGTGACATTGAGGCAGATGGCGTTCGAGATCTGATCAATGAATCCGGAAATGCGCACGGCTGCCACACCTGCGATGCCACGACGCCCGGCACCAAGGACGGGGACTGGATCCCAGATCACCAGCCGCCGTCTAGTCTCGTCGCTCCCGGATCTCCTCAGACGGCGTACCCTCACTGTCTGCTCTGCGCTAGGCGGCAGGGTGGGGTCGCCTCACAACTTTCACAAGAAAAGAGCAAGAAGGAATGGTAGCTAATAGTCCTGTAGTTGCATTCCTGGCAAAAATCGAGCACGGATGCCTGATCTTGCGGGATGCGGGAAGTGGCGATGACGTCAGCGACTGGGATCCGGCGTCGAGCAGCTGGTACCGAGAGGGCAGTTCACTCATCTTCGGCGTTCAGGCGAGTGTCGACGGTCCTGTCGAATGCGAGGTATGGAAGTCGGCTCCGCCTATGGTGCTTCCTGCGAACCTCTTCGAGGTGTCGCTCCCGTGTCCGTCCGGGTGGCTCGTATTGCACGATCCGAACGAATACGCCCGAATGCAATTTACGGGATTCCGCAGCTCTGTGATCTGTTCGGTAATGGTGGATGATCCGCAATTTCCGTCAAAGGTTCAGATCTTGCTGAGGGGAGAAGGAAAGTAGCTTCTTGAGGCTCGCAGGAACGGGTGACGCTCTACTCGGGGGGTCTCGCCCGTTCCTCGCACGCGGAGCGAGGGCGTCATTCCGCTGGGGGATGTCGACCTCACCGCGCCCTTCCGGACTGCAAAGTTGAAGCCCCGTCAGGTACGTCCTGAAGGGGCTTCTGCATGGGGTGACTGCAGTAGTTGACGGCAGCGTCAGCGGACGACGGCCGTGGCGGGTGGGTCGTCGGGTCGTTGCGCCGGCGTTCAAACGCGCGGTCAGCTCCGACAGATCAACTTCGCGGTGTCTGACGGCAACGTCGACGGAGAGCCGCTGCTTCAGAGGGGCTGTTGGTGAGGGCGCTGTGGAGGCGTGGGCCGTTATTCGATGGAACCGTTTCCTCATTCACTTCTAGGGTTGCCGGGCAGCAGCTAGATGCGAGGCGACGGGGGAGCAGGGCGATGCGTACGGCGTATCCGCGGACCGGGCATGTGGCCTGGTCGCCCGGGGTCGCGGACGACGATGTGCGGGTGGGGGAGCTGGGTGGGCTGTGGGGGCGGGAAGTTGTCGTCACCGAGAAGGTGGACGGCGAGAACACCACCCTGTACCGCGACGGGCTGCACGCGCGGTCGTTGGATTCCGGGCATCATCCGTCGCGGGCCTGGGTCAAGGGGTTGCAGGGGCGGATCGGGGCGTTGATCCCCGGTGGGGTGCGGGTGTGCGGGGAGAACATGTATGCCCGGCACTCGATCGCGTACGAAGAGTTGGAGAGCTGGTTCTACGGGTTCTCCGTGTGGGACGGCGACTGGTGTCTCGGCTGGGACGAGACCGTGCGGTTCCTGCGGGGGCTGGGGATTCCGGTGCCGCCCGTGCTGTGGCGGGGGACGTACGACGAACGGGCCCTGCGCGCGCTGACGTTGGACCCGGCGCGGCAGGAGGGGTACGTCGTACGGACCGTCGAGGGCTTCGTACGGGGGGAGTTCGGGGCGCGGGTGGTCAAGTGGGTGCGGCCCCGGCACGTACGGACCGGTACGCACTGGATGCACGCGGCGGTTGTCGAGAACGGGCTCGGGGCGGGCGCGGCGTTGTGGGACGTGCGGGCCGGGGGAGCGGTGGACGCGGGAGCCCTGGCCGCGGCGGTGGGTGTGGAGGGGGACGCGGCGGCCGTCGGGGAAGTTGTCGGGCGGCTCGACGCCGACGGGCGGCGGTACGGGGACGACCGGCTCGCAGGGGTTCTCGCCGCGTATCTGCACCGGGTTCCGCGCGGCCGGCTCGCGGGCCGGCTCGTCGCGCCGCTCGGGATGGCGCAGGCGCGGCGGGTCGCGGACCTGGTCGGCCTGCATCCGGCGCTGCACCGGCCCTTCCCCGACGACGAGCGTCGCGCCGGGCTCGCGCGCATGGCGCTCGCCGCCGACCTCGGGGTGCTGCACGCCGTCGCCGGCGCGGTGGCGGCGGACGCGGGGGCGCGGGAGCAGGTCGAGTGGTCCGCGCTGGTCGCCGAGGAGGCCGGGCTCCTGGACCCGGAGCCCTTGCGGGCGCTGCGTACGGGGCTGCGTGCCGAACTCACGGGTCTCGTGGGACGCGCGGGGTTCGACGGGCTCGACGGGCTCCGCCCGGACGCCGTCGAACGCTGCTGGGCCGAAGCCCGTGACGCCTGGGCCGACGGCCGGCTCACCTCTGTCGAGGAGGCCGTCGCCGCGACCTGGCGGTGGCGCGACGGCCACTTTCCACGGCTCATCCAACTCGTCGGTCCTCCAGGCAGCGGGAAGAGCACCTTCGTAGGAGGACTCACCGGGGTCGGGACGCGGATCTCGCTGGACGACCTGCGGGAGGAGCGGGGAGGGCGCGCCGATCAGCGCGCCAACGGGGACGTCCTCCGGGACGGCCTCGACCGGCTCGACCGGGCGCTCGCCGCCGGGGGCACCGTCGTGTGGGACGCCACGTCCCTCAACCGCCAACAGCGTTCGCTCGTACGGACGGTGGCCCGGCGCCGCGACGCCTTCGTCACGTATGCCGTACTCCTCGTGGACGAGGCGGAGTTGGCCCGCCGCAACGGCGTACGGCCGCACCCGGTGCCGCCCGACGTGCTCGCGGGACAGCTGCGCCGCTTCGTACCGCCTTATCCGGGCGACGCGCACCGCACCTGGTACATCGGCGCGGGCGGCGCCGTCGAGGACACCGACGCCGTGACGGCGGGGGGCATGTGATGCGGACCAGTGATCAGCTCTACCACCAGGTGCGCTGGGACCCGCGCTTCGACCCGGCGCGGTTCGTGGTCGGCGTGAGCCGGCGCGGCACGACGCCCGGCCGGATCCCACTGCCCGCGTTCGTGCCCGGCGGGGACATCCCGTGGCACCGCGTGCTGTTCGTGGAGGCGGACGGCGAGGTCGTCTGGGACCGGGCCACCGGCGTCGACCGCATCGACACGACCGACGCGGGACGCGTACGGCACACGCGTCTGCTGCGGGCGCCGTACTTCACGGCGTGCACGGCGTACGCGTACGACGGCCACGACTGGGTTCCGGCCCAGGCCGTCGCCGCCCCAACTCTCCCCGCCACGTTGCGCGTTCTGACCTGGAACACCCTCTGGGACCGCTACGACAGCGACCGCGTCCACACCGCCGCCCGCCGCCCCCTGCTGCTCGCCGCCCTGGAGGAGTCGGACGCCGACCTCGTCGCACTCCAGGAGGTCGAGCGCGAGTTGCTCACGATGCTCCTGAACGCGCCCTGGGTAAGGGCGAGTTACACCCTCGGCGGCGATCCGGACGGGCGGGGCGTGGACGACGACGGGCTGCTGCTCCTCAGCCGGCTGCGCGTACGCGAGGCCGGACGGCATTCCCTCGGCCCCCACAAGGCCGTCACCGCGCTCACCGTGGAGACCGCGACGGGCCCGCTCGTCGTGGCCGCCACCCATCTGAGCAGTGACCACTCCCCGGACGGCGTGGCCCGGCGCCGGGCCGAACTGGCCTCCCTCGCCGAGGGGTTGAGCGGCGTCGACGCCGAACTGATCCTGCTGGGCGACTTGAACGACGGGGCCGGTGGGGACGGCGGGCCGGCTGCCGCGCTCGGGCTGCGGGACGCGTGGAGCGAGGTGTACGGCTCCGAGGACTCCACGCCCACGTTCGATCCGGTCGCCAATCCGCTGGCGGCGGTGGCGTCGCTCTCGGGCCGGGCCGCACGGCTCGACCGGGTACTGCTGCGGGGGAGCGGGGCGGTGACGGGCGCCGTGCTGCGCGGTGACACACCGGACGACGCCACCGGGCTCCACATCTCCGACCACTACGGGGTGGAGGTCAACCTCCGTGTCGGGGAAGCCGGTTCATCTCAGGATGTGCTTGATGCGCTCGACGTGGCCGCCACCGCCCGTACCGCCGTCGCCTGGATACCGCCCCGTGAGCTGTGGCCGCCGCTCCAGGCCGTACGGCACGAGCACGACCCGCAGATCGACCGCTGGCCGCCGCACGTGAACCTGCTTTTCGGCTTCGTCCCGGAGTCCGACTTCGAGCGCGCGGCCCCGCTGGTCGCCGCAGCCGCCGCCGGGACCGCGCCATTTGCCGTACGGCTGGCGGGAGTTCACACCTTCGGACACCGCGAGGACGCCACCCTCTCGCTCGATCCGGCGGCGAGCGGGGGAGACGGCGACGGCTGGACGGGGCTTCGGGAGGTACTGGAGAGGCGGTTCCCGCGCTGCGGCGGCCGGCGGGTCGAAGGGTTCACGCCGCACCTCACGCTGGGGCGGAGCCGGAACCCGCAGCGAGACGCGGCGGCCGTCGAGACACGGGTCGGCGAACTGATCTCGACAGTCGGTGAGTTGGCACTGCTGTCACGGCGGGGCGACGAGCCGATGCGCGTACGGGCGACGGTCGCGCTCGGCACGGGCGGGATCCGCTGGACGGAGGAGGAGGGGCCGAGTGCGTGCCCGGAGACCGTGGACTCCGACGACCTCGCGCGCCTGCTTGCCCGGACCCTGCCGGAGGGCGCCGTGCACGTCGTGGGCTCCCGCCGGATGGGCTGCGCGCCCGCCGGGGCGGACCTGGACCTGGTGGCGGCGCTGCCGGGCGCGGTGGTGGACATGGACGAGATACGGGGGCGGGTGGCTGCCGCGCTCCCGGCCGGCGCGTCCGCCGTACGGGAGGTGCTGGGCGCGCGGGTGCCCGGACTCCGTTTCGCGGTGGGCGAGTTGGGCGTCGATCTGGCCGTGGTCGCGACCGGGGACCTGGACCCGGCCTCGGCCGTAGAGCGCCGGGCCGAGCTGGGCGGGCCGGCCGCTGTCGCGCTGAGCGCGGTGAGCGACGCGGCGGCCGTACGGGACGCGGTCGGCGACCGCCACGACGCCTTCGCCCGGCTGGCGCGGGACGTGAAGACCTGGGCGCGGGCCCGTGGCCTGGACTCGGCGCCGTTCGGCGGGACTCCGGGGCCGGCCTGGGCGGTGCTGGCGGCGCGCACGGTCGCGGACGGCGGGTCGCTGGACCACGGGGAGCTGCTCAGGGACTTCTTCGGGAGCTGGGCGGCCTGGGACTGGCGGATCCAGGTCGGCCTCGCCGACGGGGCCGCCTCGACCACCGCCCCGGTGACGGTCCTGACCCCGACCGCGCCCGTCCGCAGCTGTACCGAGCAGGTCGGACCCGGCCAACGCGACTTGCTGGTGCGGGAGTTGTACCGGGCCTGGGAACTCCTGGAGGACACAGGCGCCTTGGTGTCCGTGCCTCCGCCCCTGCATCGCAGGCACGCCGCGTGGGCGGTGGTGACGGTGAACACGCGGCGCCCGGACACCCTGGGCCGATTCCGAGGCCGCGTAAGGGCGTTGCTCACCGCGCTCGAAGCGGCGGGGGCGCGGGACGCGCACGCCTGGCCCCGGCCGTTCGCGACGGACGCGCACTCCGTCCGCTACGCGATCGGTCTCGGCGCCGATCCGCCGGATGCCGCGACGCTCGCGGGCATCGTGGAACCGTGGGGCCGTGGTCTGCGGGACGTCGATGTCGCGTGGGCGGCGGGCGGCGACGTACCGACGCAGTCCTGACCGCCCGTTGACCGCTGGTCGAGTGGTGGGTGGTGAGCGGTGCGGCGGGTCTGCTCGGGCCGGGTTGCCGGGCAGGGCCGCGCAGCCCTCGCTCACGGACGGGCCCCGTTGTCAGTGGCTCGGTATACGGTGCGTCGCGGTAGGCCGGACAGAGATCGTCAGGGACTCGCGGCCATGGGGGGTGGGTCGGACAGACCCCGGCAGCCGGCTCGGGACCGGAGTCGTTGTGCCGTGTCCCCACCCCCCACTCCGCGCGCCTTAGCAGCCGCCCGCCGCCAATCGCGAGGACCGCGAGGACCGCGACGACCGCGAGGCATGGGAGCTATCCGGAGCGTCGCCCGCCGTCGGCCGCACCACCGTGATCACGGACGGCTGCCGCCGGGGCACCGGCCTGCGCGTTGTCCGTGCAGTCGCGGCAGCAGCCCGGTTCCGCCGCGCGGAAGGCGCGTTCGCGGCGGTCGCAGTTCTGGAACGGGAGCGGGCGTACGACCGCGGGCGCTGCCGGTAGCGGCGGCGGCAGCAGGGCTGTGAGGCGGTGGGCCAGTAGCGCGGCCGGGTGGCGGGTGTCGTCGGGGAGCCGGGCGGCCAGTGTCCGCCGTACGGAGGCGGGCTCCACCCCGCGCTCCAGCCAGGCCGCGACCCCGTCCGAGAGCCGCCCGACATCGCCCTCGGCGAGCACCAGCCGCGAGTCCTGCTGCCTGAGCCCCGCGAGCAACTCGGCTGCGGCGCGGCGCTGTTCGGGGTCGGGGACGGCGGGCCGGGGGAGCGGCGGCGGGGCCGGTCGCGAGGGTGTGGGCGATGGCGATGGCGATGGCGCGGGCGTGGGTGCCGGTTCGCGCTCCGGTGCCGGTTCGCGGTCCGGTGCGGGTTCGGGTGTGGGGTCGGGCTTCGGTACGCCTACGGGTGCCGCTTCCCGCACAGGCACAGGCACAGGCACACGTACAGGCTCCGATACGCGTACCGGCTTCCGTGCTCGTACGGGCTTCCGCGCCACCGACGGCTGGTTGTAGGACACCGTGCGCGTGACGACCCGCCCGCCGGGCAGCCGCTCGCGCGACCGCTCCAGATAGCCCGCCGCCTCCAACTCCCGCAGCGCGGAGGCGATCCGGGCCTCGCTCTCCGGGAAGCGGGCCGTGAGGCACTTGATGCCGATCAGGGCCCCGCCGGGCAGCGACTGGATGTGGACGGCGAGTCCGATCGCGACCAGGGTCAACTCGCGGTGCTGCGCGAGGTGGTTGCCGATGACCGTGTAGCGGTTGGTGCGCCGGGTGTTGACGTGGACGACACCGGATCGGGCGACGGGCCGGGGAACTCCGGCGGTGGCGCGAGAGGGCGCGCTAAGGTGCTGAACATCCATGGGGAAGGGGTGTACTTCCTGCGTGGTCAGGCCCTCGCCCGGGATGTCCGTCCCGGCGGGGGCCGTCGTCTGTGGTGGAGCTGTCGGCGCGAGCATATGCCTGCCAACCCGGTCGAAATCCAGCCCAGTTGCCCGAATTCACCCCTGTGGGTGACGGGAGGCTGGTGGGGTTGGGAAGGGTCTTTTTCCCACGTCCTTGAGAGTTTCTTACGTCGTGCGCCACCCGGTCGCGGCCCACCCGGTCGCGGCCCACCCCGTCCCGGCGCACCCCGTCGCGGCGCACCCCGTCGCGGCCCACCGGGTCGCGGAGACCCGCGACCCGGTGAGCCGCCGCGCCTGTCCCGCCCGTCCCTGCCGGGGAACGGCAAAGCGCGCCGCGCGGGAGACCGCACGGCGCGCTGCGACGGGGTGAGGCACCGACAGGCCGGCGCCGGTACCCGCCGGAGGAACGGGCTTACTCCGTCCCGAAGACCTCCTCGGCGGAGGACGCGGTGATGGACCGCAGGAACCACTCCCGCAGAAGGCCGGCGTCCGCGCAGGTCGTGATCCGCTCCCGGGCGTCGTCGGAGAGGTGAACCTCGCGCCGCTCAAGAATCAGCAGAATGTCTTCCGCCCGGGTCTCGGTACGAGCCTCGTCGCGGATCTCTTCCGAGAGGGGTGAGGTGTAGAAAGAAAGGTCCACGGCCACCAGGTTCCTCCACTGTTCTGCGGCTGGGCGCCTGCCCAGGCCCTGTGCGGTGAGTTCGACGAGCGGGCCGGTGAGCGATTCCGGCGCCTCCCGTAGTGCGGCGGACAGCGACTTCAGTATGGCACCGATGTCCGGATCGTCAGCGTGTGTGATCGCCGAGAGAGTGGCGAGCGCCAGGTCCTTACGAGCCTCGGCCGTGTTCGTGATCAGCGGCATGTTGTGCGGACCGGCGACAAGTGGGCGCAGCGTGAGCGACGCCCATTGCGAGGGGCCGATGTGCACAGGGCGGGACGCCCATTCCGCTGTCGCTCGGTCCTGGCACACGACCAGGAGCAGCGGCGGCGTCTTGTACTTCGCGTACAGATACGACAGGTAGTACGTCCAGCTGGCGGGCTTGTCGATGTCCTTCTTCCCCTGTGCCTCGACAGCGAGAAGTAAGGGCTCGTCGTGCTCGGTCTCCAGGCGCAGGAGCGTGTCGACCCGGCGTTCCACCGGCCGGGCCTCGGTGAGGTCGGTCGGCAGGACCGTGACCGAAGTAGGTGGGGAGAAGGCGACGCCCAGCACCTCGGAGACGCGGGAGAACAGCCCCGGGTACTCCTGGAAGATGCGGTGCATCGCCTCGTGGGGCGCGCTGACCATTCGGGTTCCTGTGGGGTAGTTCGATGGGGCGGGGCATGCCTTCGGCATATGCCATCGCAGCTGTTTCGCTGATCATAAGAGGACAATCCGCCCCATCCGCCGCTCAGTTGGGCGTATTCACCCGCACGGGTGAGTCGGGGCGTACGAGGTCCAGCTCCGCCCACACCGTCTTGCGCGGCACCGGACCCGACACCACTCCCCACCGGTCCGCCAGTGCCTCGACCAGCAGCAACCCACGCCCCGACTCGTCGTCCGGAGAGGGCTGTTCGCGGTCGAGCACGGGGAGGCGGTCGCCCCGGGTGTCCGTCACCTCGATACGGAGCACGTGCCCGTCGTCCGCCCTGTGCAGCTCCAGCAGGAAGTCCCGCCCCGACAGTCGGCCGTGGGTGGCCGCCCTGGCGGCGAGTTCCGCGGTCACCTGTTCCGCCGTCTCGATCGTCCGGGTCGGTTTTCTCGCGTACGCCTCCGAGCGCTGAGACCTGCGGCGGCCTCGTCCGGTTCGACAACGGGGCCGCCCGTACGCGATCCGCAGTGGCAGGAGACCGGCCCCGCCGCACGGCGGCCGACGGCCCAGTGGTCCGGAGTTCCGACCCTCGGCATCGGGATCAGAGCGCGGATGTGCCGCTCACCCCCGGGCCGGCGGCCCGGCCGGGCTCAGTCGGTCGTCTTGACCACCCGGGCGGGGACTCCCGCGACCAGGGTGTGGGCGGGCACATCGCGACTGACCACCGCACCTGCGGCGACCACCGCACCCGCGCCGATGGTCACGCCCTGCAAGATCACGGCGGACGTCCCGATCCACACTCGATCTTCGATGACGATCGGGGCGTAGGTGAGGTACTCGCGACGCTCGGCGAGCGGCAGAGGGTGGCCCCCGGTGATGAGGCTGACCTTCGGGGCGATCATGACACCGTCGCCGATGCGGATTCCGCCCCTGTCCATGAACGTGCATCCCTGGTTGACGAAGACGTTCTTCCCGAACGTCGTGTTCAGTCCGTGCTCGGTGAAGAACGGCGGGTAGATCGTCACCGACTCCGTGAGCGGGCCACCGAACACAACGGAAAGTAGTTCCGCACGGCCTTCGGTGTCGCTGAACGGCAGCACGTTCAGGCGGGACGTCGCGTCGGTCACCTCGGCGATTCGCTCCGCGTGGCGCGTGAACTCGGGTGACCGGACATACATGATCTGTTCTGTGCGGGTGGACATACGACGATCCCACCACCCCGAAGAGGGAGCGATCAAACAACCGCACGGCCTCTCGGGCACAACCGGTCGTTGTGGAAGTAGGTTGAAGCCGTGGATGTCGAAACTCTGCGGACGTTCGTGGCCGTCGCCGGGACCGGCCAGTTCGGGGCAGCGGCCGACGAGCTCGGGATCAGCCAGCAGGCGGTCTCCAAGCGGATCGCGACCCTGGAGAAACACGTTGAGGTCATGCTCCTGGTGCGAACCTCGCGGGGATCCAGGCTGAGCCTGGACGGGCAGCTTTTCCTGCCGCACGCCAAGAGGGTCCTTGCCGCCTTCGAGCAGGCCGAGCGGGCCGTACGCCCGGGCACCCGGCCCCTGCGCGTCGACGTCCTCAACCGGCGCATCGCTCCGGCCCAGGCCGTCTACCAGTTCTACCGCCATCACACCGGGATGAACCTGGACGCGGTCACACTGGGCAACGAGAACGCCGCCCAGGCCGTCCAGGCGGTGCTCGAAGGAACCGTCGACGCGTCCTTCCGCGCCCTGCCGGTGAGCCAGGCCCCCGCCGGGATCGGCGCCGAACGACTCCTGGACTCACCCCTGGAGCTCCTGGTCGGGCCCGGCCACCCCTTGGCGAACGTGCCTCGGGTCAGGCCCGCGGATCTGGCCGGCCACCGCATCTGGATTCCCGGGATCAGGCCGGGCACGGAGTGGGCGGCGTTCTACCAGTCGCTGTCCGGGGCCTTCGGTCTGAGCATCGACGCGCTCGGCCCCCACTTCGGTGACGAGGCGCTGATGGACGCGCTGGCGGACTCGGACTCGCTGGCCACCCTCGTCGGCAGCGGGGACCGGTACCTGTGGCCCCAGACTCACGATCTGCGGCGCGTCCCGTTGCGCGAACCGACCCCGGTGTACCCGCACGTGCTGCTGTTCCGGGCCGGGGACCGGCACCCCGTACTGACCGCGTTGCGCGACCATCTGCGCACCTCAGGGCCCCGTACCCCGGACGACGCGTGGATGCCGGAGTGGATGGACCGCTGATCCGGACGCCCGATTCACCGGACACGCCCCAGGTCCGTGACGCCGCGCCGAGTGTGATCGCGAAGGCGCCTCCACGCTCTGCGGCATCCCCGGTTGCGGAGCGTGAGAGTCCGGGTTGCCCGGTGGGCCGGGGCGCCGGTTGACTGCCGGGCATGGTGGACGACATGGAGCAGGCCGGGGCGTACATGCTCGCGGAGTTGGACGCGACCCCGTTGGGGGAGCTACGGCGGCGGGCCGCGATCGTCGGTGCCCTGTCGGCCGGGCCCGCGTCCTTCTCGCAGGAGTCGGTGTCCTACCGGGTGGACGGCGCGACGCGGTTCGCGTGGAACGACAGCGGCGGCCAGTCGGTCAAGTGGTACTTCACCGACGGCGGGCGGGCGCTGCTGCTCGCGTTCGAGCACGAGGGCGAGTTGAACTACCCCGGCCCGCCGGGCGAGTTCGCGCACCAGCTGTCCTACTACCGGGGTGTCCCCGACGACCTGATGCGGTACGCGGGGGACCGTACGAAGGCGTACGAGAACATGACCGTGGCCGATCCTGACACCGGTGCGGAGCTCCTGACGGCGACCGGGGTGTGCTGGTACGACGGCGCTCACTGGCACGTGGCGGACGGGCTGACGGCGTACTGCGGGGAGAACGGCATCGACCTCGACCTGGAGGCGGGTCTCGACATGAGCCCGTACGTCCTCGACCGGGACTTCACGCCGGAGACCTACCTCGACCACTACTGGTACCGCGACGAGACCGGCGCTCCACCGGCCGCCGAGCGCGCCGCCCTGCTCGACGCCGTCCGCCCGGTCTTCGACCGGTACCCTCCGGCCGGCTGACGCGCCCGCCGTCAGCCCCGGGGTTCGCCCGTCCCCCCGTGGGGTACGCTCTCCGGCCGCGATTGGCCAGGGCTCCGGGGCATATGGCACACTGCTCAGGTTGCTCGGTTGAGTGCCGATGCTGCGCGCCTCCCGTCGGGAGGACCGGAAGCGAGTCCCACAGTACTCGTCGTCCTATCTGCCGCTCACGGCAGCAATGGGGCGGACGTACGGGAATCTTCTGGGAAGCGTCAGCGGGGTACCGGCCAGGCTCCCGGTGGACTTTCGTCCCCGATCTCGTGGGCATCGGGCCCGCATCCCCTCGCAGGGAAGTCCTTCGGGATTTCGTACGAAGAGGGAATGCGACACGCCCGACCGCGTGGGTCGGAGACAGGCGCGATGTGCAAGTGTCGCGAGCCGCCCGGGGGCCAGAGCGTTTCGAGAGAACAGGACTACTGAGTAGCCATGGCGGGACAGAAGATCCGCATCCGGCTCAAGGCCTACGACCACGAGGTCATCGACTCTTCGGCGAAGAAGATCGTCGAGACGGTGACTCGCACTGGTGCGTCGGTCGCGGGCCCGGTGCCGCTGCCCACTGAGAAGAACGTGTACTGCGTCATCAAGTCGCCGCACAAGTACAAGGACTCGCGCGAGCACTTCGAGATGCGTACGCACAAGCGCCTGATCGACATCCTCGACCCGACGCCCAAGACCGTTGACTCGTTGATGCGCCTGGACCTTCCGGCCGGCGTCGACATCGAGATCAAGCTCTGAGAGGCGCGGAAGAGATGGCAAAGCAGATCAAGGGTGTCCTGGGCGAGAAGCTCGGCATGACCCAGGTCTGGGACGAGAACAACCGTGTCGTCCCGGTGACCGTGGTCAAGGCCGGACCCTGCGTCGTTACCCAGGTCCGTACGAATGACTCCGACGGCTACGAGTCGGTCCAGATCGCCTTCGGCGAGATCGACCCGCGCAAGGTGAACAAGCCCCTCAAGGGCCACTTCGCCAAGGCCGACGTGACCCCCCGCCGCCACCTGGTGGAGCTCCGCACCTCCGACGCCGGCGAGTACACGCTCGGCCAGGAGATCACCGCTGCCGCGTTCGAGTCCGGCGTCAAGGTCGACGTCACGGGCAAGAGCAAGGGCAAGGGCTTCGCCGGTGTCATGAAGCGTCACAACTTCAAGGGCCTCGGCGCCGGTCACGGAACCCAGCGCAAGCACCGCTCTCCCGGCTCCATCGGTGGCTGCGCCACCCCGGGCCGTGTGTTCAAGGGCCTCCGCATGGCGGGTCGCATGGGCAACGAGCGGGTCACCACCCAGAACCTGACCGTCCACGCCGTTGACGCGGAGAAGGGCCTGCTCCTCATCAAGGGCGCGGTCCCCGGTCCGAACGGCGGCCTTGTCCTGGTCCGCACCGCGGCGAAGGGGGCCTGACGACATGAGCAGCACCATCGACATCATGTCGCCCTCGGGCGACAAGACCGGGACCGTCGAGCTCCCGGCCGAGATCTTCGACGCCAAGGTCAGCATTCCGCTGATCCACCAGGTCGTCGTCGCGCAGCTGGCCGCGGCCCGTCAGGGCACGCACAAGGTCAAGCGTCGTGGCGAGGTCCGCGGTGGTGGCAAGAAGCCCTACCGCCAGAAGGGCACCGGCCGCGCCCGTCAGGGTTCGACCCGTGCGCCGCAGTTCGCCGGCGGTGGCGTCGTACACGGCCCCACCCCGCGTGACTACTCGCAGCGGACCCCGAAGAAGATGAAGGTCGCCGCGCTGCGCGGGGCCCTCAGCGACCGGGCCCGCAACGCCCGTATCCACGTCGTCTCCGACGTGGTCGAGGGTGCGGCGTCCACCAAGGCCGCCAAGTCCCTGCTCGGCAAGGTCAGTGAGCGCAAGAACGTGCTCCTGGTCGTCGAGCGGAGCGACGAGGCCGCGTGGCTGTCCGCGCGCAACCTCCCCGAGGTCCACCTGCTGGACCCGGGACAGCTCAACACGTACGACGTGCTTGTCTCCGACGACGTGGTCTTCACCAAGGCCGCCTTCGAGTCCTTCGTGTCCGGCGGGGCTGCGCGACAGACTGCCGAGACCGAGGGGAGCGAAGCCTGATGGCCGAGATCACCAGCAAGACCTACACGGACCCGCGTGACGTTCTCGTCAAGCCCGTGGTGTCCGAGAAGAGCTACGCGCTGCTCGACGAGAACAAGTACACGTTCATCGTGGCGCCCGGCTCCAACAAGACCCAGATCAAGCAGGCCGTCGAGGCGGTCTTCTCGGTCAAGGTCACCGGGGTCAACACGATCAACCGGCAGGGCAAGCGCAAGCGCACCCGCACCGGTTTCGGCAAGCGCGCGGACACCAAGCGCGCCATCGTGACCCTCGCCGAGGGCGACCGTATCGACATCTTCGGCGGCCCGACTTCCTAACGGGAGTCGGATCGTTCAGAAGTCCGGAATATTCCGAGGACTGAGAAATGGGTATCCGCAAGTACAAGCCGACGACCCCGGGCCGTCGTGGCTCCAGCGTCGCCGACTTTGTCGAGATCACGCGGTCCACGCCGGAGAAGTCGCTGGTCCGCCCCCTGCACAGCAAGGGCGGCCGTAACAACGCCGGTCGTGTGACCGTTCGCCACCAGGGTGGTGGCCACAAGCGCGCCTTCCGTCTGATCGACTTCCGTCGTCACGACAAGGACGGCGTGCCGGCCAAGGTCGCGCACATCGAGTACGACCCGAACCGCACCGCGCGCATCGCGCTCCTGCACTACGCGGACGGCGAGAAGCGCTACATTCTCGCGCCGCGTGGCCTGGCGCAGGGCAGCCGTGTCGAGAACGGCCCGTCCGCCGACATCAAGCCCGGCAACAACCTGGCGCTGCGCAACATCCCGGTCGGTACGACCATCCACGCCATCGAGCTGCGTCCCGGCGGCGGTGCCAAGTTCGCCCGTTCCGCGGGCACTTCGGTGCAGCTGCTGGCGAAGGAGGGCGCCATGGCGCACCTTCGTATGCCGTCCGGAGAGATCCGGCTGGTCGACGTCCGCTGCCGCGCCACCATCGGCGAGGTCGGCAACGCCGAGCAGTCGAACATCAACTGGGGCAAGGCCGGCCGTATGCGCTGGAAGGGCGTCCGCCCGACCGTCCGCGGTGTCGCCATGAACCCCGTTGACCACCCGCACGGTGGTGGTGAGGGCAAGACCTCCGGTGGTCGCCACCCGGTCAGCCCGTGGGGTCAGAAGGAAGGTCGTACGCGTTCGCCGAAGAAGGCGAGCAACAAGTACATCGTCCGCCGCCGCAAGACGAACAAGAAGCGCTAGGAGCGGGTTTAGATGCCGCGCAGTCTCAAGAAGGGGCCCTTCGTCGACGGCCACCTCATCAAGAAGGTGGATGTCCAGAACGAAGCTGGCACCAAGAACGTCATCAAGACCTGGTCCCGTCGCTCGATGATCATCCCGGCCATGCTGGGCCACACCATCGCGGTGCACAACGGCAAGATCCATGTCCCGGTGTTCGTCACCGAGTCGATGGTCGGCCACAAGCTCGGCGAGTTCTCGCCGACTCGCACCTTCCGCGGCCACGTCAAGGACGACCGGAAGTCGAAGCGCCGCTAAGCGCGGGGTGGAAACGACTATGACTTACACCGAAGGGACAACCATGGAAGCCAGGGCCCAGGCGCGGTACATCCGCGTCACGCCCATGAAGGCCCGCCGCGTGGTGGACCTCATCCGTGGCATGGACGCCACGGAGGCTCAGGCGGTCCTGCGTTTCGCCCCGCAGGCCGCGAGCGTGCCGGTCGGCAAGGTGCTGGACAGCGCCATTGCCAACGCCGCGCACAACTACGACCACTCCGACGCCTCTTCGCTGGTCATCAGCGAGGCGTACGTGGACGAGGGTCCGACCCTGAAGCGGTTCCGGCCGCGTGCCCAGGGCCGCGCCTACCGGATCCGTAAGCGGACCAGCCACATCACCGTGGTCGTCAGCAGCAAGGAAGGAACCCGGTAATGGGCCAGAAGGTTAACCCGCATGGGTTCCGGCTCGGTATCACCACGGACTTCAAGTCCCGCTGGTACGCCGACAAGCTGTACAAGGACTACGTCAAGGAAGACGTCGCCATTCGTCGCATGATGACGAAGGGGATGGAGCGTGCCGGTATCTCCAAGGTGGAGATCGAGCGCACCCGTGACCGCGTCCGCGTGGACATCCACACCGCACGTCCGGGCATCGTCATCGGCCGCCGCGGCGCCGAGGCCGACCGCATCCGCGGCGAGCTGGAGAAGCTGACCGGCAAGCAGGTTCAGCTCAACATCCTCGAGGTCAAGAACCCCGAGGTGGACGCTCAGCTGGTGGCCCAGGCCGTCGCCGAGCAGCTGTCCTCCCGCGTCTCCTTCCGTCGCGCCATGCGCAAGAGCATGCAGTCGACGATGAAGGCCGGCGCCAAGGGCATCAAGATCCAGTGCGGTGGCCGCCTCGGCGGTGCCGAGATGTCGCGCTCGGAGTTCTACCGCGAGGGCCGCGTGCCCCTGCACACGCTCCGCGCCAACGTCGACTACGGCTTCTTCGAGGCCAAGACGACCTTCGGCCGGATCGGCGTGAAGGTCTGGATCTACAAGGGCGACGTCAAGAACATCGCCGAGGTGCGCGCCGAGAACGCCGCGGCGCGCGCGGGCAACCGCCCGGCCCGTGGCGGCGGCAACGACCGTCCGGCCGGCCGCGGTGGCCGCGGTGGCGAGCGTGGCGGTCGCGGTGGCCGCAAGCCGCAGCAGGCTCCCGGTGCCGAGGCCCCCAAGGCCGACGCCCCGGCTGCTCCGGCCGCGGAGGCCGCTCCCACGTCTACCGGCGGAACGGAGGTCTGACCGACATGCTGATCCCCCGTAGGGTCAAGCACCGCAAGCAGCACCACCCGAAGCGCAGCGGAATGTCCAAGGGCGGTACGCAGGTCTCGTTCGGCGAGTACGGCATTCAGGCCGTGACGCCGGCGTACGTGACGAACCGTCAGATCGAGGCCGCCCGTATCGCGATGACCCGCCACATCAAGCGTGGCGGCAAGGTCTGGATCAACATCTACCCGGACCGTCCGCTCACCAAGAAGCCCGCCGAGACCCGCATGGGTTCCGGTAAGGGTTCTCCCGAGTGGTGGATCGCGAACGTCAAGCCCGGCCGGGTGATGTTCGAGCTGTCCTACCCGAACGAGAAGGTTGCCAAGGAGGCGCTGACCCGCGCCGCCCACAAGCTTCCGATGAAGTGCCGCATCGTTCGGCGCGAGGCAGGTGAGTCGTGATGGCGGCCGTTACCAAGGCGTCCGAGCTGCGTGAACTGGGCAACGAGGAGCTTGTCGGCAAGCTTCGCGAGGCCAAGGAAGAGCTGTTCAACCTCCGCTTCCAGGCGGCGACCGGTCAGCTCGAGAACCACGGCCGGCTCAAGCTGGTCCGGAAGGACATCGCGCGGATCTACACCCTGATGCGTGAGCGCGAGCTGGGCATCGAGACGGTGGAGAGCGCCTGATGACTGAGAGCAACGTGACTGAGACGACCGAGAAGACCGAGCGCGGTTTCCGCAAGACCCGTGAGGGTCTGGTCGTCAGCGACAAGATGGACAAGACCGTCGTCGTCGCTGTCGAGGACCGTGTGAAGCACGCGCTGTACGGCAAGGTCATCCGCCGTACGAACAAGCTCAAGGCGCACGACGAGCAGAACGCCGCCGGGATCGGCGACCGTGTCCTCCTCATGGAGACCCGGCCGCTGTCCGCGACGAAGCGCTGGCGCATCGTCGAGATCCTCGAGAAGGCCAAGTAATCCCTCCCAGGGCATTCCCTGGGAGTAGTTCCGCCAGGCTCGGCGGGGGCCCCGCACACGCGGCGGCCCCCGCCGGGAACCGGCAGACGATCAGGAGATAGACGTGATCCAGCAGGAGTCGCGACTGCGTGTCGCCGACAACACTGGTGCCAAGGAGATCCTTTGCATCCGTGTTCTCGGTGGCTCGGGTCGCCGCTACGCGGGTATCGGTGACGTCATCGTCGCCACCGTCAAGGACGCGATCCCCGGTGGCAACGTGAAGAAGGGTGACGTCATCAAGGCGGTCATCGTTCGCACCGTGAAGGAACGCCGCCGCCAGGACGGCTCGTACATCCGCTTCGACGAGAACGCCGCCGTCATTCTGAAGAACGACGGCGACCCTCGCGGCACCCGTATCTTCGGCCCGGTGGGCCGTGAGCTGCGCGAGAAGAAGTTCATGAAGATCATCTCGCTCGCGCCGGAGGTGCTGTAAGCATGAAGATCAAGAAGGGCGACCTGGTTCAGGTCATCACCGGCAAGGACAAGGGCAAGCAGGGCAAGGTCATCGTCGCCTTCCCCACGCAGAACCGCGTCCTGGTCGAGGGTGTCAACCGGGTCAAGAAGCACACCAAGGCCGGCCAGACCGCTCGTGGTTCGCAGACCGGCGGCATCGTGACGACCGAGGCCCCTGTTCACGTCAGCAACGTTCAGCTGGTCGTGGAGAAGGACGGCAAGAAGGTCGTCACCCGCGTCGGCTACCGCTTTGACGACGAGGGCAACAAGATCCGCGTTGCCAAGCGGACCGGTGAGGACATCTGATGACGACCACCACTGCGCCGCGTCTCAAGACGCGGTACCGCGAGGAGATCGCCGGCAAGCTGCGTGAGGAGTTCTCCCTGGAGAACGTCATGCAGGTCCCCGGCCTCGTCAAGATCGTGGTCAACATGGGTGTGGGCGACGCCGCCCGCGACTCCAAGCTGATCGAGGGTGCCATCAAGGACCTCACCACGATCACCGGTCAGAAGCCGGCCGTCACCAAGGCCCGCAAGTCGATCGCGCAGTTCAAGCTGCGCGAGGGGCAGCCGATCGGCTGCCACGTCACCCTCCGCGGTGACCGCATGTGGGAGTTCCTGGACCGTACGCTGTCGCTCGCGCTGCCGCGTATCCGTGACTTCCGCGGCCTGTCGCCCAAGCAGTTCGACGGCCGTGGCAACTACACCTTCGGTCTCACGGAGCAGGTCATGTTCCACGAGATCGACCAGGACAAGATCGACCGGGTCCGGGGCATGGACATCACCGTGGTCACCACGGCGACCAACGACGACGAGGGTCGTGCCCTCCTTCGTCACCTCGGCTTCCCGTTCAAGGAGAACTGACCGTGGCGAAGAAGGCTCTGATCGCTAAGGCCGCCCGCAAGCCGAAGTTCGGCGTGCGCGGTTACACCCGCTGCCAGCGCTGCGGGCGCCCCCACTCCGTCTACCGCAAGTTCGGCCTCTGCCGTGTCTGCCTTCGTGAGATGGCACACCGCGGCGAGCTGCCGGGCGTCACCAAGAGCTCCTGGTAATCCCACTTCCGGGATCAACCAGACGCTCTCGGTAAGCAACTGGTCGGCGGAAGCCCCGTCCCGCATGCCGTAGGCTTGCGGGGTTGGGCGTCCGCCGCCCAAACACTTACTACGCCGTAGGTCCCCGCACCGCACCCGTCCCGCCGTCGAGCGGGGAGAGGGATGGCGCATACAGGAAACCCCGGCGAGAGAGGCCGAAGGCCAATTCATGACCATGACTGATCCGATCGCAGACATGCTCACGCGTCTGCGTAACGCGAACTCTGCGTATCACGACACCGTCGTGATGCCGCACAGCAAGATCAAGTCGCACATCGCGGAGATCCTCCAGCAGGAGGGCTTCATCACCGGCTGGAAGGTCGAGGACGCCGAGGTCGGCAAGTCCCTCACCCTCGAGCTGAAGTTCGGCCCGAACCGCGAGCGTTCGATCGCCGGCATCAAGCGCATCTCGAAGCCGGGTCTGCGCGTGTATGCCAAGTCCACCAACCTGCCCAAGGTTCTCGGCGGCCTCGGCGTGGCGATCATCTCCACGTCCCACGGTCTCCTGACGGGCCAGCAGGCGGGCAAGAAGGGCGTAGGTGGGGAAGTCCTCGCCTACGTCTGGTAGTCGGGAACGGAGGAAAAGCTCATGTCGCGAATCGGCAAGCTCCCCATCCAGGTTCCCACCGGTGTGGACGTCACCATCGAAGGCCGTACGGTCGCGGTGAAGGGCCCCAAGGGGACCCTCTCGCACACCGTCGCAGCGCCGATCGAGGTCTCCAAGGGCGACGACGGCACCCTTCAGGTGCTGCGCCCGAACGACGAGCGTCAGAACAAGGCCCTGCACGGCCTGTCCCGCACGCTGGTGGCGAACATGATCACCGGTGTGACCCAGGGATACACCAAGGCGCTCGAAATCAGCGGTGTCGGTTACCGCGTCCAGGCGAAGGGCTCCAACCTGGAGTTCGCGCTCGGATACAGCCACCCCATCGTCGTCGAGGCGCCCGAAGGCATCACCTTCAAGGTCGAGTCCCCGACGAAGCTGAGTGTCGAGGGCATCGACAAGCAGAAGGTCGGCGAGGTCGCGGCGAACATCCGCAAGCTGCGGAAGCCCGACCCGTACAAGGCCAAGGGCGTCAAGTACGCGGGCGAGGTCATCCGCCGCAAGGTCGGAAAGGCGGGTAAGTAGCCATGGCATACGGTGTAAAGATCGCCAAGGGCAAGGCATACAAGGCCGCTGCCATCAAGCGGCGTCACATCCGCGTACGCAAGAAGGTCTCGGGCACGCAGGTCCGCCCCCGGCTGGTCGTGACGCGTTCCAACCGCCACATGGTGGCCCAGGTCATCGACGACATCGCGGGCCACACGCTCGCCTCGGCGTCGACCCTGGACACCTCGATCCGCAGCGGCGAGGGCGACAAGAGCGCCCAGGCGCAGCGGGTGGGCGCCCTGGTCGCCGAGCGCGCCAAGGCCGCCGGTATCGAGGCTGTCGTGTTCGACCGTGGTGGCAACCAGTACGCCGGGCGGATTGCCGCTCTGGCTGACGCCGCCCGTGAAGCCGGGCTGAAGTTCTAAGCCCCGGTTCCGGAGCTAGCGGACGTAACAGAGAGAGGTAAATCCAATGGCTGGACCCCAGCGCCGCGGAAGCGGTGCCGGTGGCGGCGAGCGGCGGGACCGGAAGGGCCGTGACGGTGGCGCTGCCGCCGAGAAGACCGCGTACGTCGAGCGTGTCGTCGCGATCAACCGTGTCGCCAAGGTCGTGAAGGGTGGTCGTCGCTTCAGCTTCACCGCGCTGGTCGTGGTGGGCGACGGTGACGGCACCGTGGGTGTCGGTTACGGCAAGGCCAAGGAGGTGCCGGCCGCCATCGCCAAGGGTGTTGAGGAGGCCAAGAAGCACTTCTTCAAGGTCCCCCGTATCCAGGGCACCATCCCGCACCCGATCCAGGGTGAGAAGGCGGCGGGCGTCGTCCTGCTCAAGCCCGCGTCCCCCGGTACCGGCGTCATCGCCGGTGGTCCGGTGCGCGCGGTGCTGGAGTGCGCCGGCGTCCACGACATCCTGTCGAAGTCGCTCGGTTCGTCGAACCCGATCAACATCGTGCACGCGACCGTGGCGGCCCTCCAGGGTCTCCAGCGTCCCGAGGAGATCGCGGCCCGCCGCGGTCTGCCCCTGGAGGACGTGGCCCCGGCGGCCCTGCTCCGTGCGCGTGCGGGAGCGGGTGCGTGATGGCCCGTCTCAGGATCACGCAGACGAAGTCGTACATCGGCAGCAAGCAGAACCACCGCGACACCCTTCGCTCGCTGGGCCTCAAGCGGCTCAACGACGTGGTGGTCAAGGAGGACCGTCCCGAGTTCCGCGGCATGGCCAACACCGTGCGGCACCTCGTGACGGTTGAGGAGGTCGACTGACATGGCGGAGCAGAAGCCGCTGAAGGTCCACAACCTCCGTCCTGCCCCCGGAGCCAAGACCGCCAAGACCCGCGTGGGTCGTGGCGAGGCGTCCAAGGGCAAGACCGCGGGTCGTGGCACCAAGGGCACCAAGGCCCGTTACCAGGTTCCGGAGCGCTTCGAGGGCGGGCAGATGCCCCTCCACATGCGTCTCCCGAAGCTCAAGGGCTTCAAGAACCCGTTCCGCACCGAGTACCAGGTGGTTAACCTGGACAAGCTGGCCGAGCTCTACCCGCAGGGTGGCGAGGTCACGGTGGCCGATCTGGTCGACAAGGGCGCGGTCCGTAAGAACAGCCTCGTCAAGGTCCTGGGCCAGGGCGAGATCTCCGTAGCGCTGACGGTTTCGGTTGACGCCGCCTCCGGCTCCGCCAAGGAGAAGATTGCCGCCGCGGGCGGCTCCGTCACCGAGCTTGTCTGAGACGACTCGGACAAGTTGATGGATTGAACGTCCAACCGGGGGTGCCTCTCAAATGGGGCATCCCCGGTTGGTCGTTCCTAGGGGACAGGTACGCCGGTAAGGTGGCGTGCACTGTTGCTGTATGAACCCGGGGGTCCGCCCCCGGACCCCGAGCCACGCGGACTCTCCGCAGGGGTGGTCGCGTGGCTTTTTTGCCTGATATGTATCCGTCGATCCTCAAGACCGTCACCCTTGACGCGCGAGCGCGGGGGTCGCAGGAGGCACCGTGCTCACCGCGTTCGCCCGGGCGTTCAAGACGCCCGACCTGCGCAAGAAGCTGCTCTTCACGCTGTTCATCATCGTGCTGTACCGGCTCGGGGCGCACATCCCCGTGCCCGGGGTCAGCTACGAGAACGTACAGACGTGCGTCGACGCAGCCCAGAAGGGCAACAACAGCCTGTTCGGCTTGGTGAACATGTTCAGCGGCGGAGCGCTGCTGCAGATTACGATCTTCGCGCTCGGCATCATGCCGTACATCACGGCAAGCATCATCCTTCAGCTGCTGACTGTGGTCATCCCCCGACTCGAAGCCCTCAAGAAGGAAGGGCAGTCCGGCCAGGCCAAGATCACGCAGTACACCCGTTACCTGACCGTCGCCCTCGCGGTGCTCCAGGGCACCGGCCTGGTGGCGACCGCCCGTACCGGCGCTCTCTTCAGCGGCTGCCCGGTCGCCTCGGAGATCGTTCCGGACCAGTCGATCTTCATCACCGTCACCATGGTCATCACGATGACCGCCGGTACGGCCGCCGTGATGTGGCTCGGTGAGATGATCACCGACAAGGGCATCGGCAACGGCATGTCCATCCTGATGTTCATCTCCATCGCGGCCGGCTTCCCCGGCGCGCTGTGGGCCATCAAGGAGAGCGGCAAGCTCGCCCAGGGCTGGATCGAGTTCGGCACGGTCATTCTCATCGGCTTCGTGATGGTGGGCCTGGTCGTCTTCGTCGAACAGGCGCAGCGCCGGATCCCCGTGCAGTACGCGAAGCGGATGATCGGCCGCAGGTCCTACGGGGGTACGTCCACGTACATCCCGCTCAAGGTGAACCAGGCGGGCGTCATCCCCGTCATCTTCGCCTCGTCGCTGCTCTACATCCCGGCGCTCATCGCGCAGTTCTCCAGCTCGCAGTCGGGCTGGAAGACATGGATCGAGGCGCACTTCGTCAAGGGCGACCATCCGTACTACATCGCGACCTACTTCGTGCTGGTCGTGTTCTTCGCCTTCTTCTACGTGGCCATCACGTTCAACCCCGAAGAAGTCGCGGACAACATGAAGAAGTATGGTGGCTTCATCCCGGGCATCCGGGCAGGTCGACCTACTGCCGAGTATCTGAGTTACGTACTCAACCGGATCACTTGGCCGGGCTCGCTGTACCTGGGGCTGATCGCTCTTGTCCCAACGATGGCGTTGGCAGGCTTCGGTGGCGCGAACCAGAACTTCCCGTTCGGCGGGACGAGCATCCTCATCATCGTGGGTGTGGGTCTGGAGACCGTGAAGCAGATCGAGAGCCAGCTCCAGCAGCGTAATTACGAAGGGTTCCTCCGCTGATGCGAATCGTCCTCGTCGGACCGCCCGGTGCCGGCAAGGGAACGCAGGCTGCGTACCTCGCCACGAACCTCTCCATTCCACACATCTCGACAGGCGACCTCTTCCGCGCCAACATCAGCCGGGGCACCGACCTCGGTGTGCAGGCGAAGAGCTACATGGACGCCGGGAACCTCGTTCCCGACGAGGTCACCATCGCGATGGCGCTGGACCGGATGGGACAGCCGGACGCCGCGAACGGCTTCCTTCTTGACGGCTTCCCCCGCAACGTCTTCCAGGCCGAGGCGCTCGACAAGGCGCTCACGGCGGAAGGGCTGCACCTGGACGCCGTACTGGACCTGGAGGTCGACGAGGACGAGGTGGTCAAGCGGATCGCCGGTCGGCGCGTCTGCCGCAACGACAGCTCGCACGTGTTCCACGTCACGTACAGCCCGCCGAAGGAGCAGGGTGTGTGCGACGAGTGCGGCGGCGAGCTGTACCAGCGTGACGACGACTCCGAGGAGACCGTCCGCACGCGGCTGGAGGTCTACCACACGCAGACCGAGCCGATCATCGACCACTACCGGGAGCAGGGCCTCGTGGTCACGATCTCGGCGCTGGGCAAGGTCGCCGAGGTGACCGAGCGTGCGATGGCCGCTCTGGAGGGTGGCCGGGTCCCGTAGACCCGGACTCCTTCACGGCGCGAGGCACGGCGCGACACGCACCGGGCACGACGCACCACACAGCACGGCACAGCGGTACGGCCGGGGCGCCCCCAGGGGCACCACGGCCGTACTGCTGTCCGGGCACTACCGTAGAAAGTCTCCCGGCGACGGCACGCTCGTGAAGCCGCCGGGGAGAACCGTTCCGTCGACCGAGTGAGGCAGGCCGCCGTCATGGTGGAGATCAAGACCCCCGAGCAGATCGCGAAGATGCGTGAGGCGGGGCTGGTCGTCGCGGCGATCCACGCGGCCACCGCCGAGGCGGCGGTGCCCGGCGCCACCACCAAGGACCTGGACGAGGTCGCGCGCAAGGTCCTCGCCGACCACGGCGCGAAGCCCAACTTCCTCGGTTACGGCGGGTTCCCCGCGACGATCTGCACCTCGGTCAACGAGGTGGTGGTGCACGGCATCCCGGACGCCGTCACCGTACTGAAGGACGGCGACCTCATCTCGGTCGACGCCGGCGCGATCGTGGACGGCTGGCACGGGGACGCGGCCTTCACCGCGTTCGTCGGCGAGGGTCACGCGCCGGAACTGGTCGAGCTCTCCCGCGTCACGGAGGAGTCGATGTGGGCGGGGATCGCCGCCATGCGGCTGGGCGCCCGGCTGGTCGACATCTCGCGCGCCGTCGAGACGTACATCCGCCGCCAGCCGAAGCCCGGCGGCGGCAAGTACGGCATCGTCGAGGACTACGGCGGCCACGGCATCGGCAGCCAGATGCACATGGACCCGCACCTGCTGAACTATGTCTCGCGCAAGCGCGGCAAAGGCCCGAAGCTGGTCCCCGGCTTCTGCCTGGCGATCGAGCCGATGGTCTCGCTCGGCACTCCGCGCACCGAGGTGCTGGCCGACGAGTGGACGGTCGTCACCACCGACGGCACCTGGTCCTCGCACTGGGAGCACTCGGTCGCGCTGACCGAGGACGGCCCGCTGGTGCTGACGGCGGTCGACGGCGGCAGGGCGAAGCTGGCCGCGCTCGGGGTGACGGCGGCGCCCGATCCGCTGGCGTGATCGGCCCGGCACGGCGGGGTGATCGGCCCGTCTCGGCGGTGATCCGGGTGTCCGGCACCCGTTCCGGGGCGGCGGCGCGGACAGGGCCGTACGGGCGCACGGAGGCGTCCAAGGGTTGGTGATCTCCGGGGATGGGCAGACTCAACGGATTCGTCTTTTGGGGAGCCCTGCCGTAGACTGACGCGTCGGCTCTGGTGTACCCGTGTGTCCACATGCGGGGGCCCGGAGTCGATCAAGGTAGCCGATTCGAAGGGCGAAGCGTGGCCAAGAAGCAAGGTGCCATCGAAATTGAGGGCACCGTGATCGAGTCCCTCCCGAACGCCATGTTCAAGGTGGAGCTCCAGAACGGTCACAAGGTCCTCGCGCACATCAGCGGCAAGATGCGGATGCACTACATCCGAATCCTTCCGGATGACCGGGTCGTCGTGGAGCTGTCTCCCTACGACCTGACGCGTGGCCGGATCGTCTACCGATACAAGTAGATCTTGCCCCACCCCGTTTTCCGGGGTGCCGGCACTGACCCGGAGAACCTCACACCATGAAGGTCAAGCCGAGCGTCAAGAAGATCTGCGACAAGTGCAAGGTGATCCGCCGTCACGGCCGGGTCATGGTCATCTGCGACAACCTGCGCCACAAGCAGCGCCAGGGCTGACGTACGACCTCCTGCATCTCGCAGTACTTCGCGCGACGCGAGCAGCACACGTACATACGCAGTGTCCGACGTCATCCGCACCGGCTGATGGCGCCGACACCTCCGGCGGAGGCCGGGGACCCGGAGAGACCGTCCGGGAGAGTCACTGCGGAAGACCTCCGAATCACACTGGAGCCATGAATGGCACGCCTCGCAGGCGTTGACCTCCCGCGCGAAAAGCGCGTGGAGGTCGCCCTCACCTATGTCTTCGGCATCGGGCGCACCCGGTCCAAGGAGACCCTCGCCGCCACCGGCGTGGACCCCAACGTCCGTGTCCGCGACCTTGCCGAGGAAGACCTCGTCAAGATCCGTGAGTACGTGGACGTGAACCTCAAGACCGAGGGTGACCTCCGTCGCGAGATTCAGGCCGACATCCGCCGCAAGGTCGAGATCGGCTGCTACCAGGGTCTGCGCCACCGTCGCGGCCTGCCGGTCCACGGCCAGCGCACGAGCACGAACGCCCGTACCCGCAAGGGTCCGCGTCGCGCCATCGCCGGCAAGAAGAAGCCGGGCAAGAAGTAGTCCTCAGCGGACGCTCATCAGCGGTCTTCGCTGTAGGACCGACCACCTCCCGTAGGAGTAAGAGATGCCCCCCAAGGGTCGTCAGGGCGCTGCCAAGAAGGTGCGCCGCAAGGAAAAGAAGAACGTCGCTCACGGGCACGCCCACATCAAGAGCACGTTCAACAACACGATCGTCTCGATCACCGACCCCTCGGGCAACGTGATCTCCTGGGCCTCCGCCGGCCACGTCGGCTTCAAGGGCTCGCGCAAGTCCACCCCCTTCGCCGCGCAGATGGCCGCCGAGTCGGCCGCCCGCCGCGCGCAGGAGCACGGCATGCGCAAGGTCGACGTCTTCGTCAAGGGTCCCGGCTCCGGCCGTGAGACCGCGATCCGCTCGCTCCAGGCCACCGGCCTGGAGGTGGGCTCGATCCAGGACGTCACCCCCACCCCGCACAACGGCTGCCGCCCGCCGAAGCGCCGCCGCGTCTGACCCCGCGCACCCCCCGGGGGTGTGCGGAATCACGGGCGGTACGGGGCTCCGGCCTCGTACCGCCCGTATCCTTGTGCTGTTGGCATCAAATAGTGGGTGCCAAGACTGGAGGCATTTTCCATGCTTATCGCTCAGCGCCCGTCGCTGACCGAAGAGGTCGTCGACGAATACCGCTCGCGGTTCGTCATCGAGCCCCTGGAGCCGGGTTTCGGCTACACGCTCGGTAACTCCCTGCGCCGTACGCTCCTCTCCTCGATCCCCGGTGCCGCTGTCACCAGCATCCGGATCGACGGGGTCCTGCACGAGTTCACCACCGTGCCGGGCGTCAAGGAGGACGTCACCGACCTCATCCTCAACATCAAGCAGCTCGTCGTCTCCTCGGAGCACGACGAGCCGGTCGTGATGTACCTGCGCAAGCAGGGCCCCGGCCTGGTCACCGCCGCCGACATCGCGCCCCCGGCCGGTGTCGAGGTCCACAACCCGGACCTCGTCCTGGCGACGCTGAACGGCAAGGGCAAGCTGGAGATGGAGCTGACCGTCGAGCGCGGTCGCGGCTACGTCTCCGCCGTCCAGAACAAGCAGGTGGGCCAGGAGATCGGCCGTATCCCGGTCGACTCCATCTACTCGCCGGTGCTCAAGGTCACGTACAAGGTCGAGGCGACCCGTGTCGAGCAGCGCACCGACTTCGACAAGCTGATCGTCGACGTCGAGACCAAGCAGGCCATGCGCCCCCGCGACGCCATGGCGTCCGCGGGCAAGACGCTGGTCGAGCTGTTCGGCCTGGCGCGCGAGCTCAACATCGACGCCGAGGGCATCGACATGGGCCCGTCGCCGACGGACGCGGCGCTCGCCGCCGATCTCGCCCTGCCGATCGAGGAGCTTGAGCTCACCGTTCGGTCGTACAACTGCCTCAAGCGCGAGGGCATCCACTCCGTGGGTGAGCTCGTGGCGCGGTCCGAGGCGGACCTGCTCGACATCCGCAACTTCGGCGCCAAGTCGATCGACGAGGTCAAGGCGAAGCTGGCCGGCATGGGCCTGGCGCTCAAGGACAGCCCGCCCGGATTCGACCCGACGGCCGCCGCAGACGCGTTCGGCGCGGACGACGACGCGGACGCCGGTTTCGTGGAGACCGAGCAGTACTAGAACACACCCCGGGCCCGGCGCTGGTTCTCCGGCGCCGGACCGGCCGCACCGCCTTTCCGCGGACAACCGTCCGCGGGGAACTGACACCGGTACCTGATACGGCCGGTGCAGATATGAAGGAGTAACCCCATGCCGAAGCCCGCCAAGGGCGCCCGTCTGGGCGGCAGCGCCGCGCACGAGCGGCTGCTTCTCGCGAACCTCGCGAAGGCGCTGTTCGAGCACGGCAAGATCACGACGACCGAGGCCAAGGCCCGCCGCCTGCGTCCGGTCGCCGAGCGCCTGGTCACCAAGGCGAAGAAGGGCGACATCCACAACCGTCGCCTCGTTCTCCAGACGATCACGGACAAGAGCATCGTGCACACGCTCTTCACCGAGATCGCCCCGCGTTACGAGAACCGCCCCGGTGGCTACACCCGCATCACCAAGATCGGCCCCCGTCGTGGCGACAACGCCCCGATGGCGGTCATCGAGCTGGTCGAGGCCCTGACCGTGGCGCAGGAGGCCACCGGTGAGGCCGAGGCCGCGACGAAGCGCGCCGTCAAGGAAGACGCCCTCAAGAAGGAGGAGTCCCCCAAGGAGGACGCCCCCGTCGAGGACGCCAAGCCGGCCGAGGCCGACGCCAAGGACGATGCCAAGGACGGGTCGAAGGACGCCTGAGCGTCTTCACGACAGTCCGGCGGACGGGCCCGCTCCCTCACGGGGGCGGGCCCGTTCCGTTGCGAGAGGAGCTGTGGGTGACCGAGGTGGAAAGCAACGAGGGTGCGGGTCCCGGGTTCGCGCGGGTGCGTGACGACGAGGGTGCCGAGGGTGCGGGTCCCGGGTTCGTACGGGTGCGTGACGACGAGGGTGCCGAGGGTGCGGGTCCCGGGTTCGTACGGGTGCGTGACGACGAGGGTGCCGAGGGTGCGGGTCCCGGGTTCGTACGGGTGCGTGACGACGAGGCTGCCGAGGGTGCGGGTCCCGGGTTCGCGCGGGTGCGTGACGACGAGGGTGCCGAGGGTGCGGCGCCCGGGTTCGTACGGGTGCGGCTGGACCTGAGTTACGACGGGAAGGACTTCTCCGGGTGGGCGCGGCAGGCCACCCGGCGGACCGTCCAGGGGGAGATCGAGGACGCGCTGCGGGTCGTGACGCGGTCGGCGGAGACGTACGACCTGACCGTCGCCGGGCGCACGGACGCCGGCGTGCACGCGCGCGGGCAGGTCGCGCACGTCGATCTGCCCGACGGGCTGTGGGCGGAACACCGGGAGAAGCTGCTGCGGCGCCTCGCCGGGCGGCTGCCGCACGACGTACGGGTGTGGCGGGTCGCGGAGGCCCCGGCGGGCTTCAACGCCCGTTTCTCGGCGATCTGGCGGCGGTACGCCTACCGGGTCACCGACGACCCGGGCGGTGTGGACCCGCTGCTGCGCGGCCATGTGCTCTGGCACGACTGGGAGTTGGACGTGGACGCGATGAACGCCGCGTCCGCCGGGCTGCTCGGGGAGCACGACTTCGCCGCGTACTGCAAGCGCCGCGAGGGCGCCACGACGATCCGTACGCTCCAGCGGCTCGACTGGGAACGGGACGCGCGCGGCGTGATCACCGCGACCGTGCGGGCCGACGCCTTCTGCCACAACATGGTGCGCTCGCTCGTCGGGGCGCTGCTCTTCGTGGGCGACGGGCACCGGCCCGTCGAGTGGCCGGCGAAGGTGCTGGCCGCCGGGGTACGGGACTCGGCCGTGCACGTCGTACGGCCGCACGGCCTGACCCTGGAGGAGGTCGGCTACCCCGCCGACGACCAGCTCGCCGCGCGCAACCGGCTGGCCCGCAACAAGCGGACCCTGCCGGTCGCCGGGGACGTCAGGTCACTGGTCGACCGGGGCTGCGGCGGCTGCTGACGCCTGGATCTCGCCGCGGCGGTGGATCTGGCGGAAGGTGAACTCGGCGACGTCGTCGCCCGTGGTGAAGACGTCCTTGTCGCTCTTCACGACGTCCTTGCCGTCGAGGAAGCCGCCGACGGTGAAGTACACGTATCTGCCGTAGGAGTTGGTCGTCCTGCGGCAGATCGTGCCGCCCCGGCAGAACGTATCGACGCCCGAGCCGGACAGCGACGCCAGACCGCCGCGCGCCTCCTCCTTCGCCTTCAGCGCCTGCGCCTCGGTGGAGAAGACCGCGACGCCCACGGTCACGGCCGTGCCGTCCCGGGTGAACGTGGCGCGGATCACCTGGTCACAGGTGTTCGAGGCGAGGATCGAGCCGAGGTCGCCCTGGGTGGCGCCCGCGCAGTTCGTGGTGCGGTTCGTCGGGCCCTTGGAGTACGTGCGGTCGCCCATCGTCAGCTTCGCGTCGGGGAACAGGGTGTCGGCGCCGAGCGGGGCCGTGTCCTTGTCCTCCGCGGAGATGAAGTCCTTCGGGTTCGGCGGCGGCAGCGGATCCGCCTCGGAGAAGGACGGTTCGGGCTCGGCGGTCTCGCTGGGCGCCGCGGGCAGGTCGCTGGTGCTCGCCGCGCCCGCCCGGTCACCGCCGGCCCCGTCGCCGTCCGTCGACACGACGGCCGTCGCGACGATCGCCGCGACCGCGGCCGTGGCGATCGCGCCGCCGCCTATCAGCATCCAGCGCCTGCGGCGGGCCCGTTGGGCGGAGGCGTCGGCGAGCGCGGCCCAGTCCGGCGTCTGCCCCTGCGAGGACCCGTAGGGCCCCCCTTGACCAAAGCTCATGGCGGGAGTTTAGCGCCGCCCGGGACCGCCGCCGTAAGCGGAATTGGGTTGGAGAGCGGGCCGGGGGGCGTGACAATGCCAGGTATGGGACATCTGGAGGCCGCACACCTGGAGTACTACCTGCCGGACGGACGGGTGCTCCTCGCGGACGCCTCGTTCCGGGTCGGCGAGGGCGCCGTCGTCGCGCTGGTCGGAGCCAACGGCGCGGGCAAGACGACACTGCTGCGGCTGATGGCGGGTGACCTCCAGGCGCACGGCGGGACCGTCACCGTCTCCGGCGGGCTCGGTGTGATGGCGCAGTTCGTGGGCTCCGTACGGGACGAACGCACGGTCCGCGACCTGCTGGTCTCGGTGGCCCAGCCGCGCATCCGGGAAGCGGCGCGGGCGGTGGACGCCGCCGAGACCGCCGTCATGGAGCGCGACGACGAGGCCGCGCAGATGAGCTACGCGCAGGCGCTGAGCGACTGGGCGGAGGTACGCGGGTACGAGGCCGAGACCCTCTGGGACATCTGCACCGTCGCCGCGCTCGGCGTCCCGTACGAGAAGGCCCAGTGGCGCGCCGTGCGCACCCTGAGCGGCGGCGAGCAGAAACGGCTCGTGCTGGAGGCGCTGCTGCGCGGCCCCGACGAGGTCCTGCTGCTCGACGAACCGGACAACTACCTGGACGTGCCCGGGAAGCGGTGGCTGGAGGAGCGGCTCAAGGAGACCCGTAAGACGGTCCTGTTCGTCTCCCACGACCGGGAGCTGCTGGCCCGCACCGCCCAGCGCATCGTGAGCGTGGAGCCGGGCCCGGCCGGGTCGGACGTCTGGGTGCACGGCAGCGGGTTCGCCACCTACCACGACGCCCGGCGGGAGCGCTTCGCGCGCTTCGAGGAACTGAAACGGCGCTGGGACGAGGAGCACGCGCGGCTGAAGGCCCTCGTGCACCGGCTGCGGCAGCAGGCGGCGATCAGCCCCGACATGGCGTCGCGCTACCGGGCGATGCAGACACGCTTCAAGAAGTTCGAGGAGGCCGGGCCCCCGCCGGAACCGCCGCGCGAGCAGGAGATCCGGATGCGGCTGAAGGGCGGCCGGACCGGAGTACGCGCGGTGACCTGCGAGAACCTGGAGCTGACCGGGCTGATGAAGCCCTTCTCGCTGGAGGTCTACTACGGCGAGCGGGTCGCGGTCCTCGGATCGAACGGCTCCGGCAAGTCGCACTTCCTGCGGCTGCTGGCCGGCGACCCGACGGTCGCGCACACCGGCACCTGGAAGCTGGGCGCGCGGGTCGTGCCCGGCCACTTCGCCCAGACCCACGCGCACCCGGAACTGCTCGGCCGCAGCCTGGTCGACATCCTGTGGACCGAGCACGCGAAGGACCGGGGCGGGGCGATGAGCGTGCTGCGCCGGTACGAGCTGGAACGGCAGGGCGACCAGCCGTTCGACAAGCTGTCGGGCGGGCAGCAGGCGCGGTTCCAGATCCTGCTCCTCGAACTGTGCGGGACGACGGCGCTGCTGCTGGACGAGCCGACGGACAACCTGGACCTGGAGTCGGCGGAGGCGCTCCAGGACGGGCTGGAGGCGTACGAGGGGACGGTGCTGGCCGTCACGCACGACCGGTGGTTCGCGAAGAGCTTCGACCGGTACCTGGTGTTCGGGTCGGACGGGGTGGTGCGGGAGACGGCGGAGCCGGTGTGGGACGAACGGCGGGTGGCGCGGGCGCGGTAGCCCGTGCGGGGCGGGTGGGTGGGTGTGGGGTGGCGGCGTGGGGGCGTGGCAATGGGGTGGGGTGGGGGCGTGGGGACGGGGTGGGGTGGCCGCTGCGCGGGGCTGTCCCCTACCCGCCCCTTCCCGAACCGGGGCTCCGCCCCGGACCCCGCTCCTCAAGCGCCGGAGGGGCTGGGTGCAGCCGCTCCTGGGAGAGCCGGGGGAGCGGGGTGGAGCGGCTCCTGGGAGAGCCGGGGGAGCGGGGTGGAGCGGCTCCTGGGAGAGCCGGGGGAGCGGGGTGGAGCCGCTCCTGGGAGAGCCCGACAGGCGGGGGCGGCCGGGTGCCGGACGGGTGTGCGCGGGCCTCGTTTTGACCCGTACGGCGCACCCTGGGTATCCTTCTGGTTCGTTATGCGTATTGGCTTGTTCATTCTCACGTGAGAGGCCCTTACGCCGGTCCACCGGGCCGATGATCCAGCGGCAGGCACGGGTTGCGTCCCCGGCGTCTGCCAGGGCTGTTCGATCGTCCGGGTGGCCTTGTCAGGACTCACTCACTGAAGAAGCGAAGGCTACGACCGTGCGTACGTACAGCCCCAAGCCCGGCGATGTCACGCGCCAGTGGCACATCATCGACGCGCAGGACATCGTCCTGGGCCGTCTGGCGACTACGGCAGCGAACCTCCTCCGGGGCAAGCACAAGCCGATCTACGCCCCTCACATGGACATGGGTGACTTCGTCGTCATCATCAACGCCGACAAGGTGCACCTCTCCGGGAACAAGAAGACCCAGAAGATGGCGTACCGCCACTCCGGGTACCCGGGTGGTCTGCGCTCCGTCCGCTACGACGAGCTGCTCGCCAAGAACCCCGAGAAGGCCGTCGAGAAGGCCATCAAGGGCATGATCCCCAAGAACACCCTCGGCCGTCAGATGCTCTCGAAGCTGAAGGTCTACGCGGGCGACCAGCACCCGCACGCTGCCCAGCAGCCGGTCCCGTTCGAGATCATCCAGGTCGCGCAGTAATTCCGGCCACCGCCTAAGACGAAAAGAAATCTGAGGAATATCGTGGCCGAGACCACCGCAGAGACCCCCGTGGACGCCGCCGAGGGCGAGGAGACCTTCGCCGAGGTGACGACCTTCGAGTCGGAGACCCCCGTCGAGGGCGAGTACACCTCCGAGTCGCTGGCCTCCCGCTTCGGCGACCCGCAGCCGGCCGCCGGCCTGGGCCGCCGCAAGAACGCCATCGCCCGCGTCCGGATCGTTCCGGGCAGCGGAAAGTGGAAGATCAACGGTCGCACCCTTGAGGACTACTTCCCCAACAAGGTGCACCAGCAGGCGGTCAACGAGCCCTTCAAGGTGCTTGAGCTCGACAACCGCTACGACGTCATCGCCCGTATCTCGGGTGGCGGCGTCTCCGGTCAGGCCGGCGCCCTGCGCCTCGGCGTGGCCCGCTCGCTGAACGAGGCGGACGTGGACAACAACCGCGGCCCGCTCAAGAAGGCCGGCTTCCTCAGCCGCGACGACCGTGCGGTCGAGCGCAAGAAGGCCGGTCTGAAGAAGGCCCGCAAGGCGCCGCAGTACAGCAAGCGCTAGGCTCGCTCGGCCCTACCCCGCCCCGGCCCTTGCGGCCGCACGGCACAGGTATGGCATATGTTCGCCCCGGCGGCACTCTGTGCTGCCGGGGCGTTCGTTTTCCGAGCTTCCCGTTCCCTGGACGATTCCCCGGGCGATCCCCGTGTTCTTCTCCTCGGTTGTCGGCGAAGCTTTTCTCGGGGCATTTCTGAGCATTTTTCGGAGGGACAACTGTGGGACGACTCTTCGGCACGGACGGCGTGCGCGGTGTCGCCAATGTGGACCTGACGGCGGAGCTGGCGCTCGGCCTCTCGGTCGCGGCGGCGCATGTACTCGCCGAGGCGGGCACGTTCGAGGGCCATCGGGCGACGGCGGTGGTCGGGCGTGATCCCCGCGCGTCGGGCGAGTTTCTGGAGGCCGCCGTGGTGGCGGGTCTCGCGAGCGCGGGCGTGGACGTCCTGCGCGTCGGTGTGCTGCCCACCCCCGCGGTGGCGTATCTCACCGGTGCGCTGGGCGCCGACCTCGGCGTGATGCTCTCCGCGAGCCACAACGCCATGCCGGACAACGGCGTCAAGTTCTTCGCGCGCGGCGGTCACAAGCTGGCCGACGAGCTGGAGGACCGGATCGAGGCCGCGTACGACGAACACCGCACGGGTGCTCCCTGGAAGCGGCCGACCGGTGCGGGCGTCGGCCGGGTGCGTACGTACGACCAGGGCTTCGACCAGTACGTGGCGCACCTCATCGGTGTCCTGCCGAACCGGCTCGACGGGCTCAAGGTCGTGCTGGACGAGGCACACGGCGCCGCCGCGCGGGTGTCGCCCGAGGCGTTCACGCGGGCGGGTGCCGAGGTTGTGACGATCGGCACGGAGCCGAACGGCCTGAACATCAACGACGGTTGCGGCTCGACCCATCTGGGCCTGCTGAAGGCCGCCGTCGTGGAGCACGGCGCGGACCTCGGCATCGCGCACGACGGCGACGCCGACCGGTGCCTGGCCGTGGACGCGGCGGGCGAAGAGGTCGACGGCGACCAGATCCTGGCCGTGCTGGCGCTGGCGATGCGCGAGGCGGGCACGCTGCGCGGTGACGCGGTGGTGGCGACGGTCATGTCGAACCTCGGCTTCAAGATCGCGATGGAGCGGGAGGGCATCACCCTCGTACAGACGGCGGTCGGCGACCGCTACGTCCTGGAGTCGATGAAGGAGCACGGTTACGCGCTGGGCGGCGAGCAGTCCGGGCATGTGATCGTCCTGGACCACGCGACCACCGGCGACGGCACGCTGACCGGTCTGATGCTGGCGGCACGGCTGGCGAGCACGGGCCGTTCGCTGGCGGACCTGGCGGGCGTGATGCGGCGGCTGCCGCAGGTGCTGGTCAATGTGCCGGACGTGGACAAGTCGCGGGTCACGACGTCGGCGGAGCTGGCGACGGCGGTGTCCGAGGCGGAGCAGCAGCTGGGGTCGACGGGCCGGGTGCTGCTGCGGTCCTCGGGTACGGAGCCGCTGGTCCGGGTCATGGTCGAGGCGGCCGACATCGAACAGGCGCGCGCGGTCGCGGGGCGGCTGGCGGACGTGGTGAAGTCGGCACTGGGGTAGGGGTGTTGGGGGCTGGGGCTGGGGCTGGGGCTGGGGCTGGGGCTGGGTGCCGGGGGTCTGGTTCGGGGGCCGGGCGCCTCAGGTAGTCCGGCCGTCCTGGGTCCCCGTCCCGGCCCCAGCCCTCCGGCCGTCGTGCTCCCCGGCCCGGCCCTTCGGCCCTCCGGCCGCCTGGCCCGTGTCCCGGCCCCTTCGGCCCTCCTGCTCCCCGGCCCGGTTTCCGTCCCGCGGCCCCTCCTACGGCCGCGCTACTCCCCGGTCCCTCCGGTGGCCGCCTTCCCGGCGGCTGTCCGCATGCCGCCGCGCTTCGCCCAGAGCGCCTTCTGTACGAGCAGGGTCAGGGTCCCGGCCAGGACGATGCCGCCGAGGTTGATCAGCAGCTGTTCGCTGGAGCCCCACACCTGCTTCATGTCCGCGTAGGCGAGCGCGACGGCGGCGTTCGCGGCGGCCGGGACAGTGGTCACCGAGATGGCGACGCCGACCAGCGCGCCCGACTTCGCCGAGGTCAGCGAGAGCACGCCGGCCACCCCTGCCAGGACCGCGACCACGAACGAGAACAGGTCCGGGGCGTAGACGAAGGCCGTGTTCGGGCGTTTCGCGTGCAGCATGGACTCGCTGAACAGGCCGAACGCGTTCATCAGCAGGCTGAAGCCGGTCGTCAGCAGCATCGCGGCGGCGAACCCGACGAGCAGCGTGACCAGTGAACGGACGGCGAGTCGCCGGGAGCGCCGTACCACCGCCGTACAGATCCCGGCGAGCGGCCCGAATTCCGGGCCCACGGCCATCGCGCCGACGATCAGGACCGCGTTGTCCAGAACCACACCGCAGGCCGCGATCATGGTCGCGAGGGTGAGGAAGGCCAGATAGGTCACCGACAGCGTGGACTCCTCCTGGGTGGCCTCCGCCAACTGCTCCCACAGCACGGCGTCCGCGCCCTCGCCCGGGGCGTCGTCCTCCGCCTTGTCGGCGCGGCGGGACAGCGACAGCCCGATGTCCTCGACGGCGATCGAACCGCTGTCGTCCACACCGAGGGCGCACAGGTCGGCGATGAGCTCGTCGCCCGCCTCGCGCGCGACGTCGCACAGGACGAGATCACCCGCCGGGTCGCGGGCTGCGCCGGGGACGACGACCACGTGCGTGGTGCCGACGGTCTCCTCGATCGTCTTCACGACCTGGTCGGTGAGCGGGGCGGGCACGATCATTCGCAGATGCAGCACGGTGACTCTCCGAGCCTCGTTCAGAGTTTGCGCAGGGACAGCCGCTGCACCTTGTGGTCCGGGCCCTTGCGGAGGACCAGGGTGGCGCGGCCGCGGGTGGGCGCGACGTTCTCCAGGAGGTTGAGCCGGTTGACGGTGCGCCAGGTGGTGCGCGCGTAGTCGAGGGCTTCCTCCTCGGAGACCTGGGTGTAGGTACGGAAGTACGACGACGGGTCCTGGAAGGCGGTCTCGCGCAGCGCGCGGAACCGGTTCAGGTACCAGCTCTCGATGTCCTCGGCCCGCGCGTCGACGTACACGCTGAAGTCGAAGAAGTCGGCGAGCCCGACCCGCGTACGGCCGTCCTGGCCGGGCAGCGCGGGCTGGAGGACGTTCAGCCCCTCGACGATGAGGATGTCGGGCCGCCGTACGACCAGCTTCTCGCCGGGCACGATGTCGTACTTCAGATGCGAGTAGACGGGCGCGGTGACCTCGTCCTTGCCGGCCTTGATGTCGGCGACGAAGCGGGTCAGCGCCCGGCGGTCGTACGACTCCGGGAAGCCCTTCCGCGACATCAGCCCGCGCGCCTCCAGTTCCCTCATCGGCAGCAGGAACCCGTCGGTGGTCACGCGCTGCACGCTCGGGTGCTCGGGCCAGCGGGCGAGCAGCGCCTGGAGCAGCCGCGCGACGGTCGACTTGCCGACGGCCACACTTCCCGCGACCCCTATGACGAAGGGGGTGCCGCGCTGGGCGCCGTGCCCGTTGCCGGCGTGGCCGAGGAACGTGTTGAGCGCGCCCCGCAGTTGGCCGGTGGCCTGCACGTACAGGTTGAGCAGCCGGGAGAGCGGCAGATAGACGTCCCGCACCTCGTCCAGGTCGATGACGTCCCCGAGCCCGCGCAGCCGCTCGACCTCGTCGGCGGTGAGCGGCAGCGGCGTCTTGTCCCGCAGCGCGCTCCACTCGGCCCGGCTGAGATCGACGAAGGGCGTCGGCCCGTGCTCGGCGCGTCGGGGGGTGGCCGGGGGATGCGGGGGCGGTGTGATCACGTCCGCCATTGTCGGGGGTGGGGGGGTGGTTGTGGGGGGTGGGGTGGGTCACGTGGGGCGGGGGTGATGGACCTGGGGGCCGGGGGCGCGCCCCTGCGGTGATTCCCACCGTGGGAGCGCCCCCGTCCCGGTGGGGTCAGGCCGGCGACCTGACGCGGTCCCAGGCCCCGTCGGCCCCGACCGTCACCGGAATGCCCGCGGATGTCCCGCCGCCGCTCCGGAAGCGCAGCTCACCGGGTGCCGTCGTCCACAGGTCGGCGATGCCGTCGCCGTCCGTGTCGCCGGGCGCCGCGATCAGCGGGTGGGCGGCCGGGGTGAAACCGGTGCCGTACGCGATCCGCCGCGTGTCGTCGGCCAGCGAGAGCGGGTCGGTGCCGCCGTCGGCGGCCGTACTGCCCCGGTACAGCCAGAGCGTGCCGTCGCTGGTGTCACGGGCCGGCAGGTCGGTCCGACCGTCGCTGTCCAGATCGCCCGGAGAGACGATCGTGCGGTCCGACCACCCGTCGGCGGAGATCAGTTGGGCGGCGTCGAGGTAGCCGTAACCCATGTTGGGCAAGTACCAGAGCACGTCGTCGACGACGGCGAGGAGGTCCGGCGTGCTCAGGCCGGGGCTCGGCCGGAGATCACCCAGGGAGATCACCTGGTCGATCGTCGCCGGATCGATCCCGCCCTCCCCGGGTGCGTAGAACTGGTGGATCTCCTGCTCGCCGTTCCGCTCGAGCCGCCCCAGGCCGTCGGTCGGGTGGTACCGGAGCTTGCCGTCCGCCCGGCGGCTCACCAGGTCGTCGTAGGAGTCCCCGTTCCAGTCGCCACGACGGGTGAGCAGCGCGCCGTCCCAGCCCTCGGCGACGGTGACGGGGACGCCCACGGCCCCGTCGGGCCCGGAGCCCCGGTGGAACCGGACCGTGCCCGTGTCGTCGACCGTGTAGAGGTCGGAGTAGCCGTCACCGGTGGTGTCACCGGGACTGTCGGGCAGGCCGGGATCCGCGGCATGGAAGAGATAGCGGAAGGTGACGGATCTGTTGCCGGCCCGGTCGGTGGCGTACACGTACAGCGTGTGCGGACCCATGCGGCCGGGAGTGAATTCCACGGTGACGGAGTTGCCGGCCGGCGGGACGTCGACCCGGGCCGACGGCTCCGAGGAGCCGAACTCGTAGGTGTACGAGACGATGTCCTCCCCTCCGCCGGGGGAGAAGGTGAAGCGACCCGTGGTCCGGGCGGGCGCTCCCTCCTGCCCGTTGTGACCGCTCGGGAACTCGGCCGACACCACCTGCGGTGGCAAGGGGTTGGCGGACCGGGAGGCGCGCGGCGCTTCCGGCGTGACTGCGGGAGCGGCATGCGCGGGGGCGGCGGCCAGGAGGCAGGCGAGAGCGGCTGCGGCGGCGGACAGCCGGAGACGTCCGCGATGCGGAGCACCGGCTCTGCTGACGATGGGCATGATGTGTCCTTCTGTCAGGAGGAGGCGTCCGAACGGGGAGCGGAGGTGGCGGATGGACCGTCAGTTTTTGTCCGGTCATGGCTTTTTGATGGAAGAAAACTGATCGAGTCATTACACAACCTTCACTCGTGCGGGCGCGCCTGCTTTTTGTGTCACGCGGCTCCACGAAGTGGCGTCGCAGTGGACGTCGGCGCGCACGCCGACGTGGGCATCTGTGGGTGGAGGCGTGGCAGTGGATCGTCGGAGTTCAGGCGACCGAGGTGTCCCGCTCGGGGGACGCCGCGTTCGGCCGCGCCGCGCCCTCGGGCGGGGGGCTTTTGAGCAGGGCGGCAGCGACGACGAAAGCCGTCAGGGTGAATCCAGCCGCCGCCAGGAAGGCCGCCTGGTAGCCGCCGAGCAGAGATTCCGCCTCGGTTCCTCCTGCGGCGGTGAGGGTGTTCGTACGGGTGCTGACGATGGCGCTCAGTACGGTCAGGCCGATCGCGCCGCCGATCTGCTGCGTCGTGTTGAACAGGCCGGAGGCGATGCCTGAATCGGCCGGCGTCACGGCCGTCATGCCGAGCCCCATGGCGGCGGGCGCCGCCAGACCGACGCCCAGGCCCATGACGAGGCTGGCCGGCAGGAAGTCCACGAGGTAGACGCCGTCGACGCGGGCGAACGACAGCGTGAGGAACGACCCGGTGATGAGGGCGAGTCCCAGGAGAAGCGTCGCGCGTCGGCCGATCCCGGTGATGAGCCGGGTCGAGAGACCGAGGGACACCGCCGCGATCACCACGGCGACGGGGACGAATCCGAGTCCGGCCTCCAACGAGTCGTATGCCAGCACTCGTTGGAGGTAGAGCGTGCCGAAGAACAGCAGGCCGAACATGCCGGCGATCATCAGGAACTGGACGAGGTTGGCCGCGCCCACGCTTCGCGAGCGGAAGAACCTCAGCGGCAGCAGGGGGTTGGCGGCCGTGGCCTGGCGGACGACGAACCCGGTGAGCAGCAGAAGCGCCAGGGTGCCGAGCAGCAGGGTCCGGGTCGTCCCCCAGCCGATCCGCCCGGCGTCCACGACGGCGTACACCAGGAGCGTCATACCGGCCGTGACCAACAGGGCTCCCAGGAAGTCGGTGCCCTTGCCGATCCCCTCGCCGCGATCCCGGGGGAGTGCCCGCGCGCCGACCAGGGCGAGGACAGCACCGATCGGGGCGTTGATGAAGAAGATCCAGTGCCAGCTCAGCAGATCGGTGAGGACGCCGCCGAGCAGCGGTCCGACCGTCCCGCCGCCCGCGGACGCGAAGCTGTAGGCGGCGATGGCCTGGGCCTGGCGGCGGCGCTCGGAGAACACGGTCGCCACCATGCCGAGGACGCAGGCGGAGGCGACCGCCCCGCCGATCCCTTGCAGGAAGCGGGACGCGATCAGCGCGGTGTCGCTGGTCGCGACACCGCACAGCGCTGACGAGGCGCTGAAGAGCACGATTCCGGTGAGGAAAACGGATTTCCGCCCGATCAGGTCACCGAGCCGTCCGGCCAGCAGCAGGAGCCCGCCGAAGGGGATCACGTAGGCGTTCACCACCCAGATGAGATTCTCGGAGGAGAATCCGAGATCGCGCTGGACCGCGGGCAGCGCCACGTTCACGATGTTCTGGTCGAGGACGATCATCATCTGGCCGACGCAGAGCAGACCGACAGTCAGCCAGGGCGATCTGTCCGCCCGTGTGGTGGGCGCCCGCGTGATGGGCGTGGGTGTGCTGGGTGTGGGCAGGGGCATGGGTCGGCCTCCCTTTGGGGAACTATTTGTTACAGCGGTCATCTTCTGTAACCGTGTACGCCCGGGGAAGGAGGCACTTTTATGTCACGCAGTCACACGGATGTGACCGACCAGGTCACGGCCGAGGCGTGTCCGCTCGTCGAGGTGATCGATCACGTGGCGGGCAAGTGGAGCATCAGCATCCTGGTCGCGGCGGCACGCGGCCCGGTCCGGTTCACCGAGCTGGAACGGTCCGTCGAAGGCATCAGCCGCCGGATGCTCACCCTGAACCTGCGCAGACTTGAGCGCGACGGTCTGCTGACGCGGACGGTTCATCCCACCGTGCCGCCGAAGGTCGAATACGGCCTCACCTCCATGGCGCGCGAGCTGCACTCCTCCCTGGTCGGCCTCGTGGAGTGGGCGGACCGGCATCGCGGCACCATCGCGGAGGCGCGGGCCGCGTACGACTCGGGGTCGGCGGCCTCGGGAGCGGCGGAGACACCGCCGTCGGGGGCGTCGGCGGGCCGGTGAGACAGCTCCGGGCCGGCGCGGAGGTCCCGGCGATGACCGCGCGGAGGTCCCGGCGATGACCGTACGAAGGTACTGGCGATGGCCGCGTGAAGTGACCGCGCCGGGTGACCGCATGGAGTAGTGCGATACCGCCGTCCTCCCAGGTCGGCGCCGATCGGACGGTGTCGTACGCGAGCGCTCCCCGGACCGCGTGACCGCCCGCCGTAGGCTGCCGCGCATGTGTGGAATCGTGGGATATGTCGGCGGGCAGCCGGCGCTCGACGTGGTCATCGCCGGTCTCAAGCGGCTCGAATACCGGGGGTACGACTCCGCCGGAGTCGCCGTCCTCGCCGGGACCGGCACCGGGACCGGCATCCGGCTCGCCTCGTCCAAGAAGGCCGGCAAACTCGCCAACCTGGAGAAAGCCCTGGTGGAACGGCCGCTGCCGGGCGGCTTCACCGCCATCGGCCACACCCGGTGGGCCACCCACGGCGGCCCCACCGACGCCAACGCCCACCCCCACGCCGACAACGCCGACCGTGTCGCCGTCGTCCACAACGGCATCATCGAGAACTTCGCCGCCCTGCGCGCCGAACTGTCCGGCCGGGGCCACACCCTCGCCTCCGAGACCGACACCGAGGTCGTGGCGCATCTGCTCGCCGAGGCGTTCGCGGAGTGCGGCGGGCTCGCCGAGTCGATGCGGCGGGTGTGCGGGCGGCTGGAGGGCGCGTTCACGCTGGTCGCCGTGCACGCGGACGAGCCGGACGTCGTCGTCGGCGCCCGCCGCAACTCGCCGCTCGTGGTGGGTGTCGGCGACGGCGAGTCCTTCCTCGCCTCCGACGTCGCCGCCTTCATCGACCACACCCGCTCCGCCCTCGAACTGGGCCAGGACCAGGTCGTCGAGCTGCGCCGGGACGGCGTAAGGGTGACGGACTTCGACGGCGCGGACGCCGACGTACGCGCCTACCACATCGACTGGGACGCCTCCGCCGCCGAGAAGGGCGGCTACGACTACTTCATGCTCAAGGAGATCGCCGAGCAGCCGAAGGCCGTCGCCGACACCCTCCTCGGGCGCGTCAACGCCGAGGGCTTCCTGACCCTGGACGAGGTACGCATCCCCTCCCGTGTCCTGCGCGCTGCCGACAAGGTCGTCATCGTCGCGTGCGGGACCGCCTTCCACGCCGGGCTGATCGCGAAGTACGCCATCGAGCACTGGACCCGCATCCCGTGCGAGGTGGAGCTGGCGAGCGAGTTCCGTTACCGGGACCCGATCCTCGACACCCGTACCCTCGTCGTCGCGATCTCCCAGTCCGGCGAGACGATGGACACGCTGATGGCGCTGCGGCACGCGCGCGACCAGGGCGCCACCGTCCTCGCCATCTGCAACACCAACGGCTCGACCATCCCGAGGGAGTCGGACGCCGTCCTCTACACGCACGCGGGCCCGGAGGTCGCGGTCGCGTCCACGAAGGCGTTCCTGACGCAGCTCGTCGCCTGCTACCTGGTCGCGCTGTATCTGGGGCAGCAGCGCGGCACGAAGTACGGGGACGAGATCCGGGCCGTCATCCGCGAACTGTCGCGGATCTCGCACGAGGTCGAGCGGGTGCTGGAGACGATGGAGCCGGTACGGGAGCTGGCCCGCTCCCTCGCCGACAAGCGGACGGTGCTCTTCCTGGGGCGGCACGTCGGCTACCCCGTGGCGCTTGAGGGCGCGCTGAAGCTGAAGGAACTGGCGTACATGCACGCCGAGGGTTTCGCCGCCGGTGAGCTGAAGCACGGGCCGATCGCGCTGATCGAGGAGGACGTGCCGGTGGTGGTCGTCGTACCGTCGCCGCGTGGGCGTTCGGTGCTGCACGACAAGATCGTGTCGAACATCCAGGAGATCCGGGCGCGGGGAGCGCGGACGATCGTGATCGCGGAGGAGGGGGACGAGGCCGTGGTGCCGTACGCGGACCATCTCATCCGGGTCCCGGTGACGCCGACGCTCCTTCAGCCGCTGGTCGCGACGGTGCCGTTGCAGGTCTTCGCCTGCGAACTGGCGACGGCGCGCGGCAACGAGGTGGACCAGCCGAGGAATCTGGCGAAGTCCGTGACGGTGGAGTGATCCGCGGCGCGGACCGTGACGGTGGAGTGATCGGTTCGACGGTGAAGTGATCCGGCGAGCCGGCGGAGTGAGAGGCGGGACAAGGCAGTGATCATCGGGGTGGGGATCGACGTGGCGGAGATCGAGCGCTTCGCGGCGGCGCTGGAGCGTACGCCCGCCATGGCCGAACGGCTGTTCTCGGAACGGGAGTTGCTGCTGCCGGGCGGCGAGCGGCGCGGGATCGCTTCGCTGGCCGCCCGGTTCGCGGCCAAGGAGGCGCTGGCCAAGGCGCTGGGCGCGCCGGGCGGACTGCACTGGACGGACGCCGAGGTGTACGTCGAGGAGACCGGGCAGCCACGGCTGCGGGTACGGGGCACGGTCGCGGCGCGCGCGGCGGAACTGGGCGTACGGTCCTGGCACGTGTCACTCAGCCACGACGCGGGAATCGCGTCGGCGGTGGTGATCGCGGAGGGCTGAGCCGGTGCCCCGTCGCGGGGCCGTGGTGCTGATCGCGGAGGGGTGGGCCGTGCTTCCGTGAGGCTGATCGTGGAGGGGTGACGCCCGGAGTTCTGCGGCAGACTCGTGGGCATGCGTACCGCTTACAGCGTGGAGACGGTAAGGACCGCCGAGGCCGAGCTGATGGACCGGCTTCCCGACGGCGTACTGATGGAGCGCGCGGCGGCCGGGCTCGCCGCCGCGTGCGCGGACCTGCTGCGGCGCCGGGGGCGGGTGTACGGCGCGCGCGTCGTGCTCCTCGTCGGCAGCGGCGACAACGGCGGCGACGCGCTGTACGCCGGCGCGCGGCTGGCCCGGCGCGGCGCCGGGGTCTCGGCGGTGCTGCTGACGCCCGCGCGGGCGCACGCGGGCGGGCTCGCGGCGCTGCGCGCGGCGGGCGGGCGGGTCGTGGACGACCCGTCACCGGCACTGGCCGCCGCCGACCTCGTCATGGACGGCATCACCGGCATCGGCGGGCGCGGCGGGCTGCGGCCCGACGCGGTGCCGGTGGCGCGGGCGGCCCGGCGCTCGGGCGCGCTGGTGGTCGCCGTCGACCTGCCGAGCGGGGTCGAGGCGGGCAGCGGCCAGGTGGTGGGGGAGGCGCTGCGGGCGGACGCGACGGTGACGTTCGGCGCGTACAAGCCGGGCCATCTCATCGACCCGGCGCGGGAGTTCACGGGCGCCGTCCGGCTCGTCGACATCGGACTGGACGCGGTCCTGCCGCCGGTGCCGGAACTGGAAGCCCTGCAACACGCGGACCTGGCACGGCTGTTGCCGGTGCCGACGGGCGAGAGCGACAAGTACCGGCGCGGGGTCGTGGGAATCGTGGCCGGTTCGGCGCGCTATCCGGGGGCGGCGGTGCTCGCGGTGGCGGGCGCGCTGCACGGCGGTGCTGGAGCGGTGCGGTACGTGGGCCCCGCCGGGGACGCGGTGATCGCCCGCTTCCCCGAGACCCTGGTCCACACGGGCCCGCCGGCGAAGGCGGGGCGCGTCCAGGCGTGGGTGGTCGGCCCCGGCCTCGGCGACGAGCCGGGCGTCGCGGACGCGCTGGCCTCCGACGTACCGGTGCTGATCGACGCGGACGGCCTGCGCGGCCTGGACGCCGGGGCCGTACGCGCCCGTACGGCCCCGACGCTGCTCACCCCGCACGCGGGGGAGGCGGCGGCACTGCTGGGGGTGCCGCGCGAGGAGGTCGAGTCGGCCCGGCTGGCTTCGGTACGGGAACTGGCCGCCCGCTACGGCGCGACCGTTCTGCTCAAGGGCTCCACCACCCTGGTGGCCTCCCCGGACACCGCCGTCCCGGTCCGCGTCAACCCGACGGGCACACCCTGGCTGGCGACAGCGGGCAGCGGCGACGTGCTGTCGGGCCTGACGGGTTCGCTGCTGGCGGCGGGACTGGACGCCCGCGACGCGGGCTCGGCGGGCGCCTACCTCCACGGCCTGGCGGCCCGCCTCGCGGCCCGGGGCGCCCCGGTGAGCGCGGAGGACGTGGGGGCGGCGCTGCGGGGGGCGTGGCGGGACGTGGTGGCGGGGGAGTGAGGGACGGGAAGCGATGCGGCGCGGGGAAGTGAGGGACCGGAGGCGCGTCGCCGGGAGTCGGGTCGGGGGAGGTGCGTCGCGGGCGCGCCCGGTGCCGGGAGCCAGCCGGCCACGGTGACCTGCCAGGAGTCAGGTCGCCATGGCGATGTCCTGCGGGAAGAGTTGGAGGACTTCGTGCCGGAGGAGCCCGACGCCGTCCTCGGAGCCGTACGCGGCGAACGTCCCGGACAGGTCGCGGATCTGCCGCACACAGCGCGACGCGCCGATACGGGTGGCGAGGCCGAGTGAACGGCGTGCCAGGTCCGCGGCCTGCTGCACCTCGCCCCGGGCCAGCAGGCTCTCGGCCTCGTACGCGAGGAAGACCGCCTTCGTCTTGTCCCGGGTATCGGGAAGTAGCCCGACGCCCTCGGTGATGTGGTCGTGCGCGCGGCGTGGCCGGCCGAGGTCGATCAGGCATCTGCCGGTGTCCACGGCGAGGTCGGCGTGGCTCATCCACGCACACCACCCGGGCGCGGGCTCGGCCGTCGAGTGGAGAAGCTTCTCGGAGCGGGCGAGCGCGCGGTAGCAGTCGCGGGCCTCGCCGAGCATCGCGTGTGCGCGCGCCTTGCGCAGGAGAAGCAGCGAACGGGCCGTGGGGCTGACGGTGCGTGAGAGCGCGTGGCCGAGGCAGTCGACGGCGGCACGGGGCCGGCCGAGCCAGATGCTCTGATACGCGAGGTCGGCGAGGGCCCCGGCGCCCAGGTCGGTGTTCCCGGCCTCGTGGGCGGAGTGCACGGCCGCGTGCCAGTGGCGATGGGCGGCGGCGTGCCGCTCGTGGTCGAACCGGTGCCAGGCGACGGTCTGGGCGAGGGCGGAGGCCAGGGTGTGCAGACGGACACCGAGGGCGCGGGGGTGGCCGCCGCGCTCCAGCAGGCCGACGACGGTCTCCAGATGCCCGTCCAGGAGCGGGCCGGCGTGCTGCCGGAGCGCGGTCGGCATACCGGTGAGGGCTCGGGCCGATTCCTCCAGCCGGTCGACGAACGCGGGGTCCACCGCGCGTCCACCGGTGGCGCCGGCCGCCCATGCCGGTTCGACCGTGGCCCACTGGAGGGCGAGGGACCCGACGGCGGCCGGAGCGAGGGCCAGAAAGGTACGGCGGTCGACACCCATCAGCAGGGCCTTTCTCAGAACGACGACGGCGAGCCCGGCCCCGAGGGCGACGGGAATCTCGTGACCGGGTAACCAGTGGGGCCAGCCCAGAGCGGTGATCTGTTCCCGGGGCACGTCGAAGACATCACCCAGCAGCGCCTGCGAGAACGCGTCCGGCACGACCCGCCTCTCCCACACGGACACCCGCTGCCTCGACGTCCCGGCCCGCAGCCCCCGCCGCCGGGCGGCGTCTCTCATCTGCCGGGCGAGCTCGCTCTGGGACCAGCCGCGCAGCTGCCGCGCGTACGCGAGAGGGTGCCGGATGAGGTCGTCCACGCTCTTATGAAAGCAGGGGCCGCCCGCCCCGGCGGCCGATCGGGGGACCGGGATGACAGGGGGATGACACCGGAACGGTGGTGCGGGGGAGGCGGGTTGCCTTGTAATCGGGATCCGGGCCACCGATCCCGTGCGTGGGGCCGGGGCCCGGACAGGACATGAGCGTCACCGACACATCGAGGGGACAACGCATGGCGACGCACGCACTCCAGGCTCCGTGGGCGATGCGGCTGATCACCGACCGGCTTCCGGTCGGCCTGCCGTCGTACGCGACGGTGACGCTCGATCCGGTCACACAGACGGCCCGCTACACCGACACCGCCGGGCAGGTGATCGAGATGGGCAAGCACGGCACGTCCAGGACGACCGGCACCGTGTCGATGTCCGGCGGCGGCGACGGGCAGGGTCCGCAGTCGCAGACACAGGACGACCACACCACCGACTACCAGTCGGACTGACCGATGGCTCCGACCGTCCTGGTCGTCACCGCGCTGGAGGACGTCACGGCGGACTGGGTCGTCGCCGCGCTGAACGAGCGTGGCGCGCCCGTCGCGCGCCTCGATCCCGCCGACATCGGGCCCGCCCTGACCTTCGGATTCCGCATTGGCGCGGGCGGCCCGGCGTGGGGCGGCCGACTGCGTACGACGAGCCGTGAGGTGGAACTGGACGAGGTGACGGCGGTCTACCACCGCCGCCCCACCCCGTACGCCGTCCCGTTCACGCACCTGCCCTGGCAGCAGCGGGAGTTCGCGACGGCGGAGGCCCGGCACGGGCTCGGCGGTGTCCTGAACCATCTGCGCGGTGCGATCTACGTCAACCACCCTTCGGCGGTCGCCCGCGCGGACTTCAAGCCCGCTCAGCTCCGGCGCTTCGCCGAGCTGGGCCTGGCGATCCCGCCGACCCTCGTCACCAACGACATCGAGGCGGCGCGGGCGTTCGCAGTCGACCACGAGCACGTCATCTGCAAGACGTTCCGTGGCCTGCCCGGCGGCGAGGACGGGCACACCGGGGCGATCTGGGCTCAGCGCGTCGATCCGGAATCGTTCGATGACGCGCTCACGGTGACCGCGCACCTCTTCCAGGCGGAAGTCCCCAAAACGGGTGACGCGCGGGTGACCGTCGTCGGCCGCCGGGTGTTCGCCCACCGGGTCACCGCCCCGGACGGCGTCCTGGACTGGCGCAGGGGCGACTGGGATGAACTGATCCAAGCCCCGGTCACCGTCCCGCCCTCGATCGAGGCCGCTCTGCACAGCTACCTGGCATCGTTCGGACTGGTCTTCGGCTGTTTCGACTTCGCCCTGACCGGTGACGGCAGCGACCCGGCGCACTGGACGGCGATCGAGTGCAACCCGAACGGCCAGTGGGGCTGGCTCCCGGACGCGCCGGCCATCGTCGCCGCGTTCGCCGACATCCTGAGTTCGCGTACCGAAGGAGGCGGCAGACCGTGACGGAAGACCTGCGGCTGCGGGAGACGATGGTGAAGGCCCTCGCCCGGGAGGGCGTTCTCGCCGACCCGGGCTGGCGGCGGGCCGTGGAAGCCGTGCCCCGGCACCTGTTCGTGCCGGGCTGCTATCTGCCCGGGGCCGGACGGGACGGGAACGGGCTGACGGTGTGGGAGCCGGTGACCGCCGCCCTCGACCGGGGCCGGTGGCTGGCCGCCGCGTACGCCGACACCACGCTCGTCACGCAGTTCGACGGCGACGAACCCGACTGGGCGCGGCCCGCCGTCCGCCACGGGGGCGTGCCGACGTCCTCGTCCACGCTGCCGTCCCTGGTGGTACGGATGTGGACGGACGCCGGGATCGCCGAGGGGCACACGGTGCTGGAGATCGGCACCGGGACCGGCTACTCGACCGCGCTCGCGTGCGAACGGCTCGGTTCCGCCGGGGTGACCAGCATCGAGGTGGACCCGCGCCGTCTGGAGACGGCCGCGAACGCGCTGTACGGCTCCGGCTACACCCCGACCCTGGCGGTGGCCGACGGGCTGTACGGGTACCGGCCCCAGGCGCCGTACGACCGGATCGTCGCCGCCTGCTCCTTCCGCGCCGTGCCCCGCCCCCTCCTCGCGCAGGTCCGGCCGGGCGGGAAGATCCTGCTCACCCTGTCGGGCTGGCTCCACGGCTACGCCCGCGTCCTGCTCACGGCCCGCGGGGACGGCACCGCCGAGGGCCAACTGCTGGGCGGCACGGTGTCCTTCATGCCGGCCCGCACCCACGCGGCCCCCGCGTTCGGCAACCCCGCCCACTGGGCCGCGTCGCTCCCCGATACGGCCCGCCCCGCGCGGCACGGCCCCCAACGGATCGACGCCCCGACCGAAGAGGCGTTCCACCTGCGCTTCCTCGCCCAATGCGCCGTGCCCGACGCCCAGACGACCACCGTCGGCGAGGTCGTGCACCTGATCGACGCCGTCTCCGGCTCCACCGCCACCCTCACCCCCGTCGACGGCACCTGGCAGGTCCGCGAGGCCGGCCCGCTGCACCTGTGGCAACGCGTCGAAGACGTCCTGGACGCGTACGACACGGCCGACCGGCCGGGCCCGGAGTCGTTCACCCTGCACGTGTCCGACGAGGGACAGCGCCTGCGCCATCCGGGAATGCGGGGTCTGGCGCTGCCGCGGTGCTGATCGAGTACTCCGGTCTGATGGCGTATTGGGGCCCGACCCCTCACGACTTCGAATCGCGTATTCTCCGCCAGAAGGGTTAACTGCGAAAATCTAGGTCGAACCCTTTTCTTCAGCCTGATTATCACCGTCTGACGCCGTTACGTAAGAAGCTTGGGTAACGGGCACTTGATTTGAGGGAGGTATGAAACAGGGCCCATTTCGGGGCTGAACCAACCCTCATCTGCCAAGGCAGTCTCAATAATTGGGCAGTCTAGGAGGTGCTGTGGGGTAGTCGTCTGGTTCAGAGCCTGCGGGCGTTGATCAGGAGCGTCGTCGGTACGGCTGGCTTGGCGGGATTGTGGAGTTCCCAGCTTTGGCTGAGGCGAAATCCCGATCGGGCAAGCACAGTTGACCACTTCGAGAGGTCCAGCTCCCAGCGGGGCAATGCCCTGCGGGTGCCGTCAGGGAAGGTGAGGAAAGTGGTCTGCGGCAAATCGGAGGCCCGCCTGTGTGCTGATCGGGCGGGGTGTGGCACGGAGAAGACCAACGGCCGGTGGCGGTTCAGACGTGCGTGAATGGCGGGCAGGAGAATAGCGGGGTCGATCAGACCTACAGCGCCGAACACCGAGTAGACCGCGTCGTAGACGTCGGTTCCGTACCGGAGGAAGCGCATCGCCTCACAGGTGAACAGGGTGAGGCGCGAGATGTGCTCGTAGTAGCTCCGGGCTCGGCGAATCTGGAGGTCGATCATGTCGACGGCGGTGACATGGGCGCCCGCCTGATCAGCGAGGTACGCGGCGTTGTGACCGGCTCCGCAGCCGAGTTCGAGTACGGTCCTGCGACACAGGTCCCGGCCGAACGCGTCGTTCCCCGGACCTGTCCACCGGTGAGTTCCCCACTCGAAGCGAGCGGGCGGAGAGTGCGGGCCGTCATCTTTGTGGGGCGTCTGGGCGGCATAAGCCTGCCAGGGAGAGGTCAGCGTGATCATTGGTGGCTCCGGGGACGGCGACGCGTCGTCAAGAGGTGCGGGTTCTGTGAGGCGGAGATGGGTCCGCCCGGGGTGCGATTCCTCGGGCGGACCCACAGCGCTGGAGGGGCAGGAATTCGGTTACGGGACTACCGCTGAGTCCCGCGCGAGGATCAGCCGGCTGTGATCCGGTGGCTGTAAACCTGGGCCAGCCAGCTGCTCTTGAACGCCGTCAGGTCGTCGCGGAAGATCGACATCGACGCGCCGTAGGGGGCAACGACGCCACCCGACTGGTCGGGCACCGATTGGCAGCCGTGAACGAGACGGCCGCCCAATGCGGCATGAGCTTTGATCGACTCGATGCGGCGGTGCTCGTTGAACCAGGCGCCGTGGTACACCTCGTCGAGCATGGCGGCTACTTCGTCCTCCAGTCCGAAGACGACCGACGTTGCCGCGGGAAAGAACCAGCACGGTCCCACGTTGGAGATGTGTCCGTCGATTTCGACCTTGTTGAGAGCCATGAGCGTCGCGGCTTCGCGGAGCATCCGCAGATGATCGGCTGTGATGCCGGGAAGGCCGAGGCCGGTGAGGTGTTCCTCGCGGAACAGGTAGCTGTAGACCTCGTGGGCCGTTGAGAGCACACGTGCCGCATCCCGAGTCTGGACGGCATGGCGCTTGATGAATTCCAGCGCCTTCTGCTCGACCGAGCTTTCGGTGGTCTCCTCCACCGGGACGAGTTCCGACTTCACCAGCTCCCAGTCGGCGACGAGCCAGCTGTCCGAATCGAACCGGAAGAAGTACTCCGCGGGATTGATGGTGATCCGGCGTCCGTCGACACAGATGCCTGGGAGTCGATTCCACCCCCGGTCGAAGTCGACCGGAAGTTCCACAAAGATGGTGCCGTCAGCGACGGCCATGGTTTCTGTGATGGTCATTCGTTTCCTTCGTGCTGTGTGGAGCGGGTTTGCCCGGAAGATGGCGGGCCGGCCGAGAGGGCCGGATTCCTTTGTCGGGTAGTGGTGTTGTGGACAGAAGTGCCGAGGTGAACGGCGTCTGGCCTGTGGGGCTGCCACGAATTTGCGGATGCGGGGAAGTGCGTGCGAGCCAGCGATTCCTCCTGTCGAATGCGCCGTTCGAAATCGAAGATCCGTTCCATTGAAGTGGTCTCCAGGGAGCGGATTGGGGTGAACTGTAGGGACGGGAGGCAGCGCATGGCCCCGGAAAATGACAGCTAGGGCATTCTGGATTTTCTGGCTGCCCTCATGGTCCATGAGGGGGAATCGTCTCTCTCATGTCATATGAGATGGGCGCGGAAGAAATAGTCCGCGTAGGAACGGTGGAAGGAGCGGGACGGCATGAGTGTCGGAGGTGCCGGAATTCCCCGACTGCAGGAGTTGATCTACGTGGAGACGGCCGCCCAGGCGGTGGAGGAGGGGAGGACTTTTGAGCAGATCCGGGCCGCCATTGTCAGACGAGCGGCCCGTCACGCCCTGGAACAGGACACGGCAGGGGCGTACGACCAATCCAAGTGGCAAGCCAGGGAAGCCGACCCGCAACAGCACGTGCACAACACCGTTGATGTGCTGAAGGAGTTGATGCGACTGGGCTGGATCGAGCGACATATCCTGCCGTCCACGCGTACGTCAGCGGCGGCCCACAGCGGAGTCACGTTTTCCATGACTCCGGAAGGTCGTGCATGGATGGAGCTTGTCAAGCACAGTGAGTCGGAGGGGTTCAATGCCCTCGCGGGCGCTCTGATCCAGGCTCATCCGCAGTTCGACGGATATCTGCGATTGGTGGGAGCCCGCCCGGACAGTCAGGACGATCACCTCACCATTCCCCTGCTGCGCAGCGAGCGATCGCTCGACGAGGAACACGGGCATGGCGATTCCTACCTCGACGCGTTTGTCATGAATGTCGCGGCGGCGGTTCGCGAAGGAGGGCTGGGCTGGTCGGCACCGGAGCAGGTGATCGACACGGAGCTGCGCGCGTATGTGTCACAGGCGCTGGGCAGGGCCGCCTCCCGCTCCGTTCCGGGGCAGCAAAACGGGGCCGCGCGGGTGCGGGGTGAGATGGGGACATCGCACCCCGTCGCGCCGCTGTCCGCCGCACAGCGCCGTCGTCGCTTGGTGACGTTGTGCGAAGAGGCCGCGGTTCGTTTGGTGTTCGGGGCAGCCGGGTGTCGGCTGGACTACATCAGCCATGAACTGCTTCGCAGATGGACCCGGTTCCTGGGGCTGGCCAACTTCAGCTATTACGCTCCCGGTCCGGCCGCGCTCCGCCTGTGGGCGACCTCGACGGTGACCGGGTCGGGTGCGGCAGCGGGCTTTCGACGTGCGACCACTCCGGAGCATCACCGCATCGCGATGGATGCCCTGCCCCGCATCTGGAAGACGGAGCGGGGGGTCGCCGGGCAGGAGATGTACCGGCCGGTGTGGCGCATCAGGGCAGCGGTCTGCTGGGAACGGCGCATCAGTGACAGTGTCTTCGATGCGGCACTTGCTTCAGCGGCACGCGGCGAGATGCCGGGCTTGGGATTCAGGGTTCACCTTGACGAGGCGTCGCACGGGCGTACTCCTAGCTCCGCGCGACCGCTGCTCCTGCCGACGAGTTCGGGCCGCTGCCGTGTCTACCACGTCATGCGGATCGATGAGGAGAACAGCCTTGACGGGGTGAAGACATGACGTACAACGGTGATCTGGTCTCGCCGGTCCTCTGGATCAAGCGCGAATGGAACCTGAGCCGCAATCCCTTCCCGGCGACCGGAGTGGCTCGTTTCGGAGGAATCGAGGCACGTGAGAATGGCCTCCTGTACGAGCCGGATGTACATGCCGAGCAATTGAGGCAAGTTGTCGAGAAGTTCGTGCTTCGTATGTCTTACGGCGGATTAAAGTTCGGGTACTTGTGGTCGGAAGGCGTCGTCAACGGCGACTCCGACGCTCGCGGATTCGGTAAGTCCGTTCTCATGCAGCACATGGCTGCTCGGATCAATGCCGATTTTGGCGAGGAGGTCTATCTGTCGGCCGGACTGGACGAGGACGACGCGGCCGAAGTGCCGATCTGCTGTCTATTGACCGGATTTGATACCGTGCAAGTACGCACGCTGGCGGCCGCTTTCTTTGCGGCAGTGGAGAACGCGATCAAGGTTCGGGCCGAGGACGGGACCACACTTGCCGGAAGGATCCGGAAAAGGATCGTGGACAACACCGGAATCAGCGACGTAAAGAAACTGGCTGCCGTCGTGTCCGCCGGACACCGCTCTCTTCTCGGCCGCACTCTCGGGCCGCCTGACGAAAAGCTCATCGCCGCACTGTGTGAGGGTGATCCAACAGCGGCCGAGGAGTATGTGACGGGTATTACCCCGACAACACGTTCGCGCAGTGGTGCTGTCCAGATGGCGACTTTTCTACTCTTCGCCGCAGCAGCGGGAGTGAAGCATGTACTCGTCTTCTGCGACCAGTTGGAGGACTTGGCGAACAGCGGGACGGCGAAGGCAAAGCGTGAGCTGGAGGTTGAACGGTTCCGTGACCTGATCGTCGAAACGATGCCCATGGCCGACATGGTCACCCTGGTCGTAACCATGCACCCCAGGGCGGCCATCACCCTCGAGAATCCCTGGCGGCTGGCCGACCTGCCATCGTTCGCGCTCACCGAACAGAACGCGGGATGCACCGTCAAGCTGCCCCCGCTGCGTGATGCCGCGCAGGCTGCCCAACTGTTGCGCCCCTACCTGCGTGCGGCGACCAAACCGGGCGTCACCCGGGTATGCGGCGACGAACTGTATCCATTCACCGAGGAAGCCGTGAGCTGCCTGTTCAACCGATCCCTGCGGAAACCGCGTGATGTTCTGCGCAAGGCGCACGAGGTGCTGGAGGCTGCGGCCGGCAGAAACCTGGATCGTGTCGATGCTCAGGACGTCATCGACTTCTTCGACGTGACCGATCCTGTGCCGACCGGACTCGGTCGGCCGTCCGGTGTCGACTGGACCCGCGGATGACGGTCGGCGGGCACGGACCGGCCGCCGGTGCGAGAGTGGGCGACAGCTCTCCGATGAGCCTTGGCTGGCAGCGGCCGGGAGCCGAGGCGGCTGCAGGTCGCTGTCCTTGGTGCGCGGCTCCGCTCAGCGTGTGGGAGATCGAGGAATGCGCCTGCCGAGGACCGGCCGAAAAGCGGCAGCAGGACCTGTTGTACGCCGCGGCATGCACGGCCGGCTCACCACAACCGGTGGACCGGCTGAGGGTCATGGTGGAGCGCAAGTTCGACCGGGACATCCCGATGGCTTCCGCAGTGACGGCGCTGGCGGCGGACCGCAGATTCTGCTGGGCAGGACCTGGCCGGTACGGCCTCTTCCGGCACGGTCCGCTCCCCGGACCGCGCACCCTCGAGCAGGTGACCCGGCTGACTCTCCACGCCTGCTCCGGGCCCTTGCGGCTGACGCAGATCCATCACTGGCTGGCCGCATTGGGATATGTCTACCGCCGTGGGTCTCTGCTGCGTGCTGTTCGCGCCTCGCAGTGGATCGTGAGCGGTACGGGCGAAGAGTTGGCCCTGAGCTCGGGCGATCTTGGTTTGCTCCGGCTGAGGACTGACATCGCGCCGGAAACGGCGGACTCGGACTGGCTGTTGCTGCGCGACGGGGTTGCGGGACGATTCGCAGATTTCCGGACCGAAGAGACCATGCGCTACTCGCCTTTGTCGGTACCACCGTGGATGTCTCACGGGCCGGACTGGAGAATCCGGCGGCCGTGAGATGTCCGGCGCTTCTGGCGTCAGCGCACGAGATGATGCCAGAGGGTAAGCAGCGGGGCTTTCATGCAATACATGTGCTGACCAGGCTCGATCCGCCGGTAGCGCTCGACTAGTTCCTCGGCCGCCGTGATGGCGGCAGATCCTACCTCTGATCGATTCATCTCGTCCCAGGGGAAAACCGAGGTGGGGTCGTGCAGTTCCTTACGGGGGAGAATCCGACAGGCTGCCCAGATAATGAGTTCGGGGGCGTACTGCAAGAGGCGTCCATGACCCCTGGTGGAACGAGACAGCGGCAGGGTCGCCAGAGCGTCGCGGGCCGCCCTCCGCGCTTCGATGGCGCGTACGACACCTACCGGCTCCATGCCTGCGTGGAACAGCGCGCGGTAGGCGCCGGAACTCTGATCGTTCCAGAGCGCTTCGAGTCCTTCAGGGGTGGACGCTGTGTGCGCGAGGTCCGGTCCGTCTCCTGAGATGCACGCGAGAGCCATGGTGACCTCGGCCATGGTGTACGGGACAGCGTGCGGGCCGCTGGAGACGCCGCGGAGAGGATTGAAGCTCCCTCGCTCCCAGTTGGCGTTCATCAGCCGTGTGATGTTGGGGCAGGACACCAGACGGTCCTGCGCATTTCGGCCGTTGACGAACTCGTCAGCACGGTCGTGCAGTCGGCGTGCGCGCGCTCGTTCGGTTTCGGTGAAGACATCGATGCGGAAGACCGACTCTTCGAGCAGATCAATCTGGCACGATTCGATGGCTTCGTCGATGATCCGCAGACGCTGCAGGCCGTCGATGCATTCGACTCCGTTCAGCCGAAGTTGTGCCGCGAAGGGCGCTGGTCCCGGTACCGGGCTGACGCTGTCGGCCCCGAGGACGATCGTGCCGACCGCACCGAAGTCCCGCGGAGCTGTCTTCAGCAATTGCGCCAGGGCGAGCGTGCGGCTGCTGTCGTTAAGGTATCCCCGCCTCGCCCTCAGCCGGTGGGGGTCACGTGCTTCGGCGGCCAGCGATGCGAGTTCCAGCGCTGGTACCTCAAGCGCCCAATGCCGCGTGAAGGGCACGGCACGCAGGGGACTTAGACAGATGGAGGGCCCGCCGTAGGACGTGGCCCCGGCGTGAAGCATGACGGTCATAGCCTGTCCAACGCTTGACAGGACGGAGCGTGACGGTCGATTGCTGGCACTTTCCCCGATGTTGTTGCCATCGTGAGGAAAACACCCGGGACGGGTGAAGAGAATCCGGATCGAGCGCCTGGCTACCACGTCCAGTACGACTACTTCTGGTGGTTCCAGCAAGTCCTCGCCACTGCTGAGGCCGTGCTCGGAGCGTTTACCGGCGACGGAGACTACGACCTGCCGCACTTCGAAACGCCGACTGGCCCGACCAAAGTGCAGCGCGACCAGGTGGAGGCGCGTTGGGGCCAACTCCTCACGACTTCGGCTCCCGTATCGTCCGCCGCTGCTCTCACGGCAGAACGTCGACGGGCCCCACCGGTCGTGTCGGCCCCATCGACGTTGTGAAAAGTCGCGTCGCCCACCGCGTTGAGCTATGTACGCGCACCGTCCAACCGCCCGCCGTCCTTCCGCTCTCCCCGGTGTCGGCGGGCCGCAGGTGGGCGGGTCGTGTCGTCCGCCGGACCGGGGCCGACTGCGGTGATGGCAACTCGATCGAGATCACGCGGACACACGGCGGACCCAGATCGCCGTTTCCATGCTGAGGACACGCATATTCGTATCCCTCGCTAGGAGCCTCCGATCAAAAGCAACTCCGCAGCTCGTGAACGGTTCGACCGGCGTCACGCCACCGCCCTCGCCATGGCCGTCCTGATGGTCGCCGGTACGGCGTCGGTGACCACATCCAGAGCCGACGCGACCGGGCGTCATTCCGAGAGACCCTTGTCCATCGACCTCGGGACGGTGACCGTAGCCCAGTTGGACGGTTTCCTCAGCTCCGGCAAGGTCTCCAGTACCACGCTCACCAAGGCGTATCTGGAACGCATACGGGCCCTCAACTCCCAGGGGCCCTCGCTCAACGCGGTACGCTCCGTCAACCCCGACGCGATGAAGGAAGCCGCCGCCGCCGACCGGGCGCGGCGGGGCAAGGGGCCGCACAGCCCGCTGCTCGGTGTACCGGTCATCGTCAAGGACAACATCGATGTGGCGGGTATGCCGACCACGGCGGGTTCGGTGGCGCTCGCCGACTCGTATCCCGCGAAGGACGCACCGATCGTCGCGCAGTTCCGCAAGGCCGGCGCGGTCATCCTCGGCAAGGCCAACCTCACCGAGTTCGCCAACTACCTGACCAGCGGGATGCCCGGTGGCTACAGCTCGCTCGGCGGGCAGGTGCTCAACGCGTACGACACGAGCCAGACGCCGAGCGGATCCAGCGGCGGTTCGGGCGTCGCGGCCTCGATCGGCCTTGCGGCCGTCACCGTCGGGACCGAGACCTCCGGATCCATTCTCAGTCCCGCGTACTCCAACTCCGTCGTGGGCATCAAGCCGACCGTGGGGCTGGTCAGCCGTACGGGCATCGTTCCGATCGCCGCCAGCCAGGACACGGCCGGCCCGCTCACCCGCACGGTCGCCGACGCCGCGGCCACGCTCACCGCGCTCGACGGCAGGGATCCGGCGGACCCGGCCACCGCCTCCAACCCGCTCGTCGGGCACGACTTCGTCAAGGATCTGTCGACCACCGCCCTGGAAGGGGCCCGTATCGGCGTCGTCGCCAGTCAGGTCCCGGCCGCGGGAACCGACAACCGGGCCCTCTGGGACGCGGCCGTCACCGCTCTCACGGCCCAGGGCGCGACGCTCGTCGATGTCACCCTGGACACCTCGGGCCGCTCCTCGACCGTCCTGTCCTACGAGTTCAAGCGCGACCTGAACGCGTATCTGGCCCGGCTTCCGAAGAAAGCCCCGATGAAGACCCTCGCCGACATCATCGCGTTCAACAACGCCCACGCCGGTGCGGCGTTGAAGTTCGGACAGGTCAACGCGCTCAACTCCGAAGCCAAGGACCTCGGCGCCGACAGCGCCGACACGGCCGCCTACCGGGCGAGCCGGGCGCAGGATCTGGCCGACAGCAAGGACCGCATCGACGCCGTCATGAAGGACAACGACCTGACGTCGCTGCTTTTCGCCAACAGCGGGAGCGCGGGCATCGGCGCGAAGGCGGGGTACCCCTCGATCAGTGTCCCGGCCGGCTACCAGGCCGCCAACAGGCGGCCGTTCAGCATCTCGTTCCTCGGCCGGGCGTGGAGCGAGCCCACCCTCGTCGGATACGCCCATGACTACGAGCAGGCCACCAAGCTGCGCCGGCCGCCGACGGTGATCAATCCGGCTCCGTACCGCTGCACGGCTCTCACCGTTTCCACCCGCCCCGGGGACTCCTGCGCTCCCTGACGCGGCCCCGGCCCGGCGGGTATCCCCGGCGCTCGTTTCGTACAGGGGTCCGCCGGCCGGCCACCGGCGGACCCGCTCCCTCCGGGCCTTCTGAGCCCTCCGAATCCCCCGAGCCTTCTGGCGCTCCGAACCCCCCGAGTGCTGGAGCGCGTCACCGATCTCCAACAGGCGGGCGGTGGACATCAGTTCCGGCCGGGCCAGGCGAGGCCGGGCCCGGCCGGTATGCCACGTGGTGCCGACTCAGGTGATCGGCTTCGTCTGCGTGCAGTTCGTCCATTCCACCCACGGCCGCGCGCCGCCGTTCTTGGGTCCGGTGGCGTACGTGGGGTCACCGGTGATGGTCTGGTTCTTCTCCTCGTGCGTGATGTCGATGCCGAAGAGTTTGAACCCGGCGGTGATCTGGCCGGCGGCGATGCCGAAGCCGATGCCCAGCGAGGCGTTCCACCAGTCGGTGTTGGCGTTGTAGTCGAGCCGGGACAGCTTGCCCTTGTCGTGCAGCAGCCGCTCCAGCGGTCCGGCGTTCGCGCCGGGGACCTCCGCCGCCTCCGACGGGGTGGGCAGGACGTCACTCGCGGGGAAGTCGCCCCGGCCGCGCAGCCAGTCCTCGACCAGTTTGCTGTCGGGGTCGTTGTCGAGCACGACCTCGGCCGACTCGGTGTGAATCTTGGACTCGATGGTGCCGCCACCGCCGCCGACGTCGATGGTCACCGGCGTACCGGGGATGTTGGCACCGGCGCCGACCTGGACTCCGGCGCCCGCGCCGTTCTCCTCACTCGTCGTGATGACCAGCTTCTCGGGGCGGTGCTCCTTGCCGTCCTTCTCCTCCTGGTCGTACGTCGCGGCGTTGTACGTCACCGCGACCTGCTGCATGCGCGTGGCCTTGCCCTGGGCGATCTCGCCGCCCTTGGCGTCGACGCTGAAGGTGTAGATGAAGGTGATCTTCCCGGCGTCGGGGCCGGTCTTGGCCCGCATGACCACGATGTCCTCGGTCATGGCGCCGGTGCCGAACTCCCCGGAGATGCTGCCGAGGTCGGTCGGCTTGCCGTCCTTGTCCTTGCCGCCCTTGCCCTTGGTGAAGCCCTTGCCGAAGCTGATGCTGCCCGACTTCTCGGTGCTGGTCTTGGTGATGTCGACGTCCGGCGCCCGCTCCGGCGGGATGTCGGGCATCTTGGCAGCCGCGTCCTGCTGGCAGGCGATCATGTTCGCGCCGGGGTTGTAACCGCTCTGGTAGCGGCATCCGTCGTTCTGCCTGAGGGCGCCGGCGAACGCCTTGGCGTCCGCCAGGTTCAGTTCCAGGTCCTTCTGCGGGTCACCGGTCTTGTTGCCGTTGAACATCCACTGGCCGCCGCTGCCACTGCCGCTCATGTAACTGCCGCTCAGTGACGCGCTGCCGCCCCAGTCCTTCAGGCCGGGTATCCCGGCGGAGATGCTGGCCGTCGCACCGATGCCGCCTTCGCCGACGCGTTCCAGGGTGACGGTGCCGTCCGACCACTGCTGGAGCTTGAGCTGCTCGGAACCGCTGATCTTGATGAAGAGGATCTGGATGACGACGGTGTCCTTCGTCTGCTCCTGCGACAGCAGGCACTTCGCGGGCTGGAACGGGTCGCCCGGCGGCCCGCCGTCGTCGTCCCCGCCCCCACCGTCGTCCCCGTCCCCGTCACCCTTGCCCGAATCGCAGTCCGCGCCGTCGTCGGCGGCGTTGACGATCCGGCACACCGCGTCGTCCAGCGCCACGGCGGTGTCGTCGGGAACGCTGAGCGCCAGGATCGCGCCGATGATCGCCGCGACCACGCCGATCACCGCGACGTACTCGACACCGCCCTGGCCGCGCTCGCCACGGCCGGGAGCTCCGCGTACGCACCGTATGCCTGCCATCCGGACTCCTCCGTACCCCGTCGTACCCGGTCCACCCCGTGGTTCCGAGGAGACTAGAGACAGGTCCGGGCCCACGCGCAGGGCCCCGGGGCCCACTGATGGGCCCAGTTGAGGAAACCGGACCCCAACGGACGCTGAACGGGGCCGATACGGACCGCTGTGGTGTGGCAACGGGCGCATCGCAGGTCGGGGCGAACCGCCCAAGGCGGTCGAAACCGCCGCGTCGGGCCCCCGCCCGTACGCGGGGCGTCGCCGTTACGCCGCCGTGACGACTACCCCTCGTCGAGCCAGATCACTATCCCGGTCAGGTCGTTGAGCACGGCCGCGACGCCCGCCCTGATCGCCGCCGCGCAGCGCTCGGCGGTGAACGAGGCCGGGTCGTACGCCGAGGACGCGGCCAGCCCCTCGCCACGGAACGACGCGCCGGTCCAGTCGACCGCCGTGACATTGCCGGTGGCTCGGCCAGTTCCGCGCCCACGACGAGGAAGGGCTGCGACAGGTGGCTGGGCGTGACCGTCGCGAGCGGGTCGATCAGGTCGTTGCCCGCGCTGACGACGAGGTCGGGGCGCATCTCCATGCCTGCTGGCGAACATGGCAGCGCCGCCTGGTCAAAGTCTCTACCAATCAGGGCATTTGGCCTGTTCGGGTGAGTGAGCCGGGGGGTTGTTCCGTCGTGCGGGAGCCCCCGGCGCCGGCCCGTACCCGTGCGCCCGGAAGCTGCTTGTCGGACGCGGCTCAGCCCCAGGTGAGCGGGTCGAGATGGAGGTAGAAGCTCAGCCGTTCGTGGTCGAGGGCGACGCCGTAGCGGGTGGCGAGCGCCGTGTAGGCGGTCCGCGCCCGGTTCTCGTCCGGCCAGGTCTCCCGCGCGTTGGCGAGCAGCAGGGCCAGATCGGCGTGGCGGTCGGCGGGGCCGAGGCGGCCGAGGTCGATGAAGCCCGACACGTCCAGGGTCCCGGGATCGAGAATGATGTTGGGCAGACACAGGTCGCCGTGGCAGACGACCGTGTCGGCGGCCTCCTGCTCCCGTCGCCGGGGCACCTGCGGGACAAGGCGGGCCAGCAACTCCCCTGCGGGTGTGTGCTGTTGCTCGACGGGAAGAAACTCCGGGTTCACCGCGTCTCGGGCCACGACGTCGCGCGCCACGGCGACCATGGAGTCCAGCCCCCGCCGGAACGGGCACCGGGACACCGGCACCTCGTGCAGTCGGCGGACCGTGTCCCCGATGCGCTCCCAGGCGGCCCACAGCTCCTCCGGGGACACCTGATCGGCGGGTACACCGACGACGGCGCTCGTCACCAGACAGGCGCCCGCGTCACCGGAGTGCCAGTCGAGAACCTCGGGCCCCGGCAGGGACTGTTCGCCCAGCCATGTGATCCGGTCGCGCTCGCCTCTCAACTCGTCCGCGTCCGACGCCGGTACGCACTTGGCGTACCGCGTGGCGTCCGCACGGCGAAAGACCGAGGCACCCGACTCGCCCGAGGTGACCGGCAGCCACTCGCCGTCTCCGCCCCCGGCCCCGACCCCGAGCAGCGTGGGCGACAGGGCCCGGGGCCCGGCGTGATCGCTCATGGCGGTCACTCTAGACACTCCGTCACGGTCCGCCACGATGCGCCTCGGTTGTCGCGGGCCGGCGGGTTCAGAGTGGTTGGCGGAGCGGGCGAGCACGGTGGTCACGACCGAGCCGTGACGCCCAACTCGGCGAGCAGGCCGCGCACGCGCCGCTCGATCTCGTCGCGGATCGGCCGGACCGCCTCGACACCGTGCCCGGCCGGATCGTCCAACCGCCAGTCCAGATACCGCTTGCCCGGGAAGTAAGGGCACGCGTCCCCGCAGCCCATCGTGATCACGACGTCCGAGGACCGCACCGCGTCCGCCGTCAGGATCTTCGGCGTCTCGGCGGAGATGTCGACGCCCGCTTCCTTCATGGCCTCCACCACGGCCGGGTTGACGGCGTCGGCGGGGGCGGAGCCTGCCGAACGGACCTGGACCGTTTCCCCGGCCAGGTGGGTGAGGAACGCGGCGGCCATCTGGGACCGGCCGGCGTTGTGAACGCAGACGAAGAGTACGGAGGGAACGGCGGCGGAGGCAGTCATGGAACCAGGGCGCTTTCTTCGGTCGGTTCAGCGGGATCAGCGGGATAAGCAGGCTCGGTGGAGTCGGTGGAGTCGGTGGGACGAGTGGTCACGGTGGCCCCGGTGGAGTCGGTGGAACCAAGGGCGGCGGGCTGCCGGTCGCCACCCGCACCCGCACCCGCACCCGCGCCCGTCCCCTTCCCCTTCCCCGCGCCTTCGTTCTCGTCCGCGGGAGCCGCCCGGCCGAAGGTGATCGCGACCAGGCCCACGCCTAGCGCGGCACCGATCAACTGAGCGCCGAGGAAAGGCGCGACGGAGCTGGGGGCGATCCCGGCGAAGGTGTCGGTGAACGCGCGGCCGATCGTCACGGCCGGGTTGGCGAAGCTGGTCGAGGAGGTGAACCAGTACGCCGCGCCGATGTACGACGCGACGAGTAGTGGCGCCCGCTCCGCACGTCCGGCGCGGGCCAGGCCGAGGACGAGCCAGATCAGTCCGGCGGTGGCCACGATCTCTCCCAGCCACAGGTGGCCCGCGAACCGGTCCTGGGCGGAGAACCGGACGAGCGGCCTTCCGAACATGGCATCGGCCAGCACGGCGCCGCCGATCGCCCCGGCGATCTGCGCGGGCACGTACAGCGCGGCGTCGCGCGCGGTGAACCCTCCGTCGGTCCGGCGATCGGCGAACCGGACGGCCAGGGTGACCACCGGGTTGAAGTGCGCCCCGGACACCGGGCCGAGCAGCGCGATCAGCACGGCGAGTCCGAAGACGGTGGCCAGCGAGTTGGCCAGCAACCGCACCCCGACGTCCTGGGTCAGTCCGGTGGCCTGGATACCGGAGCCGACCACCACCGCTACCAGCGCGCCCGTGCCGAGCCCCTCCACGGCCACCCGCCGCAGCAGCGGGGCCCGGCTGCTCACGCGGGAATTCCGGCGGGTACGGCGGGGGCCTGGAGCAGGGCGGACAGCTGGGCCAGGGCCTCGGGAAGCACCCAGTAGTACACCCAGGTCCCGCGCCGCTCGGACCCGACCAGACCTGCCTCCCGCAGCACCTTCAGATGGTGGGAGATGGTCGGCTGGGAGACGTCGAACGGGCCGACGAGGTCACATACGCACGCCTCGCCGCCCTCGTGCGAGGCGATGAGGGACAGCAGCCGCAGCCGGACGGGGTCCGACAGCGCTTTGAACATCCGGGACAGCTCGGCGGCGTCCCGCTCGCCCAGCGGCTCACGGACCAAGGGCGAGCAGCACACCGCGTCGTTCTGCCCGAGGACCTTCGGACCAGCTTGTTTCGACATACCTCTATGTTGACGGATATCTAATCGGGTGGCAAGGTCGACTATATCGACGAACGTCGAAACAAGCTGTTTCCGGATGGGAGTCCGCCATGTCCCGCGTTCAGCTCGCCCTGCGCGTCGCCGACCTCGAAGGGTCGATCGCCTTCTACTCCAAGCTGCTGGGCGCCGAGCCCGCCAAGCGCCGCGAGGGCTACGCCAACTTCGCCGTCGCCGAGCCCCCGCTGAAGCTGGTCCTCATCGAGGGCGGGGCCGGCGAGGAGACCCGACTGGACCACCTCGGCGTCGAAGTCGCCACCGTCGAGGAGGTCACCGCCGCCACCGGCCGCCTGAAGGAGTCCGGCCTGGCGACCTTCGAGGAGAACGACACCTCCTGCTGCTACGCCCTCCAGGACAAGGTCTGGGTCACCGCCCCCGGCAACGAGTCGTGGGAGGTCTACGTGGTGAAGGCCGACGCCGGCACCCTGGGCCGCAGCGCCGGGACCGCCGCTGCGACCTGCTGCGGCACCACCGCCTGCCGCACCCCCGACGACCGGTCCGTCGACCCGTCCCGGTCCCCGGCCGAGACCAAGGCCGCCGCCGGATGCGCCTGCGGCGGCTGAGGTCGCGACGACGGGTGACGGCTGCGCGCCACGGCTGAACGTCCCACGGCTGTGCGGCCTACGGCTTCGGGACATCCACGACGGTCACGCCGCGCAGCTCGCGGTGCACGCGGGCGGCGAGCATGCCGGGGTGGCGGGGCTTGCCGTACGGGGTGAGTACGTCCTCGTCGGAGGCGCGCCAGCCGTGTTCGGTCATGCGGTGGAGAGCGCCGGAAACCCCGTACAGCAGCGGCTTCCGCACACGGAGCACGGCGTGTTCGGTCCGGCGCGGGAAGGGGCACTGCCGCAAGGAGAGTTGGACGTGCGCGGCGCACAGCGGCGGCATGGCCGTGAGGGACCTCTCCGGCCAGGTCGGCGGTGAGTCCTCGCGGCGCCAGTCGATGAACAGCCGGCCGTCCTTGTCGCGGTCGGCGGGTTCCGCGCAGACCTGGCACAACATCCGCTCCATGCAGGCGCGTTGCCGGGCCGGGTGCATGGAGTCGTACAGCACGCCCCCCGGATCGCCGGGCGCCTCCATCCGCACCCACAGGTTGCCGTGGCTGTCCCGGTCCCCGGGGCGGGGGCGGGTGTACGCGAGCCGGGCCCCCTTCGGGCCGAACTCGACCGTCAACTCCGCCAGTTTTGACGCCTGTTCGGCGCTGCGCGCGGCGACGTACGGTGTGGCACGCGGCATCCCTATGCCCCCTCGGCGTCGAGGTCGGCGTCCAGACAGGCCGGGCAGTTCACGGCGCGCAGCCACTCGTCCGTCACCCCGTCCGGGTCGCCCGCGCCGCACACGGCCCGGCGGGTGTGAAGGTCAAGCACACGCAGCTTGTGCACGGTTCGTACGTCGTCCCCGACCGTGCCGGCGACGATGTCCGGTCCGTTGTTGGTCATGGTTCTCACGCGTCTCCATTCGTGTCCGTTCCGCCGACCACCGCGCTCACAGCACTTCACCCCGACTTCGGGCGTTGCGGCGGGAGTTCTCGGCGCGAAGTCGCTCTACGGGGGTGGCCGGACGTACGTGTACGGGCTCCGCCTCCCACCCGGCCCCACCACGGACAGGCCGCAGGAACCGGCGCGGGCCGGTGACACCCCTGAACTCCCCAACGCGGTCAGCTGAGTTGGTGTCAACGACGAGCGTTCCGAGGGCCGGGGGGAAGTGGTGTACGGGCACGGGCCGTTCCTCTCCGTAGTGGTTTCACTACCAAGGGCGCTCAGCGTGTCCCAGAGTGGGGAAACTATTCAACGTGTTGGACAGGCACGAAAGGTTGATGACGGCCCCTTGAATCGCAAGGAGTTGAACCCCGACAGTTCTCCCCAAGCGGCCTTTGGGGCGCGTCTGCGCAGCTCGCGAGAAGATCGCGGCTGGAAGCAGGAGGACTTGGCGCATCGGATGGGATATTCCAGCACGCATATTTCCTCCGTTGAAACTGGGCGGAAGCTTCCTACTTTGCGTTTCTCGCGCAGAGCGGACCTTGCCCTTGGCACCGGGGACGCATTCGAGCGTGAGTGGCGCGAGATGCGGCACGGGGTACTTCTGGAGGGCTTTCCGGAGTACGTCGGCTATGAGGGGCGTGCGGTTGAGATCCGGTTGTATGAGATCGGGATCATTCATGGCCTGCTTCAGACGCCGGAGTACGCACGGGCCCTGGCGGACAGCGCCGTACGTCGGGGGGTAGTCACCCCCGAACAGGCAGCTGAAAGGATCTCGTACCTGACGGAACGTCAGAACATGTTGGCCCGGCCGCGCCCTCCCGCGATGCTGGTGGTGATGGACGAGAGCTGTATCCGGAGACAGGTCGGTGGGCACGCGGTCATGTGTGCTCAGCTTGACCGGCTGCTGCAATTCGCCGAACTTCCCAACACCGTCCTCCAGATCGCTCCCTTCGAAATAGGGGAACGTCGTCCGTTCAACTTGCCACTCACTGTGTTGACGCTGTCGGATCTGTCCGTGATCGCGTACGCGGAGTCCCAGATCCGGGGACACCTGGAGCGCGAAACCACCTCTGTGCTGCCCATGTTGGCGGGCTACCATCAGCTACAGGCCGAAGCACTGTCGCAGGCGGCATCGGTGGCCATGATCAAAGAGGTACGAAAGGCAACCTTGTGACGACCAGGACCGAGTCCCCCCGTTGGTTCACGTCCTCCTACAGCGACAACGGCGGCCAGTGCGTCGAGGTCGCCGCCAACTTTGCCGCCACGCGTGGCGTGGTCCCGGTGCGTGACTCCAAGGATCTGGGCGGTCCGGTTCTCGCCTTCCCCGCGAGTTCGTTCGCCTCGTTCGTGGCGGGCGTCAAGGCGGGGGAGTTGGGCGCCTCGTGACCGAGTCCCCCCGTTGGTTCACGTCCTCGTACAGCAACAACGGCGGCGACTGCGTCGAGGTCGCCGCCAACCTTGCCGTCACCTCCGGCGTCGTCCCCGTCCGTGACTCCAAGGACCCGAGCGGCCCGGTTCTCGCCTTCCCCGCCCATGCCTTCGCCGCCTTCGCCGCCTTCGCCGCCTTCGCCGCCTTCGTCGGCGGCGTCAAGGTCGGCAAGTTCGGCGTCGGCTGAAGCAGGCCGCTCCGCGAAGACTCTTGAAGCACCGCGCCCGCCTCTTCGGACGCGGGCGGTCAGCCTTGCGTGTTCCGACCTGCGTTCATGGCACGACTACCCATGGAGAGGGGCCTGATGGTCGACTTTCTCGCTGTACTGAGCACGACGGACGCCGAGGACAAGGCGCGGGCTCTCGCCGCGACGGCCGTGGAGCTGCGTCTGGCCGCCTGTGCGCAGATCGACGGTCCGGTCACGAGCGTCTACCGGTGGGAGGGGCGGGTGGCGACCGACACCGAGTGGCGGGTGCTCTACAAGACGACGGCCGAGCGGTACGACGAACTCGCCGCGCATATCAAGGGTGTTCACGACTACGACACCCCCGAGATCATCGTGACGCCGATCACCGGGGGCAGCGACGAGTACCTCGCGTGGCTGAGGTCCGAGACGAGCCGACCGCAGACGAACAGCTAATCAGCGAGCCCGGCGAGCAGCTCGCCGCGTCGAAGTCCGGTGGCGCAGGGCGCCAGGACCCGGCCGTCTCGGGCCGGTTGACGTACGTGCGGGACGCCTCCTCCCGCGCGTCGATCGGGACCGCCGGCCCGCCGATCGCCTTGACGGACGGTCAGCCCGTCGCGACCATTGAGAGCGCTCTCTTTGTCGTGGACATGATCGGGAGGAACCTGATGTCCCCCACGCGATGGCTCGCCCGCATCGTTCCCCTCGCACTCGTCGGCGCCCTCGGCCTCGGGCAGGCGACCGCCGCCGAACCCGCCGGACCCGCCGGACCCGCCCGGACCGGACCCGCCCAAGCCGCCCCCGCCCAGGCAGTCGCCGCCGTGACGGACGGACCGCCCTCCACCCTCGGCCGCCCCCTCGTCGGCGGCGCGGATCCGAGTGTCATCAAGGTCGGTGATCTGTACGTCTCCGCCAAGTCCGTGGACGGCGGGATCGCCGTGCGGTCGGCGACCACGATGGAGGGGGTCGCCACCGCGCCCAAGCACCAGGTGTGGCAGGACACCGGCGGCCTCGGCGAGGTGTGGGCGCCGGAGATCGTGCACCACGACGGGCAGTACCGCATCTACTTCGCGGCCGGGACCGGTGGAGCCCACCGGACCTACCACATCAGTTCGGTCAGCCCGGACTCCGGCTACTCCGCCGCCACCAAGGTCGCGCTGCCCGACGACAAGTGGGCCATCGACGGGGTGCCGTTCACCTTCGGCGGCCAGCGGTGGTTCGTGTGGTCGGGCTGGTCCGGCGACAGCAACGTCGAGCAGAACCTGTACATCGCCCGGATGAGCAGCCCCACCGCGACCACCGGCGCCCGTTACGTCATCTCGCAGCCGCGCGAGCCGTGGGAACGCGTCGTGGGCAATCCGTACATCAACGAGGCGCCCCAGCCGATCGTCGATCCCAGCGGGCAGTTGCACATCGTGTACTCCGCGAACGGGAGTTGGAGCAACCAGTACTGCATCGCCGACCTGCGGCTGCGGGCCGGTGGCGATCCGACGTACGTGTGGGACTGGTACAAGAGCAACGGCTGTCTGTTCGGTTCGCACGCCGCGACCATGATGGCGGGCTGGGACCCCACGCTGAACGTCGACGGCCCCGGTCACCACACCTTCGTCCTGCCGCGCGGTGACGTCGCCGCCGGGCCGCCGTCCGGCAACCGGTTCCCGACCATGTTCCACGCGGTCGCCAAGGGCACGCCGTATTCATGGGCCAACCGTTACTGGTACAGCGGCACCGCTGTGTGGTGGGGCAACACCACGTACCGCCGGGCCAATGTCCCCGGCGCCACCTCCACCGTCGGGTTCAGCCTGAAGTTCTTCGAGTGAGAGCCCCCTCCGGGCGCCGGGTGCGGTGACGTGGTCCCGGGAAGCGGGGCGGGGCC